>DATDFN010000382.1:0-6174 GCA_036522615.1 Binatia bacterium | reverse complement strand
AACAGGATTTAATCGTCGCTCGCGCCGAAAATTCCCTGCAGGAGATCGACATCAAGCGTCCGGTCCGACGGATTCGTCACCAGCGTGGCCGTTCCGACATCGCCCGCTTGGATGTCGGGCAGGCTGGGGCTGCAGCTGCCGCGAGTCTTCTTGTTGCGCAGATCGAGCTTGTACTCGGCTTCTACTTGCCCCGTTTTTTTATCCTGCTGGACTTCATCGAATACCAGCCGGCACTCGGCGTAATCGGTGCCGCTGCGAGTCAAGATCAGTCGAACATCCGCCGAGCGGGCGTTGCCGATCGTGACGCCGATTCCATTTGGGACCGGGATGAAGACTTCTGCCTGGAAGCGGTTGTCCTTATTACTGACGCGCCGGTCGGCCTCGCCGGTAGCTTGAGGCTCGGGATTGCCGCAACAAGGAACTAGGTCGGCCTGGAGCTGTACGGTCGTGCCGTTATTGCCGTTTCCCTTTTTAGCGTCCACTGTCCCGACCGCCAAAGGGATTCGAACGAGAACACTACGGTGAAAAGAATTTTTGATTTCATAAGTCCTTCGTTTCGCCTTGAGTTGTTAGTGGATGTTAGCTCCCTCGGGTGCTCGATCAATTAAAGCGTGGTGCTCGGGTTTGTTCGCCGGCGCATTCTTCGGCTCCGTTATCACCGGAACGAGCAGACCGCCGGGATAGGCGCCGTCGTTCGTCACGTGCGGCACGACGTGGCAGTGGAATAGCCACATTCCCGGTCGGACCGCCGTGAAGACAAGGTCGTAGCGCTCGCCGGGGCCGATCAGAACGGTATCCTGCTCCTGCGGATTCTTGATCAGCCGGCCGTCCTTGTGCGTTACCACGAAGCTGTGGCCGTGCAGATGCATCGAATGCGCCTGGTAGCCGACGTTCACCATGCGGACGCGGACTTTTTCGCCTTCCTTTAGCTTGATTGGTTCCGTGGCAGGAAACGATTTGCCGTTTATCGTGAAGTAATTAGCGTCGTGGATCATCGCCGGGTGCGCCATCGGCTCCTGCAGACCTTTATCATTGATGTACCAGTCGTCGAGCAGCAGCACCTGCTCCTTATCTACTTTGGGCTCGCCGCGCTTGTCCTTGGGCTCGACGATCATGACGCCGGACATGCCCATGTCGATATGCTGCGGCGAATTCACGTGGCAGTGATACATGTGCGTGCCGGGCGGGTCGGCGGTGAACTCGTACACGTGGGTCTGCCCGGGCTCGACCTCCAGATGATGCATCGGGCCGTAGGCGACGCCGTCCATCTCGTTCGGCACATTGAGCCCGTGAAAGTGCAGCGTATGGTTCGACGTATGCCGATTGATCAGGTGCACGCGCACGCGGTCGCCCTCCGTCACTCTGATCGTCGGTCCGGGTATCTGCCGGTTAAATCCCCACACCATGACCTTGGGACCGCCGGGATGGAATTCGTGCTCGAACTCGCTCACGTCGAGGTAGAATTCTTTGACCGGCTGGACTTTTTCTTTCGAAGCCGCGGCGATCCACCAGCCGCCGATGACGGCGGCGGCGATGGTGAGCGCACCGATGAGTTTAAAGCGCGTTCTGAACTCCATAATTCCTCCCGAGCTTAATTAGCAGTGCCGCCTGCGAGCCAGCTGCCGCCGAAAATACCGCGCAGCTTTTCGTGATCTGTCGGGCCAGGCAGAACTTGCTTCAAGTGCGCTTCATATTCGGCGGCGGATAACGGTTCGCCCTCGACGCTGAAAGTCTGCTCGGCATAATCGCCGATTTTGCGGTTGAATTTGATGCTGGGCGCGCGGAGCTTCGGTTCACCGGCCGGCAGCAAGCTATTCAACCCGGCAATGATTTCGCGATCCTCGTCGTAGTAATAGCCGCGCGCTTCCTCGTTCACGCGATCGATGTCCGCCGGCGGCGCCTTGGCCGTCGCTTCGTCGAAGCGCCCTTTGAAGCCCCAGCGGTAAAAGCGCGCCGCGGACGTCGACCGGTCTTTGCCGAAGAGGTCGTAGCCGGTCGACAGCCACTTATTAAGATATTTCTGAATAATCTCGACGGGGATCTTTCCCGCTCTGACGACACGCTGGAGTCCGCTCTGGCCGGTGAAAAGATGAAATGCTTCCTCCTTCAGCATCGGACCCATGCTGCGGGAGAGTGGAGCAAACGCGGACCGATGCAGCATCGTGAGCTGGAATTTCCCGTCGCGGTCGATGAAGCAGGTATACGTGAAGAAGTCGAGCCAGTTATCGACCGGTTGATTGAACGCGCCCAGGAGTCGGCTGCCTTCGTAAGCGCGACGCTCGAGGAGCTTGCGCGCTTCGAGCTTGCCGTCGCTGCCGAAGTGAGTCACGAGCAAATGGCCCATCTGGCAGCCGTGGCGCATCTCTTCGCGCATGACGCGGAGAAGGCAAGCGAGGTCGTGCGCCGTCGGCGCGGAATTGATGAGGTTCCGCTGTTGTTCGGAAGAGGCGAACTCGGTATCGCCCTGATAGACGATCAGATGCAGCAGCGCATCACGCATGTCCTGCGTCGGGATCTGCAGGACATTGTCCCATTTCTTCCGGCCGGCGAATTCGCCGAACTCGATCTCCGCGTGCGTTCCTTCGTCATAGATCGCGTCGAACTTGTAATCTTTTACCAGCGTGTTGTCGAAGCCGATGTCCTTCTGCCATTTCTTAAAAAGATCCGACCAGTCGTCGAAAGTATGGATTCTCTCCATTGCGCCCTCCGTTGGTTGTGTTGTTAGTGTCGCTGGAAAACGTCCGCGCTCCGGTAGCTGCGCAGAATTCATGCCACGGAAAATTCTTGTTATATCGGGCCGAGTTCCCGTCGCTGCGGACGCTTTTTCTTAAACTTGAGAAAACAGAGGCGGCGCTGTCCTTATTTTGGGATTGAAAAGCCGGAAGAATTGCCTCCGCGTCCGGTTTTCCTGTGTTTTTTCCGCGGCACGACCCTTGCTGATTGATCGTGCCGTAAGCGGAAAGAGGAAAGGAGACCACCATGGCAAGAGATCATGAAGCGAGCGTTTTCGAGGAACCGCCGCTCGCCAAATTTGTATTCGGAGACACGCGGCTCGCTTGGCTTTGGCTGCCACTGAGACTTTTTCTGGGTTGGGAGTGGCTCGAAGCGGGGCTTCATAAATACCATGATCCGGCGTGGATCGAGACCGGCGCAGCGCTGCAAAAATTCTGGGAGAGGTCGCTGCAGATGACGCCGAAGCCGGTGATCGCCTTCGACTGGTATCGCTCGTTTATTCAGTACCTGCTCGATACCGGCGCCTATACATGGTTCTCGAAGGTCGTGCTATTCAGCGAGCTCTTAATCGGCGTTGCGCTTGTCTTGGGCGCCTTCACGGCGGCGGCTGCGTTCTTCGGCGGCTTCATGAACTGGAATTTCATCATGGCCGGCTCCGCGTCGACCAATGGCCTGCTCTTCGCAATCGCCACGTGGCTTGTGCTCGCATGGAGGACTTCGGGCTGGATCGGCCTCGATCGCTGGCTGCTGCCGGCGCTCGGAACACCGTGGAAGCCGGGGCGGCTGTTTGCTCCCGGGAAAGAGATCGAAGCGTGAACGATGTGATTGGGACGCGGGCGGCGCTAATGCCGCCCGCGGGAAAGGAGAGACGCTATGGAACCCATCCCCGAGATCTACGCGATGATGACAGGGCCCGAACCCGAGGCGACGGAGATTTCAGAGGTGGAGAGACTCGTCAATGAGCTCGAGGCGCATGAGTATCAAGAGGGGAAGTTTCTCAAACACTATAAGGAGGTGGCGGACAAGACCGACAACGGGATGGTCAAGTTGCTGCTCCAGATGATCGTCTCAGACGAGGAGAGGCATCATGCGATTACGCGCGCGATGGCGTCCACACTGAAAGGCGATCTCACGTGGACCAGCCGCGCCGACGCTATCCGGGGCCTCTACGATCTCAAAGCAGATAAGGAAAAGCTGCTCGCACTGACCGAAGACTTCATCGCGATTGAAAGAGAGGGGATAAACGAATATAGATCGCTCATCAAGGAGAGCAAAGGCTACTACCGCGATCTTTTCGTCCTGCTCTTCCGGTCGATGATCCGGGATTCGGAAAAGCACATCGAGATTCTCGAGTTCCTGCGGAACCGGCTGCGGGAGGCGTAAAAATGGACGCTCACGACTTCGACCCGCTCGAACGATTCGCAGAGATCGAGCGCCTCGTGTCGAAGATTTACTACCGCTTCTCGCACCTGTTTCTGTTCGACGCGGAGCTCAGAGACTTTTGGTGGGAAATGGCGGGCGAGGAAGAGCAGCACGCAAACATTCTGCTCGCCTGCAAAGAGCTGATCCAGAACTACGACGACGAGACGCTCGATCCATCGATCACGCGCGACAACGCCGACCGGCTGAGACGCGATCTGAGCGCATATCTTGCCAAAGGAACGCCGTCGCTTTCCGTCGACGAAGCGTTCAAGATCGCGATCGATATCGAAACCTCGGAAATCGACACGATCTACAGCAAGCTCCTCCAGCTCGGCGGTCCCAAGATCGCGCAGACGATGCAAAACCTCGGCGTGCCTGCCAGCGTGCAGCGCCAAGAGCTCAAGGCCGCGCTCCGGCGCTTCTGCGCCGATCCGGCCCTCCTTGCGGCCGGCGACCGCCTGTAGGTTCTTTCATCCGCGCCGCGGTTTGAAAACTTCTCACTCAATCGATAAAACAGGCCCCAGGCGTTTGATGCCATGGCGGATTTCGATCTCGGACAAATCGTCGGCCAAAGCCGCGCCCTCGGGGCTCTGCTCGAAATGGTCAGGAAGGTCGCGCCGACTCAGGCGACAGTCTTGATCACGGGCGAGAGCGGCAGCGGTAAAGAATTGATCGCGCACGCGATCCACGCGCTCTCCGACCGCCGCGACAAGCTCTTTCTGCCCGTCAACTGCGGCGCCCTGCCGGAAACACTGCTGGAGAGCCTGCTTTTCGGCCACATGAAAGGCTCGTTCACAGGCGCCTTCGCCAACCAGGAAGGACTCTTCGAGAAAGCGCGCGGCGGTACGATCTTTTTGGACGAGATCGGCGAGATTCCGCAACACCTTCAGGTGAAGCTGCTGCGCGCGCTCGAAGCGCGGGAAATCCTGCCGATCGGCAACACGACGCCGCGGCGCATCGACGTGCGTGTGCTCGCCGCGACCAACCGAAACCTCAATCTGGAAGTCGAGCAGGGGAGATTTCGCGACGACCTCTATTATCGTCTGAACATTATGGAGCTGCGCATTCCAGCGCTGCGCGAGCGGCCGGAGGATATTCCCCTCCTGATCGCTTACCTTGTGCAGAAACACAACCCGGAACTAAAGAAGCATTTCAAAGGCGCCGACCTCGAAGTTGTGCGCATTTTGACGTCGCTTCCCTGGAAGGGCAATGTTCGCGAGCTCGACAACGTGATCGAGCATACGATGATCCTTGCCGACGGCGACTGGATCACCGCCAAGGACCTGCCAGTCTCGCTTGCCGCTGCGGCACAGGCGGCGGCGCCGTTCGCTCCCTCGCTCAAGGAAGCGGTGCGGCAGTTCGAACGGCAGCATATTCTCCGCGTGCTAGAGCAGGCCGGACAGGACCGCAAAGAGGCGGCGCGCCTTCTCGATATCAGCCTCTCGTCGCTCTATCGAAAAATGGAAGAACTGGACATTGCGTAATCAAACAGCGCCCGCCGCTCTAAACCTCTTCTCATAGCAGCGCCGAATTTCCTTCCTCACCTTCTCGTAGTCTTCCAGCAGCCGTTTGCCGGCGCGATTGTCCTTTTTCCCTTCGTACCCCAAGCCCAGGGCGGTTTGCTGTAGACGCGCTGGGTCGCGCTCCAGGACATCGAGCGATTCGTTGCGCTCGAGGCGCAGACGGTGATCGAGCCTCCTGAGGAATAAATAGCCTTTGGAGAGCGCGCGATATTCTGGCGGTCTGATGATGCGTTCGGCGTCGAGCCCTTTGAGCGCGTCGAGCGTCCCCTGGGTTTGAATCCGGCGCCTGCCGCCGCCGTATTTCAGCTGCAGCATCTGCGTCAAGAACTCGATGTCGACGAGACCGCCCATGCCTTTTTTCAGATTGAAGCGCTGCGCGCTTTCCTTCGCGAGCTCGTTCTCCATGCGCGTGCGCAGGTGATCGATCATCGCCACGCCTTCATCGGTAAGACCCTTGCCATAAGCGAAACCGCGCGCGACTTCTTCCGCATCATTG
>DATDFN010000381.1:0-11408 GCA_036522615.1 Binatia bacterium | reverse complement strand
TAATAGAAGGGGACCTTGCCTGCCTGGACGTTGGACCAGAGGGTCGCCCACTCCGGCGTCAGAAGCTTCGCGCGGAAGCCCGCGGCGTTCAGCATCTGCGCGATGACTTCGTTGATCTGCTTGTCGAGCGTGTAGCGGCCGACCGGCGTTTCGAGTTCGACGTCTACTCCGTTCGGATATCCCGCCTGCGCGAGCAGCTTTTTCGATTTTTCCGGACTGTAGTCGTATCTGGGCTTCAAGTTCGGGTCGTACGCGTACTGGCCGGGGCCGATCGGTCCGTCGAGCCGCGTCGCGAGGCCCTGGAGCAGCGTATTGATGATGCGGTCGCGGTCGATCGCGTGACAGACTGCCTGGCGCACTTCTTTTTTATCGAACGGCGGCTTCGGCTGCATCGCGAGGAACATGATCTCGACGGAGTCGACCGACGTCGCCTTCGTGTTGAGGTCGCTCTCGACGCGCTTCTGCAGGTGCGGCGGAATGAACTGCGCGATCTGGATCTCGCCGTTGAGCAGCGCGGTCACGCGCTGCTCGTCTTCGCGCATGACGCGGTAGACGATCTCGTCCGGCGCCTGCTTCAGCTGCTTCATGCCGGGATAGTCGAGATTCTTCGTGATGACGAAGCGCTGGCCCGGCACCAGCTCCTTGAACTTATACGGGCCGGCGCCGATGGGATATTTCCGGTCGGCGGTCTCCGCGCCGTATTTTTCATATACGGCGCGGTTCGTGATGATGAGCCGGTCGAAAATGTATTCCGGCAGCGGCGCAGTCGGCTGCTTGGTCGTGAACCGCACGGTGTATTTGTCGACCGCCGACGCCGAGGCGATCGGTGCGATGTTTTGCCCCTGCTTGCTCTGCGGGTCGTTGCGCACCCGGTTGAAGGAGTGCACGACGTCGTCGGCGGTGAACGGCGAGCCGTCGTGCCAGCGGATGTCTTTGCGCAGATGGAAGATCCAGTTGTTCGGGTCTTTCACCTCCCATTTTTCCGCCAGCATGCCGACGTATTCGGCCTTGTTGAAATCGTAGGTGCCGAGGCAGCCCATGACCTGGCACCAGATGCCGTAGAGCAGCGAGACGCTGTCGCCGTAGGGATTGTAGGTCTCCATCGTCTCGGTAACGCCGATCGAAATGCGCGTCTGCGCGCTTACGACCATCGGTTTTGCCGCGCCGCCCCCAAATAGCGCCAGCACGCCCCAGACGATCAGCTTTTTCGCACCCATGGATACCTCCGTCCAAGCGTGGATCCAGACGTGACTAGTTCTATTCCCCGCTTCGGTTTTCTGTCAAGGTCGCTTCCGGCTTGTAAGCCGTCGGCGCTCCGCGTTATAAACGACTCTCCGCATCAACTCACAGCCCGGAGGAAACCCTGCTACGCGTTTTTCGTCCGCTCACGTATAAGAACTACGCTATTTTTCTGTCGTGCGATTTCGCCACCTCCGTCGGCCAGTTCATTCAAGAGGTCGTCTTTTACTGGCTCGCGTACGAGATCACGAATTCCGCGATGGCGCTCGGCATCCTCGGCGTCTGCGAGGCCGGCCCACGGCTCGTCTTGAGCGCGATCGGCGGCGCGATTGTCGACCGTTACAACCGGATGCGGCTTCTGATTCTGATTCAATACCTGACGGCTCTGCCGATCTTCGCTTTGATCTTTCTCTACGCCAGCGGCAGTCTGGTTTTCTGGCACATGGTGGTATTCAACCTGCTCACGTCGGTGATTCGCAGCGTGAATCCGTCGGCGTCGCAATCTCTGATCCGGGAGCTGGTGCCGACGAGCGTCTTGCTGAGCGCGGTGGCGCTCTTTTCGATGGAGTTCAATCTCGCGCGCGTCATCGGTCCGTCGATCGGCGGCGTGCTGCTGGTGTGGATCAGCCCCAACAACTGCTTCCTCATCTACGCCGTGACGCTGTTGATCTCCGGCCTGGTCATGATGCGCATCAAATTGCCCGTGGAGCCGGCGGAGAGGAAGCCGGAAAACCTTGTAACGGAATTGAAAGAAGGCTTTGGGTACATTCAAAAAGCACCGGTGATCCTCGCCAGCATCGCGGCGGCCTACATTATCAGTATTTTCGTCGGCACGTATAATCGATTTTTGCCGGTTTTTGCGAAGGAAATCCTCAGCGTCGGCCCGCAGGGATTGGGTATTTTGATGGCGGCGCCGGGCGCGGGCGCGATTACGTCGTTGTTTTTTCTCGGCAATTCGGGAGAAAACTGGCGCAGAGACGTCATGCTGTGGCTGAGCTCGGTGGCGACGCCGATTTTCCTGATCCTTTTCTGCCTCTCGCGCTCATTCTGGCTCTCCACGATACTTTTGGCGTTCGTTGGCGCGGGGCAGATCGCCTTCCGCACCGTGAGCCGTCTGATTATCCAGCTCGAGGTGCCTCATGCGCTGCTCGGCCGCGTCATCAGCGTGTTTCTGATGGACCAGGGAATGCGCTCGGTGGGCTCGCTGGTGATGGGCGCCTTCGCGACTTTCTTCGGCGCCGACGTGGGACTCGCGCTCACTTCGGTCGTGTCGCTTTCGCTTACGTCCGCGGTTTTCTATTCCCTCTTGCGTACAAAACCGAACACCTTAGCGTCAAGCTAGCGCTCTTTGTCCAGGCGGCCGTGGCGCGTCTTGTTCACTCTTGGATTCCCAACGCACCGCCAAGACCGTTTATGCCGTGGCATAATGCTTGCTTTTTTGGACGTTGACGGCGAAAGGCTCTGGGAGGTTTTATGGAAAATCTGTTCGACCTAGGGTCCGTGAATCTCACGATACCCGCCTGGCAGTTGGCGCTCTACATCGGCGTCATCGCCTTTTACATGATCTGGGGACGAATCAAACTCTGCCTGCTCACCACGTTCGGCGCTGCCTTCTACATGGCCTATTATCTCTTCTCGGCCGAATTTCTCCACGCGATCAATGGCAAGCCGAGCGCCGAAAGCGCGTACTTCGCCTTCGGCCTGGCGCTGATCGCCTTTAATCTCATCGCGTTGTTCTACGAGGAACGCTGACCTCCGCCGGCGGCTTGCTCTTTCGTCCCAAAGCCACTATGGATTTGGGGCAAAGGAGGAGCCGCCGTGGAAAGCGTCAAAGACTCGTGGAAACAGCGCGCGGGTAAAAAATCTCCGTTCCTGGAATGGTGCGATAACGAAGGGCTGAAAGTCGTCGGCGGCTTCGGCGTCGCGGACTTGCGCACGCTGCCGCTCGCGCACTGGGAGCGCATGGGCGGCCCGGCGGCCTACTGCCATCTCGAAGGCTCGCAGGGCTTCGTCGGCGCGATGGCGGGCGAGATCCCGCCGGGAAAAAACCTCAAGCCGATGCGCCATCTGTACGAAGAGCAGGTTCTGATCCTCGAAGGGCGCGGCGCGACACAGTTCTGGGGCAAGGAAGGGCAGGTCACGGTCGAATGGCAGGCCGGCAGCCTGTTCTCGCCGCCGCTCAACACCACGCACCAGCACTTCAACGGCTCGTCCACCGAGCCGGTGCGCTTCGTCGCGGTCAATAACGCGCCGCTGATCGTCAACGTCTTCAAGCTTCCCGAGTTCATCTTCGACGCGCCGTTCGATTTCACCAACCGCTTCAGCGGCCAGCGCGATTTCTTCAGCAGCGACTTCAAGCCGAGCGATCTCGAAGACACCGCGGTGAATTTCATCCCCGACGTCGACGCGGTGCCGCTTAACGATCATCCCGAGCGCGGCGTGGGCTTCAGCCGGCTCGGCATTCATCTCTCCGGCAACTCGATGGTCGGCCACATCATGGCGATCAAGTCCGGCACCTATAAGAAAGCGCACCGCCACCACGCGGGCGCGCAGGTGATCGTGCTGCGCGGCAAGGGCTACAGCCTCATGTGGCCTCCGGGCGGAGACTTCATCCGCGTCGACTGGAAGCGCGGCAGCCTGCTGGTGCCGCCGGAAGGCTGGTATCACCATCACTTCACGACCAGCCGCGAGGCGGCGCGCCACCTGGCGCTCCGGCGCGGGCTTCGCGGCATCGGCCACAACTGGCAGCCGTCGCTCAGCGAGCACGACGGCGGCAACATGCTCGAGCACGAGGACGAGCCGCCGGAAATCCGGCGCATGTACGAAGCGGAGCTCGCGAAAGAAAACATCCCGTTTCAGATGCCGCCGGTGAAGTACTCGAAGACAGGATAAGCGATTTAAACCGCCGCGGGCGAGAAGAGGTTCAATCATGAAGCGTATTCGCTTTTTCGCTGTCATCTTTCTTCTAGCGGCCGGAGCGCTCTCGGCCGGCGCGCAGGAGCCGATCAAGCTCCGCGTCGGGCTCGGCGACGTCTCGCTCAACAAGATTCCTTTCGTCGCCGCCTACGAGGCGGGCATATACAAGAAGAACGGCCTCGACGTCGAGCAGTCGGTCACGCCCGCGGCGGCCGAGGTCGCGCGCCGCACCGGCGTCATCGTGCCGCCGGAGATGGTCCGCTCGGGCGGCAAAGAAACGCCGATCGTGATCGGCGGCGGCAGCCCGCTGATCGTCCGCTGGACCAGCGACGCGCAAGCCGACGACCGCGTGATCGTCGGCTGCACCGACCAGGTCGTCCGCTGGCGCATCATCGGCCGCCCGGAGCTGACGAGCATAGAGCAACTGAAAGGGAAGCGCCTCGGCTACTCGGGCTACGGCGCCGTGACGCATTACGTCGCGCTCGTTTTTACGGGTCTCATGCATTGGAATCCGCAGCAGGATTTGTCCTTGATGTCCGGCGCGAACACGATGGACGCGCTCAAGAGCGGGCGCGTGGACGCGATCATTGCGAGCGAACTGCACGAGACGCTCGCGCTCGCGGCCGGCTACAAGATGCTGGTCGCGCTCGACAAATTTAATATTCCCAACGCCGGCTCCGGCGTGAACGTCTCGCGCGCGTACCTGAAAGCGAATCCGGAAGCCGTGCGTCGATTTGTCAAATCGACCGTCGAGGCGATCGCGCTCGTCAAGCGCGACAAGCAGGCGGCGTTTCACGCGATGGCGAAGTGGTACAACGTCACGGATCCGAAACAGCAGGAATATTTCTATCGCGAGATTGCGAACCTGCCGCGCAAGCCGTATCCGTCGGTCGACGGCATCAAGAAAGTGATGGAAGTCTACAACTCGCACGAGATGCGGAAGTACAAGCCGGAAGACTTCTACGACGCGGCTTTCATCCGCGAGCTCGACCAGAGCAAATTTATCGACGGCCTCTACGATTGAGGCGAAGCGGCGTTCGTTTGTGTCGTAGGGGCGGTTCGCGAACCGCCCCTACATCCATTTTATCTCAGCCGTGCCGCCGGATGAAGTCGGTGATCTTCTCGACGAAGCGCATCGTCTCGGGCTTGTCCGGCGACGGCACGATGCGGTGCTCGGGCAGGCCGTCGAAGGTATCCGCCTCGATCGCGCCGCCGCGTTTCCGATAAGACGCGATGAAGCGCTCCTCCATCTCCAGCGGATGGTTGCGGTCGTTCGCCTTGAGCAGCACGAGGATCGGCGGCAGCTCTTCCTGCTCGCCGCGCTCGACGATTTTCTGCGGATTCCCTTCGGCCATCGCGGCTTCCGTCTCCCAGTACTCCAGGTGGGCCTTGATGAATTCCTCGCGGTTAAACTCCTTCGCGTAGTTGAACCGGTAGAGCGGGTCGATCACCGGCCAGGCCGCGATGACATATTTAAGCGAAGCGTCTACGTCGGGATGGCCGGCGAGCGGCAGGGAAGCATAGGCCGGGTGGCGCGCGCGAATCGCGCTCAGCACGACCTGATGCCCGCCGCTGGAGTTGCCGAACGCGCCGACGCCCGCGCTCGCATGCAGCTCGCGCGCGTGCGCTTTGAGCCAGCGGGTTGCGAGATTGATGTCGCATATCGAAGCCGGATAGCCCGCCTCCGGCGGCTGGCGGAAATCGACCGCCGCGACGATAATGCCGCGCTCCGCGAGCGCCTGATCGACGCCGCTGTTGTTGGTGCGGTCGCCGTTGTGCCACGCGCCGCCGTGCACATCGATAATCGCCGGAAACGGTCCGTCGCCCTTCGGCTGGTAGAGGCGCACGAGCCACGGCTTCCCCGCGATGCGCTGGTACTCGGCGTCGCGGATCTCGACATCGTATTGGCGATTATTTTCCATTGCGAACCTCCAATTCAGGAATTCCGACTATGGATAATTTATCCCGCCACCTTCTCCTCCGCCTCGACGCTCTTCTTCACCGCCGGGCGCTGCATCATGCGTTCGCGCCACGCCGTATAATTTTTTAGTTCCTGCATCGGAAAGCCGCCGTTGACGCCCCAGCCGTAGAAGACGAGCGCGTACGGGTCGACGACGGTGTACTGGTTGCCCATGACCCAGTCGTGCCCCTGGATCATGGAATCGATCTCCCGGCAGTTCTCCCAGTAGGATTTCTTGCCGTTCTCCTTGATGGATTCGTGCGCCGCCGGGTCGGCGGCGAAGCGCTCCGGCCGCCGCGTGCGCTGATACGACGGATGCACGATGCTGGAGAACCAGCACATCGTCGCGATGCAGCGCGCCGCCTCGGCGTCGTCGGCGGGCAGGAGCTTCTTCTCCGGAAAGCGCCGCGCGATGTAGGTGAGGATCGCGGTGTTCTCGACCAGAGATTTACCGTCGATGCTGAGCGTCGGCACTTTGCCGCGCGGGTTGATCTTGAGATACTCCGGCGTTTGCTGCTGCTTTTTGGCGAGCATGACCGGCTCGAGCTCGTAAGACGCGCCGCTTTCTTCGAGACCGATGTGCGACGCGAGCGAGCACGCGCCGGGAGAAAAACAGAGTTTGAGCACCGTGGCACCTCCTGTTGACGTATGTAGACGCTATCGATTAATCGCTGATCGAGCGCGATGTCAACCCGCATGTGGCGAGTTGAGAGGGAGAGTGCTTCGACAAGCCTGTCCTGAGCATCGCCGAAGGGCTCCGATAGAGAAGCGTCGCCACAAGCAATTGTCGCCACAAGCAATGACGGAGGGTCGCAATACGATCCCGGTTGACACATCCCGGCGGGGTGCTACGATGCCCACCGCGAAGCGCCGTTTGAAAGGAGAATCCCATGGTTGATTGGCCGCCGACGATCGACGCCGATGGACACGTGCTGGAGCGCCAGCAGGACATTCGGAAATATTTGGAAGCGCCGTGGAACCGCCGTCAGACGGGCCTCTGGCCCTCGGACCAGCCTTTCGACACCGAGCTCTTCGACACGCTCGGCTACCGCGGCTACGAGCGCGGCATGAGCCCGGCGCAGCAGGTCGAGACCTGGCTCAAGATCATGGACGAATACAACATGGAGCAGGCGGTGCTGTTTCCCACCGGCTCCGGCAACATCACGAAGCTCCGCGAGCCGGAATTCTGCGCCGCCGCGTGCCGCGCCGCCAACGACCATTTCGCGAAAGAGTACAACGCGCTCTCCGACCGCATCCACTGCGTCGGCGTGCTGCCGCTCAAGCAGCCGCAGGAAGCCGCGAAAGAATTGCGCCGCGCGGTGACCGAGCTGGGGCTGATCAGCTTCGAGCTTTTATCGATGGGATTGCCGACGGCGCTCGGCGATCCGATGTACGACCCGCTGTACGAAGAAGCTGAGCGGCTCGACGTGCCGCTCTCGATCCACGGCAACCGCAGCGCCTCGCACGAGGTCGGCGCCGGCGCGCTGCGCACCTTCGCCGAGGTGCATACTTATGCATTTCCCGTCGGCATGTTTCTCCATTTCACCAGCATGATTTTCCAGGGCGTGCCGGTGCGTTTCCCCAAGCTCCGGATCGCGTTCCTCGAGATCGGCGCGACGTGGCTGCCGTACTGGCTCGACCGCATGGACGAACACTGGGAGCTGCGCGGCGAGTTCGAGGCTCCGCATCTGAAGAAAAAGCCCAGCGAGGTCGTGCGCGAGTCGCAGATTTATTTCAGCTTGGAATCCGAGGAGCGGTTGCTGCCGCAGACGATCGACTACATCGGCGACAGCCATTTCCTCTACGCGTCGGACATCCCGCACTGGGACGGCGAGTTCCCGAAAAATCTCGAATACCTGTGGAAGCATCCTGACCTCTCGCGCGCGACCAAGGAGAAAATCGCCTACCATAACGGCAAAGCGTACTTTAAGCTCAACGGCGCCGGCTCGGCGCGGGCGAGCGCTTAAATTACAAATTCTCCGCGAGGCGCGATTCATGAACCGCCGCTGTCGTTTCACCGGAGTTTTGCTCGCGCTGACAGGCTTCCTGGCGCTGCAGCTCGCGTCGCTCAACGCCTTCGCCGCGCAGCCTTCGAGGCTTGTCATCGCCTACGCGGCGGTGACCGCGCGCATCATGCCTCTCTTGATCGCGCAGGATCAGGGCTACTTCGCCAAATACGGCATCGACTCGCAGCCCGTATTGATCCGCGGTGGGACGACGCTTGTTGTTGGCCTTGCCTCGGGGGACATTCAAATCGGCCGCACGGCCGGGGCCGCTGTTCTGTCGGCGGTCGCGAGCGGCCACGACCTCAAAATGGTCGCGACTTTCACGGCGCGCAACTCCTACAACGTTGTCGTCAAGCCGACGATCAAGCGGCCGGAAGATATCCGCGGCAAAAAAGTCGCGATCAACAGCTTCGGCGGCGGGACCTGGGTCGGAACGATGCTCTGGCTGGAGCACTTCGGTCTCGACCCGCAGCGCGACAACATCCTGCTGCAATCGGTCGGCGACCAGAGCATGCAGGCGCAGGCGCTCGACACCGGCCTCGTCGACGTCGCGTTTGTCGACACCTTCTACGCCAACTGGCTGAAGGGCAGAGGCTTTGTCATGCTCGCCGATTACACCGAGCTCAAGCAGCCGCTGGTCAGCCAATCGACCGTCATCCAGCGCGGCTTCTTGCAGCAGCATGCGGACACGGTGGAAAATTATCTGAAAGCGGAAATCGAGGCGATGGCGTTCGCCAGCGGGCCGAAAAATAAAACGGCGACGCTCAAATTGCTCATGCGCCGGCTCCGCACCGACGCCGCCGGCGCCGAGGACGCCTACGCCGATCTGATGCGCGGCGTCGAGCGCAAGCCGCTCCCTGCGCTCGACGGCATGCGCAACCTGCAAAGGCTCCTCAAGCCCGGCAATCCGAAGATCGCCGCGCTGAAGGTCGATGAGATCGTCGACGGCCGCATCATGCGCAGGCTCGACGAGAGCGGCTTCATCGAGCGGACGTACGCGGCGCAGGGCGCGAGCCTTAAATGAAAATGGCCTTCGCCGGGCTGCTCGCGCTCGCGTTGCTAGCGCTGGAAGCGGCGGTTTGTCTCGGCGCGACCAAGCTCACGATCGCGCATCCCACGGTCAATCCGCGCATCGGCCCGCTCTGGATCGCCGACGCGAACGGCTTGTTCAAAAAATACGGCATCGACGCGACGGTCCTGTTCGTGCGCAACGCGCCGCTCATGATCGCCGCGATGAAGACGGGATCGATCCCGGTCGCCTACGGCGGCGGCAGCGGCATCGTCGGTGCGTCGGCGAGTGAAACGGATATGCGGGTGCTGGCGACGTTTACCGGCCGCATGACCAACAACGTTGTCGCCCGCCCGGGCATCAAGACGCCGCAGGAGCTCCGCGGCAAGACGCTGGGGATTCAAGGCGTGGGCGGCACCAACTGGATGGCGGCGCTGCTCTGGCTCGAGCACTTCGGCCTCGACACGCGGCGCGACAATATCTTATTGCAGGGCACTGGCGAGCAGGTCGTGCGCGCGCAAGCGCTCGAATCGGGCCGGGTGGACGCCGCGGTGATCGACATGGCCTTCAGCAAGAAACTCGCGGCGCGCGGCTTCAACATCATCGGCGATTCGGAGAAGACGGAGATTCCGTTCACCGGCGTCGACATCGTCGCGACGCGCGGCTATATCGACGGGCAGCCGGAGCTGATCGAGAATATGCTGAAGGCGGTCATCGAGGGCGAGGCGTATATGATCGCGCCTGCGAACCGCGCGGCGGTGATCGACCTGATTGTCAAAAAGATGCGCCTCAAGGAGACCGTGACCGCCGAGGAGGGCTACCAGGAAACCGTGCGCACGCTCGCGCGCAAGCCTTACCCGGCGCTCCAGGGGATGCGCAATGTGCAGCGGCTTCTGAAAACGCAGAACCCGCGCATCGGCGACGTCAATATCGAGGACCTCGTCGACAGCCGGTTTATCAAAAAACTGGACGAGAGCGGCTTCATCGAGCGCGCCTTCGCCGCGCAGGGACTGAGCACGAAATGAAGTTTTGGGAGGAAGAACGATGAAAAGATTTATTCTATCGCTGATCGCCGGTCTCGTCGCCGCCGTTCCTTCCGCCTTCGCTCTCGACAAGATCAACGTCACGCTGCCGTCGAAGTCATTTCAGTTCATCATCTTCCCGCTCGCCAACGAGCGCGGCTACGCGAGGGAGGAGGGCATCGAGTTCAACACGGTCATTATGGCGTCGGCGACCGGGCTTCAGGCAGTCGTCGCGGGACAGATGGATTTCACCGGCTCCGGCAGCAGCGCGCTCGTCGCCGTGTCGCAGGGCGGCGCGCCGCTCAAGACCGTGCTCGCGGTCAACGATCAGGTGCTGCAGTGGCTCATCGTGCGGCCGCAATACAACTCGTTCAAAGACCTCAAGGGAAAGAAGATCGCCGTGACCGGCGTCGCGGCCGTCGCGACCTTTATGCTCAAGAAGATCGCCCCCAAATATGGCCTCGACGGCAACAAGGACATCACGTTTCTCGCGCTGCCGCCGGGCCAGCGCCTCGCGGGTATCCAGGCGGGCGCGGTCGACGGCGGGCTGCTCAACTCGGACGAGCGCTTCACCGCGCTCGACATGGGCATGAAGGAGATTTTATATCTCGGCAAGGAAGTGAAAAATTCCTGGGGCACGATCGCCACCAACGACAACTTCATCCAGACCAAGCCCAAGCTCATGCTCGGGAGCATGCGCGCGCTTCTGAAGGCGCTCCGGCTCATCCGGCAGAACCGCGAGATCGCGATCGGCTCGATCATGAAGTTTTGCGAGCTCGACCGCGGGCTGGCGACGCGCACTTACGACGACATGATCGGAAGCTTCGCCAAAAACGGTATCGTCGACGAGGAGACGCAGAGAAACGATCTCGATATCGTGCGCGACGTGCTTAATTTGAACCGAGAGGTCCCGATCTCCGCCGCCTACGACTTCAGCTTTGCTAAGAAAGCCGACGCCGAGCTGACGCAGGCGGGGTGGAAGCCGTAAGGCGTTGGTGATAAAGCCAGGGTCGGACCAAAATCTTCAACCGAAAGGATTCAAAGCGATGCCCTTTATCGAACGCACCTATGGCAAAGACACCGACGCCGTCATCAACGAGCTTTTAATCTCCTCCGACTCGCACGTGATCGAGCCGGCGGGTCTCTGGAAGAAAAACATGCCGCTCGCGCTGCGCGACCGCGCGCCCGACTATGGCGGCCAGAGACCGAACGACACGCCGGGCGGCGCGATGGACAAGAATAAGCGCGTCGCCGAG
>DATDFN010000380.1:0-7110 GCA_036522615.1 Binatia bacterium | reverse complement strand
TGGCGCGCCCGGAGGGATTTGAACCCCCAACCCTCAGATCCGAAGTCTGATGCTCTGTCCAGTTGAGCTACGGGCGCTCTGTCCTTACTGTAACTCTTCTTCGGTTATTTTTGCAGAGGCGATGGAGGCATGGGTATTGGCGTCACTTTCTGCCGATTTCGCGGTCTGTGTCGTCGTGCCGTTCTTCTTGCACGGGTCGGAGGCGGCAAAGCCGACGGCGTAGCCGGCGACCTGGTAGAGAATTCCCAGAACCGGAGTTCCCATCGCGCTCGTGACGATGAAGCCGACAACACTGCCGACCATACCTCCTGCTCGTCCGCGATTGAGCCACGTCGAACATGGAGTCGGCTTTTTTTGCTCGCCGGAATTCAACTCGGCGTAATATTCCGGTGACCCGGGACGCGGGCCCAATCCCTTACGCCCCGTTGTCGTCGAGCATGCGGCTGCTCCGAGAAAAAACAACCCAGCCGCTATGGCCGCTATCTTCTTTCGCGCCTGCACCACCCCTCCACGTGCCTTACATTAGAATTTCACGACTCGCATGCCCTTCTCGGCGAAAAATCGCTCGAGATCTTTCGGAATGTCGCGATCGGTGATCAGGAGCGAGCGCTCGGGCAAGTAATAGCCCGACACGGCGAGGGTGAGCTTCTCTTTCGCCCGGTCGTTCGCGGGGAAACGCTGCTCGCGATAAGGAGCCGATTCGCCGAGCGCGCTCAGGAGCCTGCCGACGAGCTCGCGCGAAGGCAGCTTGGCTAGATCGAGCTCGATCACGCGCATGCCGTCGTTCTGCTCCATCGGCTTCGTCATGTCTTCGCCGAGCGTGCGGAACGAGAGCGCGACTTTCTTGCCGCTGTACTCGAACATCCGGTCGGCTTTGGTATCCATTCGGATGCCGTCGCGCAGCATAACGGAAACGGCGGCGCCGCTCGTCGTCGCGATACCGTAATCCGCCAGCAGAGCGTCCACCAGCGCGGGGCCGCTGTTCGGCCACTTCTCGACGCGAAACGCTTTGTTCGGGTCCACATCCGGCGGCGCCGCGGCGGAGGCCGGCGGATTGGCGCGAGGCAGCAGAATTTCCTTCAGGCTCATGCCTTTCATCGAGAGATAGTCTTTCAGGTAATCGGGCGTCTGGCTCGGCGCATCGGTGAGGCTCACCACCATCACCTGCGCCATGGCTCCCCCATCGTCCGGCGCGGTCACCATCCATTCGCCTTTGACTTGCACGGCGACGCCGCTGTCCTGGATCACGACGGGCTGATTGGACGGCAGGCTCTGGAATCCGAGACGCGCGAGCAGGCTCGCGACGGTCTCGTGCAGCGACGCGCCTTTCTTCACCGAAACGACCGGCAGGCCCGGCGCGTCCGCTTCCATCTTCGCCCGGAGGGCCGCGGTGATTTTGCTCTGCATATCCAGCATCGCGCGCTGGCCGCCGGCCGACTGTACGATCGGATAAGTTTTCCTGTCGATGTGGACCGTGCCCTCCTTGAGCTTCACCACCTCTTCGCCGTCGAGCTGCGTCTGCCTCCCGAGGGCGCTCATGACCGATTGTAGAACCTCGAGATTTTCCTGCGCGCTGATTTTTCGCCCGTAGTCGACGCCGACGGGCCGCATGTCGGCGGGCATGGCGACCGCCTGCTCGACGGGCATCGCGACGGATCCCCGGGCGGGCAGCCGCAGTGTCTCGCCGACGAGAAGCGTGTCCCAATTCTTCTTCTGCGGGTTGAGCGCCTTGGCGCGCTCGATCGCGCTCTTGATCTCCGCCTGCGGAATGCCGGCCTTATCGCGCAGGACTTTGAACAACTGATCGCCGCTTTTGACTTCGTACACGATGGTTGCGCCTTTATCGGCGGCGATCGCAGGCGCGGGCGCAGGACCCGCGCCCGGCAACGATTTCAGCCCCAGCACTTCGTCGGGCTGGATCGGGATGAAAAGCGTGTCGCCGACTTGCAGCACGTCGGCTTTCTTCAGATTCGGATTGAGCTGCGTTACGAGAAAGACGTAGCGGGCGAAGCGCTTGTCCGAGAGCCCCTTCTCGACGACGAGAATACGCCACAGCGTGTCGCGCGTCTTGACGACGCGCTCCTCGCCCGCAACATTTTGCCCCTGATATTCGCGCGTTTTGACGGACCGGCGCATCTCGAGCTGCGCCGGCGCCTCCTGCGCGACACCTTTTTCCTGCGCCATGGCGTGTATCGGCCAAGCGGCGGTCGCCGCGGCCAAAACCAACGCCGCGGCGCGGCGCGGAACCCCTATTTCACTTTCCATATCGTCCCTCCCGAACTGTCCTCCAGCACAATGCCTTTCGCGAAAAGCTCGGCGCGGATGCGGTCGGCTTCGCTCCAGTCTTTCTTCACGCGCGCCTGGTTGCGCCGCTCGATCCACTCTTCGATTTCCTTCCGTGAAATCGTTTTCTTCGCCTTGAGCCAGCGCTCCTTCTTCCGCGCGAGAAACGCCGCCGGCGCTTCCTGCAAGAGCCCGAGCGCCGACGCCGCTTGCTTGAGCGCCGCCACGCGCGGCGCGAGCTCCGCAGCGCGGCCCTCGTCCATCAGACGATTGAGCGCGCGCACTTCGTCGAAGATGAGGGCGAGCGCGCGCGGCGTATTAAAGTCGTCGTCCATCTCCTTGCGGAAGTCGTCGAGCAGCGCGGGGTCGGCCGGCGTCGACGATTTCCCGGGCGCCGTCTCTTCGAAGCGGGCGATCGTCTCGATAACGCGCTCGATAGCCTTCTCCGCCTCTTCGAGCCCCTGCTCGGAGAAATCCATGGGGCTGCGGTAGTGGCTCGACAGCATGTAGTGGCGCAGCGCCGCCGGCTCGTGGCGCGCGAGAATGTCGCGCACCGATAGAATGTTGCCGAGCGACTTCGACATCTTTTCGTGGTTGATATTGAGAAAACCGTTGTGCATCCACATGCGCGCTAGCGGGAGATCGTACGCGGCTTCCGATTGCGCGATTTCGTTCTCGTGATGCGGGAAAATGAGATCGCGCCCGCCGCCGTGAATGTCGAACGGCTGCCCGAGATATTTCGTGCTCATCGCCGAGCACTCGATGTGCCAGCCGGGCCTCCCCTTCCCCCATGGGCTGTCCCAGACAGGCTCGCCGGGCTTGCTCGCCTTCCACAAAGCGAAATCCATCGGCGCCTTTTTCCGCTCGTCGACTTCGACGCGCGCGCCCGCTTCGAGCTCGTCGATATTCTTTCGCGAAAGCTTGCCGTAGCCGGGAAAGCGCTCGACCGAAAAGTAGACGTCGCCGTCGACGCGATAGGCGGCGCCCTTTTCTTCCAGACGGCGGATCAGCGCGACGATCTCGGCGATATGCTCGGTCGCCTTCGGCTCGTGCGTCGGCGGCAGAAGACCCAGCGCGCGGCTGTCGTCCTGGAATTCCTTGATATATTTCCCCGCGACCGCCTCGGCGGTCGAATTCTCGTCGCGCGCGCGCTGGATGATCTTGTCGTCCACGTCGGTAAAGTTGCGCACAAAGAAGACGCGGTAGCCGAGGAACACCAGGTAACGATAGGCGACATCGAATGTCAGGAGGGAGCGCGCGTGCCCGATATGGGACGAATCGTAAACCGTGACGCCGCAGACGTAGATCCGGGCCTCGCCTTCCTTCAGAGGCGCAAACGTATCCTTCTTCCCTGAAAGGGTGTTAAACACGTGCAGGCTCATAGACTATCCGTCCTCATTGTACGGAATTTGGGGTCCTCTTTGCAAATTGACCGCGGTTTTCGGCCGTGAAAGCTTTCTCGCACTTGCGCAAAAAGACAAAAAAGCATAGACAAAAAACCTAAATGAATTTTGCTCCTCCGCATCACGATCTTCGCGAATCGATCGCGGCGCTCGAAGCCGCGGGCAAGCTCGTGCGCATCCGCCGCGCGATCAACAAAGATACCGAGCTGCATCCGCTCGTGCGCTGGCAATTTCGCGGGCTGAAGGAAGATCAGCGCAAAGCGTTCCTGTTCGAGAATGTCGTCGACTCCAAGGGACACAAGTATGGAAGCCCGGTGCTCGTCGGCGGACTCGCGGCGTCGGCGGAAATTTATTGCATGGGCCTCAAGTGCGGCCCCGATGAAGTCGCCGACCGCTGGCTCTACGCGATGGACCATCCGATCGCGCCGGAGATCGTGGGCTACGGTCCGGTCATGGAAGAGGTTCACTCCGGCGCCGAGCTTCTAAGCAAAGGCGGCTTCCACGAGTTTCCAATTCCGATCTCGACGCCGGGCTTCGACAACGGCCCGTACATCACCGCGGGCCACTGGATTACGAAAGATCCCGAGACGAAAAAGCGCAACGTCGGCAACTACCGGGGCCTCATCAAGGGCGCGGACTGGAGCGGCCTCATGTCGGGCACGCCGCAGGACCTCTCGCGGCACTGGGAGAAATGCCGCCAGCGCGGCATCCCGCTTGAAGTCGCGGTCGCCGTCGGCACCGTTCCCGCCGTCTCGTTCGCCGCGACGCAAAAAGTCCCGCCGGAGATGGACGAGCTCGCGCTCGCGGGCGGCCTTATCGGCGCCCCCATCCAGCTCGTCAAATGCAAGACCGTCGACCTCGAAGTACCGGCGACGGCTGAGATCGTGCTCGAAGGCATCATCCCGACGAAGTATCTCGAAGAGGAAGGTCCCTTCGGCGAGTCGATGGGCTACGTCGATCCGCGCACGCTGAGCAACGTCTTTGAATTGACCGGCGTCATGCACCGAAAGAATCCGATCTGGGTCTCCATCATCAGCCAGGTGACGCCGAGCGAAAGCTCGAAGATTAAGGCGATGGGTATGGCGACGCTGGTTCTCCGCTACATGAGGAACAAGGGCTTCGACAGCGTACTCGAAGTCTCCCTCATGGAGCCGCTGGTGAATCTCCGTCCTTACGTCGTGCTCCGGATGAAAAAGCGCGACGACCAGGATCCGTGGAACGCGATGGACGCGCTGCTCGCCTACGGCGACCGCGTCGGCAAGCTCGTCATCGCGGTCGACGAGGACATCAACCCGAACGATCCGGTGGCCGTCACCTGGGCGATCACGCACCGCTCGCAGCCGCACAAGGACATCAAAGTCGTCAAGGACCGTCCCTTCGGGGCGACGCCGATCGGCATGGTCGCCAAGCATCCGTCGAGCCGCTACGACAACATGGAATCGTCGCTGCTCATCGACGCGACGCGCAAGGCCGACTACCCGCCGCTCTCGCTGCCGAAGAAGGAATACATGGAGAACGCGCGGGCGATCTGGGAGGAGCTCGGGCTGCCGCAGCTCGAGCCGCAGGAGCCGTGGCACGGTTATTTTCTCGGGCTCTGGCCCGACGCGCTCGACGAGGAGGCGCGCCTCGCCGCCGCCGGCGACACCGACAAGGTGGGCGAGAAGCTTCGCGAGACGCGCGTCCCGGTCGGCGAAGGCGAGACGCTGGGCTCGATGCGCGCGAAATGGGGCAAGACGCACTCCGGCAGATCCGAATAATGAAGCGCCCCGTCACATTGATCGTCAACGGCGAGAGCTGCGATATCGAGATCGAGCCGAACCGCCTTCTGCTGCACGCGATCCGCGAAGACATCGGCCTCACCGGCACCAAGGAAGGCTGCAGCATCGGCGTCTGCGGCGCGTGCAGCGTGACGGTGGACGGCAGGCTCGTGAGCTCGTGCTTGACGCTCGCGGTCGCCTGCGACGGCAAGCAGGTCGAAACGATCGAAGGGCTGGCCAAAGACGGCGCGCTGCATCCGCTGCAGCAGGCGTTCGTCGAATACGGCGGCCTCCAATGCGGCATCTGCACCCCCGGTCAGATCATCGCCGCCAAGGCGCTGCTCGACAGCAATCCCAATCCGAGCGAAGACGAAATCAAGGAATGGATGGCGGGCAACCTCTGCCGCTGCACGGGCTATTATAAGATAATGGAATCGATTCTGGCCGTCATGCACGGCAAAGTCACAGCGGCTCAGCCTGGTCGAAAGCCCGTACACGAAGCGAAGATCCAGAGTCTCGGCGTCTACAAACCGGTTTCGAAAACGTAACATGGCGAAGCAAAGTTTTTCCGTCGTCGGCCGGCGCGTGCAGCGCGTCGAAGGCTACGAGAAAGCGACCGGCGAGTCGCGCTACATCGCGGACATCGTGCTGCCGCGGATGCTCTACGGCAAAATCCTGCGCAGCCCGTTCGCGCACGCGCGCATCCGCAGCATCGACACGAGCAAGGCGGAAAAGCTTCGCGGCGTGCGCTGCGTCGTGACCGCCGAGGACACGATCAAAAAGCCTTGGGGGGCATTTTTCGCCGACCAGTATCCCCTCTCGGTCGGCAAGGTGCGCTACATCGGCGAGGAAGTCGCCGCCGTCGCCGCGATCGACCGCGACACCGCAGAAGAAGCGCTCGATCTCATCGAGATCGACTGGGAAGAGCTGCCCGGCGTCTTCGACGCCGAGGCGGCGATGCAGCCCGGAGCGCCGCTCGTCCACGACGAAAAAGAGCGCAACATCGCGATGGTCATCGACGTCGAGCGCGGCAACGTCGAGAAGGCGTTCGCCGAGTCCGACGTCATCGTCGAGGATACTTTTCAGAGCGCGCCGCAGTGGCACTGCGCGATCGAGACGATCGGCAGCGTCGCCGACTACTCGCCGTCCGGCAAGTACACGATCTACATGAACACCCAGACGCTCTTCAACGCGCGCTACCGCATCGCCGCGGCGCTCGGCGTGCGCGAAACCGACGTGCGCATCATCCAGAGCGCGGTCGGCGGCGGCTTCGGCGGGAAATCGTGCGACGACAATAACGCGATCGTTGGGGCAATCCTCTCGCGCAAGGCGGGCAAGCCGGTGAAGCTCGTGAACACGCGTGAGGAAGAATTCCTCGCCGGCAGCCGCCCGCGGGTATTCATGAAGATTTACGTGAAGATGGGCTTCAAGAAAGACGGCCGCATCCGCGCCAAGCAGACGCGCGTCGTCGCGGACAACGGCGCGTATTCGGCCAAGGCGCCGGCGATCACCGGCGTCGCCGCGCTGCGCCACGACACCTGCTATAAGTACTCCGACGTCAAGACGCAGGCCTATCTCGTCTACACGAACAAGATTCCTACCGGCGCGTTCCGCGGCTTCGGCAATCCTTCCGCGGAATGGGCGGTCGAGCAGGCGATCGACGAGGC
>DATDFN010000379.1:0-4111 GCA_036522615.1 Binatia bacterium | reverse complement strand
GGATAAACTGGGGGAGTTGAAAACCGTCCGCAACGCGGACTGGAACCTCGAGATCGGCGCGATCACGGAGATATCCGCCGCCGATCCGAACGCGCCGGCACTGCTCTTCGACGACATCAAGGGATACCCCCACGGCTTCCGTCTGCTCACGAATATATTCCACACGCAGGCGCGCACCGCGGTCGCTCTCGGTATGTCGCCCGACCTGCGCGGCGTCGAACTGGTTCGCGCCGTTAAGGATTTGCTCAATACGACGAAGCCGGTGCCGGCCGTCGCCGTCGGCGAAGGCCCGCTGCTGGAGAACGTCTTCACCGGCGCAGACGCCGGCGTTCTGAGATTTCCCGCGCCTAAGCTGCACCGCGAAGACGGCGGACGGTATCTCGGCACGGGGGACGCGGTAATCACACGCGATCCAGCGGATGACTGGGTCAACCTCGGCACCGCGCGCGTGCAGATCCTCGACGATAAGAAAGTCTGCCTCTACGTCTCGCCCGGCAAACAGACTCGTTTGATCGCGCAGAAATATTGGGAGCAGGGGAAAAGCTGCCCGGTGGCGGTCGTCTGCGGCATCGATCCCGTGCTCTTCGCCGTCGCGGGGCTCGGTCTGCCGTGGGGATTCTCGGAATATGACTTCGCCGGCCACATTCAGCATGCGCCGGTGCAGGTCGTCAAAGGAAAAATCACCGGCCTGCCGCTCCCGGCATCGGCGGAGATCGTCTTCGAAGGCGAGATTCCGCCGCCGGAGGTTGAAGCGGAGATGGAAGGGCCGTTCGGCGAATGGACCGGGTACTATGCCTCGGGCACGCGCCCGTCGCCGGTGATCCGCGTGCAGGCGACTTATCACCGGAACGATCCGATTCTCACGGTCGTGCCCGACTTCAAGACTTATCCGCTTTCAAGCTACCTGTTCCTAATTTTCTGCGCCGCCGGTTTATGGAACGAGATCGAGCAGGCAGGCGTCACCGACATCCGCGGCGTCTGGCAGGCCGAGTGGGGCGGCCGGTTCTTCACCGCCATCTCGCTCAAGCAGCGCTACGGCGGGCACGCGCGGCAGGCGGCGCATATCGCCCTCGGAGCGCGCGAAGGCGGCTATCTCGGACGCTTCGTCGTGCTCGTCGACGACGACATCGACCCGTCCAACATGCAGGACGTCCTCTGGGCGATGTCGACCCGATGCGATCCGCAGACCTCGATAGAGATCGCATCCGGCTGCTGGAGCAGCCCGATCGATCCGCGCATCCCGCCGGCGCAGCGTACGGCCGGCGACTTCACCAACTCGCGTGCGATCATCGACGCGTGTCGCCCGTTCGCCTGGCGCGATAAATTTCCCAAAGTCCATTCCATCGATCCGGCATATCAGGACGAGATCAAGCGCAAATGGAAAGAGATCTTCAAGTAATGCATTAAAAGATAGGAGTAAATCATGCCATTTTCCGACCTCCGTGAATATCTGAATAAACTCGAAAAGCAGGGCGACCTCGCCCGCGTGAAAAAAGAAGTCGACCCGAAATACGAGGTCGGCGCGATCTGCAAGACGGCTCACGATAAGGGCCGAAAGGCGCTCTTGTTCGAGCGCGTGCGCGGCTGCAGCATGCCGGTGGTCGTCGATCTGCTCGCAACCTTCAACCGCATCGCGACGGCGATCGAGACGCAGGAGACCGATCTCTTCAAGGAGGTCGTCGAGCGAACGAAAGAAGGCGTCGAGCCCAAGATCGTCAAGACCGGTCCATGCAAAGACATCATCCTCAAAGGCAAGGACGTGGATCTGACGACACTTCCCTGGATCACGTGGAACAAGACCGAAAAATCGCCCTACATCACTGCGGGCCTCGTCATCGTCAAGGACCCCGAGTACGGTCGCAACATGGGCGTCTACCGTATGATGTTCGCCGACAAGAACCACACGTTCCTGCGGCTCAGTCCCGGCCACCATGGCTACGAATATTATAAAGCCGCCGAGCTGCGCGGTGAAAAACGCTTCGAGGTTGCAGTCGCGATCGGCGCCGATCCGGCGGTTTTCCTGGCCTCGCAGTTCGTGCCCGGCATCGATGTCGACGAATTTACGATCGCCGGCGCGCTCCGGCGCTCGCCGGTCGAGCTCGTGAAATGCGAGACGGTCAACATCGAAGTGCCCGCGACCGCCGAGATCGTCCTGGAAGGACATCTCGATATTCCCGCCGATGTCGGCGACGAAGGGCCGTACGGGGAATTCTGCGGCTACTCGGTCGGGACGGTGGTCCGCGAGCGCCTATGGACGATCGACTGCATCACCATGCGCCGCGACCCGATTTATCACGGCTTTTACCTGTGCAAAGGGATCAACGAGGAGGGCGTGATCAAGAGTCTCACCACGTCGGTGCAGATCTACAACGAGATGAAGCCGGGCCATCCCGCGATCAAGCGCGTCCATTGCAGCGAAGCGGGCATCGGCATCTTTCATTGCTACATCCAGATCGACGAGCGGATGAAGCGTCCGGGGATGGTAAACAACATCCTGGCCTCGTCCGTCGGCGTCAAAGGCAGCCGCGTCAAGCACGTCTTCGTCTTCGACGACGATATCGATATCACCAACCCGGAGGAGGTCGAGTGGGCCTTCGCCACCCGCGTGCAGGCGGACAAGGACATATTCGTCATTCCGAATTCCTTCGGTCTGCGCCTCGATCCGTCGGCGACAGCCGAGGGCGTCACCGCGAAGCTCTTCGTCGACGCGACGAAAGGGAAGAACTTCCGCTCCGAAGGGCTGGCGCTGCCGCCCGACGATGTATGGCAGAAGGTAAAGCAGAACTGGGACAGCTACTTCGTCGAATAGACGATCCCACGCCGCCGAATAAATGACCGATTCACTGCTCATCGCCCGCGCTTGCAGCGCCATCGCCCTGGCCGTCGCGGTTGTCCTCACGCTGCCGCTCCGTCTTCACGCGGAGGAGGGGAGAATTCGCGCCGCCTACTCGGCGATGAGCGGCTCGATGGCCTGGGTCTGGGCGGCGAAAGAAGGCGGTTACTTCGAGAAGCATCGCCTCAACGTCGACCTCATCTACGTCGGCGGCACCGCGCAGCTCTTCCAGTCGATGCTCGCGGGCGAGATCGGCTTCGGCGTCGGCGGCGGCCCGTCGATCCTCTACGCCAACCAGCAGCGGCGCTCGATCGTGGCCGTCGCCGGGACGATGAACCGCATGGTGATGAAGATCATGGCCGCGCCGCAGATCAAGAGCGCCGCCGATCTCCGCGGCAAACGCATCGCCGTCACGCGCTACGGCACGAGCACGGACTTCTCCGCGCGACTCTTCCTGAAAAACTGGGGCCTCGTGCCGGACAAGGATACCGCGATCCTCCAGATGGGCAGCGTCCCGAGCGTGCTCGCGGCTTTACAAAATCGCGCGACGGAAGCAGGCGCGCTATCGCCGCCGGCCCATCTGCAGGCGGAGAAGGCCGGCTTCGCCGAGCTGATGGACCTCTCGAAAGGCGACATTTACTATCCGTACACGTATGTGACGGCGACGCCGTCGTTTCTGGAGCAACACCGCGCCGCCGTCGCGCCTTTTCTCGCGGCCTGTATCGAAGGAATTCACCGCTTCAAGACGGACAAGCCGTTCGCGAAGAAGCTCACGGCGAAGTATCTCCGCATCCAGGACGAAAAAGTGCTGGACGATACGCACCAGCTCTTCGCCGAGTTGTTCGAGCGCGCGCCGTACGTCAAGCGCGAAGGGCTCGCGAGTCTGGTGCAGATTCTGGCGGAGAAAGAACCCAAGATCGAAAGCGTCAAAATAGACGCGTTCGTCGACGACCGCTTCGTCCGCGAGCTCGAATCGACCGGCTTCATCAAGAATCTTTATCGATAAAAGCGAGGAGTAGAATGGAATACAAAGCGATCGAGCTGCGCCGCCAGGACGGCGTTACGTGGCTCAATTTCAATCGCCCGGAAAAAAAGAACGCGATGAATCCGACGCTGCACCGCGAGATGTATCACGCGCTGTCGGAGCTCGACGCCGACGACGAGACGCGCGTGCTCATCATCACGGGAAAGGGCGACAGCTTCTGCGCCGGGGAGGACCTGAAGGAATATTTTTACGATTTGAAGGACAAGCCCGGCGAGGCGGAGCGCATCCGCAAG
>DATDFN010000378.1:0-10445 GCA_036522615.1 Binatia bacterium | reverse complement strand
TGCCGCCGGTGGCGCCGAGGAGCATCGCGACGTGGCGGCCGCCCATCTCCGCCTGAGTGGTTTTGCAGAAGGACGGGAAAAAACTTTTGATCTCCTCCGCGCGGCCGTGCGTCACCATGTCGATGAACTGGTGATCGAGCTTCTGGTTCTCCTCCGTCGGCCAGGTCGCCGGGCCGCGGACGAGCTTGTGCGACAGCGCGCCGCTCGCGACGACAACTGCTCGGCGCGAGCTCGCGCGGATCGCCGCGCCGACCGCTTCGCCGAAGCGGAGGCATTCCTGAATATCCGCCATTAAGCAGCAGGACAGCGGCACGACCGGCACATCGAACCTAGGCGTCAGGTATTGGATCGGATTCACCGTGCCGTATTCGAGCATGAACGGCTCCGCCGCCGACGCGATCGTCGGCGCGCCGACAGCGTTGGCCTTCGCCGCGATCGCCTCGGCCAATTCCGGGTCGCCGGGAAAATCGTACGGCATGCCGGCGATGATCTCCGGCGCTTCCGACGAGGTGAGAACGCCTTTGTGCCGCTTGTGGCTGAGCGCGTAGTGATTAAACGTCGTAACCCAATGCGTCGAGGACTGTACGATAACTTCGGGGCGAAGGCGCGCGACGACGCCGGCGAGCTCGTGCATGCCGCGGATCATCTCGCGCGTGAACTCCGGCGCCGCCGCCTCGTCCGCGATGCGCGGCGTGTGCGTGACAATCAAAGCGCCGACGATCTCTCCCATTTAAAATCCCTTTCGCATTCTCATCGCGGAAAAACTTTGAGTTTTCCCGCCGGCAGGCTCACGTAAACCCTGCCGCCCGGCTCGAAGCCCGGGTCAACGGTCGTCTTGTAGGTGAGCTTCGCGCCGGCCGCCGACAAATGATATACCGTCACGTCCCCTAGAAAAAGGCGCGATTCGAGCTCGGCGGGGAACTCATTGGCGCCGCCGCCTGCGGTATTCGATACGGAAATTTCTTCCGGGCGGATCGCCACCGCCACCTCGCCCGCCATACCCTCGGGAATCGCGCACGTGAGCACGCCGATGCCGGTCTTCACGCCGCCGTTCTCCGCCGCGCCGTGAAAGATATTCATCGCGCCGAGAAATTCCGCCACGGGCCGGCTATGCGAGAAGTGATACAGCTTCTCCGGCACGCCGGTCTCGAGGACCTTGCCGCCGCTCATGACCGCCATACGGTCGGCAAGCGCCATCGCCTCGACCTGATCGTGCGTCACGTACAATACGGTGATGCCGAGCTTCCTCGAGAGGCCGCGGATCTCGTCGCGCACTTCTTCGCGCAGGCGCGCGTCGAGATTCGAGAGCGGCTCGTCCATCAGCAACACCTCGGGCTCGACAGCGATCGCGCGCGCGAGTGCGACGCGCTGCTGCTGCCCGCCGCTCAAGAACGGCACCGGCCGCTCGGCGTACTCCGCGAGCTGCACGAGCGCGAGCGCGCTCATCACGCGCTCGCGGAGCCGCGCGCGCGGCATCCGCTGCACGCCGTTCTCCAGCGGGAACGCGACGTTGTCGAAGACGGTCATGTGCGGCCACACGGCGTAGGACTGGAACACCATGCCGATCGCGCGCCGCTCCGGCGGCACGAAGACGCCGGCCGACGCCGAGCTCATCGTGCGCCCGTTGAAGACGATCTCGCCCGCGTCGGGCTTCTCCAGGCCGGCGGCGCAGCGGAGCAGCGTCGTCTTTCCCGAGCCGCTGAGACCCAGCAGCACGAAGAATTCCTTGTCGGCGATCGTGAGGTCGACGCCGTCGAGCGCGCGCACCGCGCCGTCGGAAGTCGTGAAGCGCTTGCTGAGGGCGCGGATCTCTATCATACCGGCGAAGCCACCTGCTGCTGGCGGCGCGCGTAGATCCAGAAGGTCGCGACCAGCGGCGACATGACCGCCATCATGACGATCGCGACCGCCGCCGCGTCGCCGAGCCCGCCGCCGTGCCACTGTCCCCAGACGTACGTCGACAATACTTGGCTCCGCGGCGACGCGAGGAAGACGGCCATCGTGAGCTCGCGATAGGCCGAGAGCGAAGTCCAGATCCACGCGTACACGAGCCCGGGCCGGATGAGCGGCACGATGATTTTCAAAAGAATGCGCAGCGTCGGCACGCCGCCGACCTCGGCGGCCTCTTCGAGCTCGCGGTGTACCTGGATCATACTGCTGTTCAGCACGCGCGTGCCGAAGCTGATCCAGCAGACGGCATACACGGCGATGAGAACATAGATCGAGCCGTAGAGCGGCACGATATCCGAGACCAGCAGCGCGAAGTAGGCGATCGCCAGCGCGAACAGAAGATGCGGCACCGGATGCGGCAGAAACGCGATCGCGTCGAGCGCGACGCGGCCCTTGAGCCGCGAGCGCGTGACGATCCAGGAGATCGCGACGCTCACGACGATGACGATCGTCGGCACCAGAACCATGAGCAGCAGCGTGTTCCAGCCGGCGCCGATGAGCGCCGCATCGAAGAGCGTGGCGCCGTAGCGCTCGAACGACGCGGCGGCGAGCGCCCGGCGCGACGGCATCTGCACGTAGGGCAGCAGCGACACCCAGAAGATCGCCAGCAGGGGCAGCACGAAGGCGACGAAAATATATCCCGCGATCAGCGCCCAGCCCGCGGAGCGCCAGCGCCCGAGCTCGATCAGGCTCGCGCGGTACGACTTGCCCGAGATGATCTGGTAGCGGTGGCTCTGCTTCAGCGCCGCGAAGTACGGCAGCATGAGCAGCAGCGAGACGCAGATCATGATCGAGCCGTAGGCGCCGCTGAGACCGTAACGCGGCAGCCCTTCGTTGGGATTGATCATGAAGTAGAGCGCGGTGCTGAAGGTGAAGATGTTGTTCGCCATGCCGATCACGCCCGGCACGTCGAAGGCGGCGAGCGCGATGGTGAACATCCAGATGACCGCCGAAAGCAACGCCGGCCAGATGAGCGGCATCTCGATGCGCAGCAGCGTCCGCCACTTTCCCACCCCGTGGATGCTCGACGCCTCGACCAGCGCCGGGTTCATGCCGCGGAGCGCGGCGGAGATCATCACGTAGGCGAGCGGCGCGAGCGTGAGTCCTTCGACGAAGCCGATGCCGCCGACGGTCGCGATGTTGAGCGGCGCGGCCGCGAGGCCGAAGAGCTGCATGAGAAAAATATTGATTACCCCGATGCGCGGATGGAGCAGGAAGACCCAACCCATCGCCTTCAAGAAAGTGGGAAAAAGAATGCCGATGCCGAGCAGGCTCATCGCGAGCGCCTTGTGCGGCAGGTCGGTGCGCTCGATGAGCCAGGCGAAGACGAGCCCGAGCGGCACGGAGATGCCGATCGTCACGGCCGCGAACCGGAGCGTCGTCCACATCACGCGGTACATGTAGGGATCACCCGCGAGTGTCAAGTAATTAGAGAAACTGTAGGTCGACGGCTGGCCGGGCACGCCGCTTCGCAGGCTCATCCAGACGATCGTGCCGAGGAGCCCCAGGATCGCGAGCGCGGCGAGGCCGGCGATACCGGCGATAATAACTTTTCCGTCGAAGTGTGCGGCGGCGGCCTTCACTGCTTCAGCATCTTCGCGAGCTCTTCCTTGAACTTGAGCCCCTCGCCGCCTTCGCTTTTCACGTAAGCCGCCATCGCATCGGCCGGCGCCTGGAGCTTGATGCGATTGGCCGAAAGATATTTCGCCAGCCGCGTGCCTTCGACGAGGTGGGTCGTGCGGCCGTCGTATTTTTCGATGATCGCCTGCGCTTCTTTCGACATCATGAAGGCGACGAAGAGCTTCGCCGTGTTCGGGTGCGCGGATTTCTTCAGCGCGCCGAGCTGGAAGTAGGAAGTGATCGGCGGCGACGAGCCGGTGACGGCGACGAGCGGCGCGCCCCTCTTCTCCCACATCCACATGTGCTCCAGCGCGCCGCCGATGTTCGCCATGATGGGAAACTCGCCGCTGACCACGCGCTCCTCTTCGCTGTAGCGCAGCCGCCCGCCCGAAAGCGGGATGAGCTTGCGCGCGAAGTCTCTGACCTTATCCTGCCCCCATAGGAGCGAGAGGTCCGCGAGCCACTGGACGTACGGCGGGATCGCCATCTTGCCGGCCCACGCCGGACTAAATCTCGGGTCGATGAGGTCGGCGTAACTTTTCGGCGTCTTGTCTTTGGGAATGAGGGTCGAGTTATAGATGATGCCGTTGAGCGACGTGTAGACAAGCACGCTCTCGCCCGGCAATACTTCCATGTCTTTCGTGATCCACGGAAACGTCGCGCTCCACGCGACGGGCTCGAGGACATCCTCCTGATGCAGCAGGGCGTAGTGCGACTGCGACCCGAGATAAAAATCGGTCGAGGCCCTGCCCGCCTTCACTTCGGTGATGACGCGGGCGGCCATCGAGTTCATCTCCGGGCCGGCGGCGAAGTTGATCCGTGTGTTGAGGCCGAACTTTTTGTTGAACGCGGCGCCGAGCTCGCCGAAGCCTTTCCGGCCGCCGAAGGTCTCCGCGCCGGCGACGAAGACGAGCTCGCCTTCCTTGGCGGCGCCGGCGACCAGACGATCGACGCTTTCCGCCGCGCGCGCCTGAGAAGCGGCGAGCGCAAGCCACGCGAGGGCCGCGGAGATGATGATCGTGAACTTAATCATTTAGCCCAGCGCGGCGATTTCCTGCATGCTCGCGTCGAAGGCGATGTTCTCGTTCAGCCGCGAATCGCGGATCACCCAGACCGGATCTTTGCCGTCGCGCACAGCGTCGATCGACTCCTTCAGCATGTTGCGCAGCATGATCACGCCCTGGTCGGACGCGCCGAGGTGCTCCGTCGTCCGGTCGTAAATCAACCCCTGGCTTTCCTGCGCGACGCGGTCCTGGTCGTGCGACGCGATACCCCACCAGCCGTCGTCGACGCGGTCGTAGACGCCGGGCTGGTCGTTGTCGTAACCCAGCGTCTTCTGCACGAACGGCTTGCCGCGTTCTTCCTCGGTGTAGGGATAAAATCTCAGCCAGAAGGTCATCGTCTTCGTGTCGTCCATCGGCACGCGGAAGCGGATCGCGTGATCCGGCCGCCGCCCCTTACGCGCGGTCGTGTGTCTGGTATGCGATGGGAATATCCAATGCGAGAACTTGGGCTTCGTGATGCCGGGCACCTGCATGGAGATCTTTGCACCGTAGTCGCGCCGCTCCCAGTCGATGACCGGCCGCCTGAGCGCCATGTGCGGGTATTCCGGCGCATGAAGCGCGACGAGATGCGTCTGATCAACCGAGTTCTCCGCGCGCTGGAGCCAGTTGCAGCAGTCCTCGCCCGCGCCTAAATGGCGCTCGCCGTCCTCGCGCGAGAAGAGATCGTAGCGCGGCAGGAGCGGCGCGGGATCGGGTCCGAGATAGGCGAAGACGAAGCCGCCGATCTCCTCCGCCTTGTAGGCCGGATGCTGGATGCGGTCTTTGAACGTGCTGCCTTCGGGCTCCGTCGGCTGCTCGACACATTTGCCGGCAAGATCGTAGAGCCAGCCGTGATAGCAGCAGCGGAGGCCGCAGTCTTCGACACGGCCGAACTCGAGCGAAGTCCCGCGATGCGAGCAATGGAGGCCCAGAAGCCCGAGCTCGCCGTTGCCCGCGCGGAACAGCACGAGATCTTCGCCGAGCAATCGGACTTTCGCGGGGCGGCTTTTTTGCCCAATGTGCTCGCTAAAAGCCACGGGCCACCAGTAGCGCCGCAGCATCTCGCCGCCGGGCGTGCCGCGCCCGACGCGCGTGAGCATCTCATTTTCTTCATGCGATAACATCGGTGCCTCCCATGAACAATGGAGTGTTGGAGTACTGGAGTATTGGAGTGTTGTGCCGAAAGCTCGACTCACGAGATCGATGCACTCGCGTGAACGGGTCGTTTCCCGTTGTCATTCTGAGGCTTAGCCGAAGAATCTCTCCGGAGAGATCCTTCGCTTCGCTCAGGATGACAGTCACTTCCATTACTCCACTACTCCATCACTCCATTCTTCGTTACTGCTTGAGCATCTTCGCCAATTCTTCCTTGAACTGTAGACCGCTGTCCTCGCCCTTGAGATAGAATGCGATGGAATCCTTCGCCTCCTGAAGCTTGATCCCGCTCTCTTTCACGTACCGCGCCATCTTCGTCCCTTCGACCAGATGGGACGAGACGAACTCGTGTTTTTCGAGCAGCGCCTGCCCTTCCTTCGACGCGAGAAAGGCGACGAAGAGCTTCGCGAGGTTCGGATGGGCGGAGCTCCGCGGCACGCCGAGCTGGAAGTAAGACGGCAGGACCGGCGTCGAGCCGGGCACGGCGACGAGCGGCGCACCTTTCGCTTGCCATTTCCACATCTGCTCGACCGCGCCGCCCATGTTGGCGGAAATCGCGAACTCGCCGCTGACGATGCGCTCCTCCTCGTTGTAGCGCAGCCGCCCGACCGACATCGGGATCAGCTTCCGCGCGAAATCTTTTACTCTCTCCTCGCTCCAGATCATCGACATCTCGACAAGCCACGAGACATACGGCGGTATGGCGAGCTTCCCCGCCCAGGCGGGAGAAAAGCGCGGATCGACCAGGTCCTCATAGCGCTTCGGCGCTTTGTCTTTCGGGATGAGAGTCGAGTTGTAGCTCATGCCGCGGAGCGACGTATAGACCAGCACGCCCTCGCGCGGATAGATCTCCATCTCTTTCTTGATCCAGGGGAACGTCCCGGACCAGTCGACTTTCTCCAGCGCGTTCTGCTGGTGCAGCAGCGCGTAGTGCGATTGCGACCCGAGATAGAAATCGGTGGACGATTTGTTGCCGCTTTTCGCCTCGGTGATGACGCGCGCCGCCATCGCGTTCATGTCCGGCCCGGCGGCGAAGTTGATGCGCGCCTTCAAGCCGTATTTCTTGTTGAAGGCCTCCTCGATCTCCGCCATCGCCTTCTTGCCGCCGAAGGTCTGCGCGCCGGCGATGAAGTTGAACTCTCCTTCTTTTTTCGCCGCGGTGACGATCTCGTCGATGGTCGCGGCGCGGACACCGGAGAGCGCCGGCGCGAGCAGCAAAAATGCGGGGAGACAGCGGGACAGGATCTTCTTCAAATTCCGCCTAGTCGAGCAGATCTTCGTGGGGCACGAGCCGGAGGATTTCGTTTTTCGCCGGGTCGCGCACGACGCCGATGGGATCGCGTCCTTTCTGGACCGCCTCGATCGATTCGCGATACAAACGGCGCAAGAGGATCACGCCCTTGTCCGTCGCGCCGAGGTGCTCGGTCGAGCGGTCGTAGATCGTCCCCTGGCTCTCCTGGGCCGCGCGGTCCTGATCCGCGCGCGCCAACCAGCCGATCGAGTCGTCCCAGCGGTAGACGCCTTGCTTGGTATCGACGATGCCCTGCTCCGAGCGATCCTCCATGATCTTCACGGGCTCCCCGTCGCGCGCGGCGCCGAACTCGACAGTGAAATGCATCGAGCAGGCGTCGTCCACCGGCACGCGCCAGCGCATCACCTCGCCCGCGCTGCTGGCGCGGTGCTCGGTCGGATGGCCTTCCTCGACGTTCCCGGTCTTGTTCATCGTCGGAAAAACGAAGTAATTGACGTGCGCCCACTTTTTGCCGTCGACGCGGCGCGTGTAGGTGTTGACGATCCCGTAATCGAACGGCTGTGGATTGATCTCGCCGTCGTCCCACGTCGGCGTCGTGGACGTGCGGTGCAGCCATTTGAGATGGTGCTGGTCGACGGAGTTCTCGATCATCTGGAAAAAATTGCAATGGACGAGCCGCCCCTGGCGCGCGCGCTGGCCGTCCTCGCGCACGAGCACGTCCCAACGCGGCAGGAGCGGCGCGGGGTCGGGTCCCAAATAAGCGAAGACGACGCCTCCCAGTTCCTCGACTTTGTAGGCGCGCTGGCGCACGCGCTCTTTGAAATTGCTCTCGGGCGGCTCACCAGGCTGCTCCATGACACGGCCGTCGACCGCGTAAAGCCAGCCGTGATAGCAGCAGCGCAGCCCGCCGTCCTCGATGTGGCCGAACTCGAGCGATGTGCCGCGGTGCGCGCAGCGGAGCGTGAGCAGGCCGAGCTTGCCGGCGTCGTCGCGGAACAGCACCAGATCCTCGCCGAGCAGCCGCCTCTTGACCGGACGCTTCTTGAGCTCGGCGGCGAAGCCGATCGGGTGCCAGTAGCGCCGCAGCATCTCGCCGGCGGGCGTCCCCGGACCGACGCGGGTATATAAATCGTTTTCTTCGCGCGACAGCATGACGACCCCCGCTTCTATTGCTTCAAAATATTCGCCAGCTCTTCTTTGAACTTGAGCCCCTCGCCCGTCTCGCTCTTGAGATAGTAATCGATCGACTGCTTCGGCTCCTGGAGCGCGACCCGATTGTCGCGCAGGTATTTGGCCATTATCGTGCCTTCGACGAGATGCGAGCTGCGCGATTCGTTTTTTTGCAGCAGCGCCTGGCCCTCCTTGGACACCATGAAGGCGACGAAAAGCCGGGCGAGATTCGGATGCGCGGAATTTTTCGGCACGCCGAGCTGGAAATAATCCGTGTTGATGGGATTCAAACCCGGCACGGCGACGAGCGGCGCGCCTTTCGGCTGCCAGTCCCACATGTGCTCCAGCGCGCCGCCGATGTTCGCCATGATGGGAAACTCGCCACTGACGACGCGCTCCTCCTCATTGTAGCGCAGCCGCCCGGCCGACAGCGCTACAACCTTGCGCGCGAAATCCTTGACCTTGTCCTGGCCCCAGGCGAGCGACAGCTCCGCCAGCCATGCGACATAGGGCGGAATCGCGAGCTTTCCCGCCCAAGTCGGGCTCAGGCGCGGATCGACCAGATCGAGATAGTTTTTCGGGGCTTTGTCTTTGGGAATCAAACTGGAGTTATAGATGATGCCGTTGGGCGATGTGTAGACCAGCACCCCCTGGCCGGGAAAAATCTCCATTTCCTTGGCGAGCCAGGGAAAAATTCCCGACCAATTCACCGTCTCCAGCGCGTTTTCCTTGTGCAGCAGAGCGAAGTGCGATTGTGACCCCAGGAAGAAATCGGACGACGACTTTCTTCCGGCCTTGAATTCCGTGATGAGCCGCGCGGCCCGCGCGTTCATATCCGGTCCGGCGGCGAAGTTGATGCGTAGCTTGAGAGCGAATTTTTTCGCAAACGCGCCTTCGATCTCCGTCATCCCTTTGCGGCCGCCGAAAGTTTGTGCGCCGGCGACGAAGACGAGCTCTTCGCCTTCTTTCTTCGCCGCCGCGGTAGCCTGCTCCAGGCTTTCCGCAGCGATCGACGCATTCTGCGCGGCGGAAAGCGCCGCGCCGAAAACCAGCGCCGCGAGCGCGACCTTAAACGGCGGCATGGGCCAGCTCCGGGCCTTCGAGCTTATATTCGCCGGGCACCAGACGAAGGACGTTGTTTTTCTCCGGATCGCGAATTAGGCCGATGGGGTCCTGACCGCTCCTCACCGCGTCGATCGATTGCTTTAACATGCGCCGCAGCAGAATGACGCCTTCGTCGGAGACGCCGAGATGCTCGGAGGTACGGTCGAAGATCGCCCCCTGGCTCTCCTGCGCGCAGCGGTCCTGATCGCCGCGCGCGATCCAGCCGGTCTCCTCGTCCCAGCGGTATTTCCCCGGCACGCTGTCGAGCAGGCCTTGCTCGCTCTGATCCGCCGGCATGCGCGCCGGCGGCTTACCATCGACGAGCGGCCCGAAGTAAAGCGTGAAGTGCATCGTGTTGGTGTCGTCGATCGGCACGCGCCAGCGGAGCGCTTCGTATCCTTCGTGCGTGGCGGCGAACGCGGCCGGATGATCCTCGGGCAGATGGTATCCGACCTTGTTCATATTCGGCATCAGAAATAGGCTGATCGTCCGGTAGTATTCGTCGCCGACGCGGCGCGTGAAGGTGTCGAGGATGCCCCAATCGGTCGCCTCGGAGGTAAGCTTCTCGTCGCGCCAATAGCGCGTCTTCGGCGTGCGATGCAGCCATTTGAAATGGTGCTGATCGACGCTGTTCTCGACCATTTGCAGGAAGTTGCAATGGACGATGCGCGCGTTCAGTGCGCGCACGCCGTCGTCCCTAACGAGCACGTCGTAGCGCGGCAAAAGCGGCGCGGGATCGGGGCCGAGATAGGCGAAGACGATGCCGGCGAGCTCCTGGAGCTTATAGGCCGGCTGGCGCACACGCCCTTTGTAACTGCTGTCGGGCGGCTCGCCTGGCTGTTCCAGGACTTTGCCTTCGACGTCGTAGAGCCAGCCGTGGTAGCAGCAGCGGAGGCCGCCGTCCTCGACATGGCCGAACTCCAGCGATGTCCCGCGATGGGCGCAGCGAAGCGTCAAAAGGCCCGCCCGGCCGCGGTCGTCGCGGAACAGGACGAGGTCCTCACCCAACAGCCGCCGCTTGACCGGCCGGTTCTTGAGCTCCCGCGACAAGGCGATCGGATGCCAATACCGCCTGAGCATCTCGCCGCCCGGCGTCCCGGGACCGACGCGCGTCAGGGTCTCGTTCTCTTCAAGGCTCAGCGCCATCGTTG
>DATDFN010000377.1:0-2009 GCA_036522615.1 Binatia bacterium | reverse complement strand
CACAAGGTCGCGGCGAACTACGTCTACAAAATCGGCAAGCCCGACGGTCTCACGATCGCGGGATCGATCGTGCCGTCGCTCTATTTCGACCAGCTGCTCGGCAAGGACGAGGTGCAGTACGACTGGTCGAAGTTCACCTGGATCGGCTCGCCGGTGAAGGGCGAGAGTCAGATGTACATGCGCGCCGACACGCCGTACAAGACGATCGACGACGTGCGCAAGGCGGCCGAGCCGCCGCGCTGCGGCACGCAGTCGACTTCGGAGTCGGCCTATTATCTGCCGCGGCTTTTCGCCGAGACGCTCGGGACGAAGTTCAAGCTCGTCTCGGGCTATCCCGGCGGCCCGGAGATCGACCTCGCGGTCGAGCGCGGCGAGATCCACTGCCGCGCCTTCACGGTCGAGGCGTTCTTCGCGCGCGAGCCGTATCTCACCTGGTACAAGAATAAATTCGTGCGCAACCTCATCCAGACCGGCCGGCAGAAAGACTCGCGCCTGCCGGACACGCCGACGATCCACGAGCTGATGGACCGTTATAAGACGCCGGAAGCGGGACGGCGGCTCGCCGCGGTGATGCTCGCGTCCGAGGAATTGGGGCGGCCGATGCTCGCGACCCCCGGCATACCGCCGGACCGCGTGAAGATTTTGCGCGAGGCGTTCGAGAAGACGATGAAGGACCCGGAATTCCTCGCCGAGGTGGCGAAAAGAAAATACGAGCTCAGCCCCACGCGCGGCGAAGAGCTCGAGAAAATCGCGCGCGACGCGATGACGCAGCCGAAAGACATCGTCGAGCGCATGAAGAAAGTGCTGGAAGAGGAGAAGTGAAGCTCCCCCTGGTATATCCATAATTTCGGCGCCGCCGAGCCCGGCCGGTTCTCCGGGCGGGCTCGTTTCGAGGTTCTATCGTTATCTTCCGTTCGTGCTGCCCGCCGCAGCGCTGTTCAGTCTTTAAATTATTTCACTCAATGTGATGTGGAATTCCATTCTGCTCGCGGGCTTCTCGGCGGCGCTTTACGGCAGCGCCGATTTTTGCGGCGGGCTCGCGACGCGGCGGGCGTCGGTCGTGCCGGTGATGATCTTCTCGCAGCTCGCCGGTCTCGCCGCGCTGCTGCTCGTCTTGCCGCTTTTGCCGCCGGCGAGCGCAGGGATCGCGGATCTCATGTGGGGCGCGCTCGGCGGCTGCGCGCTGGCGGGCGGCCTCACGCTGCTCTATCGCGGCCTCGCGACGGGGAAGATGAGCGTCGTCGCGCCGGTCACCGCGGTGCTCGCGGTGGTCGTCTCGGCTTTGGCGGGCTTCGCGGCGGGCGACCGATTGTCGTGGGCCGGCTGGGGCGGCGTCGCGCTCGCGCTCGCCGCGATCGTGCTGGTCGGACAGGACGGAGCGCCCGCCGGCGCCGCTGAAGGGCGGGGGGCCGCGCGCGGTCTCCGCGCCGCGCTTTTGGCCGGGGCGCTGCTCGGTCTTTTTCTCACCGCGCTGAAGCAGACCGCTCCCGCCTCCGGTTTGCTGCCGCTCGTCCCCGCGCGCTTGAGCGCGGCTGCCGCACTCGCCGTCGCCGCGCTCTTCACCCGGCCGCCGCTCCGCGGCGCGCGCAGCGCAGCGTGGCTGATCCTTGCCGGCGGCGCGCTCGATGTCTGCGCGAACGTCTTTTATCTTCTCGCGGCGCGCCTCGGCACGCTGACCGTCGCGGCGACGCTCACCTCGCTCTATCCCGCGAGCACGATCGTGCTCGCGCGCTTCTTCCTGGGCGAGCGGCTCCGAGGCATCCAGGTCGCCGGTCTCGTGTGCGCGGCGGCCGGCGTCGCGCTCATCGGCGCGGGATGATCATTCGGAATTCGGATTTTGATTTAAATTTAGACGGCGCCCGCCGTGGCTTACGGCTCCTGCAGAATCGCCTCGGCGTCGAGCGTGATCTCGACCATGTTGCCGACGACGAGGCCGCCATGATCGAGCACGGCGTTCCAGCTGACGCCGAAGTCGTGCCGGTTGATCGAGGTCGTCGCCGTGAATCCGG
>DATDFN010000376.1:0-11854 GCA_036522615.1 Binatia bacterium | reverse complement strand
GCAATGAATCCGCGCTCGCTCTGGTGCCTTCTCACGGCACACGCTACCCTCTGCCCCCATGCGAATGAGGACTTACGACGGGACGCTAATCGCTCCCCTGTCGCCCCACCTCAGCAAGAAAGCCCGAAGCCGTCTGGAGATTCGTCGCGTCAAGAAACAGCGACGTCGCCGACTCGATGCCGAGCGCCGAGCTCGCGAGCAGCTGCGCCGAAATCACTTCGCGCGCTTTGGCCGCTCTGGCGTGAAGCCTACCTAGCGAGCGGAACCCGAACAAACCGCGTCCCGAGACGCGCGCCTTTCCGGCGTGCGCGGCGCCGCGCACGTCGGCGGCGCCGAAGGCGACGACGTGGCTCGAATCGACTGAGAGATCGCGATAGGCCACAGCGTAACGGCGTGTCTGCTCCCTCGATTCACCGAGGGGCCGCACCCCTCCCCGAAATAGGTGAATCCGGGCCTGAGAACCCGAGTGCGTGGACATCACCCGCGCTACGGCGCGTTGGAGCGGTGGAGGCAGCTGTGAGACGGGACGGAACCGTGAACCGCCGGAAGGAGCTCGGCGGTGGCCACATGAATCATGAGCGCGCGGCGGGCGTAGCCCGCTAGCGCATTCCGCGATTGCGGCCGGGCGTAGCCGGCCGCCTCTCCCCGAACGCTCGACAGCGGCGGCGCGACAATCGGAGCGCCCGCCGCGCGAGCGGAGGGCGGAGGCCCGTAAGGGCTTTGTTTATTATCACCGATTTCGTAACTCCTGCTCTGTGCAGGATTTGACGCGCGACCCTGAACCGGCTAGCCATCCCTTTGGACGACCGACGATCGGGCTTCCTGGCGGCTCCTGGACGCGGTACTACCGATCGAGGTCACGTAGGCGGCGGGCGAGATGGGTGTAGCGCAGCTGGTCCAGCTTCCCTGTGCACGCTGCGGCGAATACGCCGCCACGCTCGAATTGCGTCAGCTGAGCGGCGAAATGGCCGGCATGATGGCCGGCCTGATCGGGATCCTCCGCGTGAAAGCGATGATCTCAGGCGCCGAGCTCCCGGAGCAGCTCGCCGGCGACGTCCACCCGCTCGCCGCTTTCCCGCCGGCCGCGATCGCGCAGTTTCTCGGCCTGGTCCACGCGACATGCAGCGCCGCGGCGATCGCCGCCGGCGAGCTCACGCCGGCGTCTCCTGAGCTCCAGGTCGCGGGCTCGTGAAAAAGACTGGCGACAACGGGAACGCCGCCGCGACCGTGCGCGGCCGTGGCCGTCCAAGCGTCGCCATCCCGATTGCTGACCCCGGCTCGACCGCCAACGCTTTGGCCGCGCTCGCCGCCGCCGACGTGCGCGAGCGCGAGCTCGCCGGCGAACCGGCTCCCGACGTCGAGAAACAAACCGACAAACAAACAGAGAAACAAACAGGCGCCGTGAAGCCGGCGGCGATCTCGCCGGCGTCACCAGCTGCCCCCCCTGCCCCGTCGTCGCCGGCGCCGGCCGCCGCTCCTGGAGCTCCTGAACGCAAGGAAATCCCGCTGAGCGGAAAGAAGTACCGCGGGATGAAGGCCGAGCAGCTGAAAACGGCGCTCGCGATCGCCGAGAACGAAAAAGCCGAGCTCCGCGCGCAGCTGGAGAAAGCGAAACCCGCGGCCGCGATCGCCCAGGCGGCGAGCGACGAAGTACTCCAGCGCGCGTGCGGCGAAACGCTAAGCGCCGGCTTTGGCCTGGCGGCAATGCGTTTCGGCGAGGAGCTCCGTCTGGTCAAAGAGGAGCGCGAGACTTTGGGTCGGGTCTGGGCGCCCGTCGTCGCGCAGCTGATGCGCGATCATCCCGAGCTCGCGGCGAAGTACGCGACGATTTGGGCGGCGCTGTCAGTCACGAGCGGAATCGTCGTCGAGAAAGTGTACACCGTGCGCGTGAAGCAGCAGCGCGCGGCCGCGGCCGCGGCGAGTCCGAACAAATGACCACCTATCGCGCGGCCGATGGCGAATACCCAAAGCTGATTGTCGTGGCGGCGGGGCCGAGCGAATGCGGGAAAACGCGCGCGATGGAAGAATTGTTTTTGCACGACGCGCCGCGGCGAATCTCGATCGACTTTGTAGGCGAGGTCGTCCAGAAGTACAACGACGACGCGCTAGAGCTCTTCTCGATCGACGAGCTCCGCGATGCGCTCGTCGAATGCGCGAAACACGATCGCTGGCATATCGCGCTCTGCATCCCGCCGGAATCCATGCCTGATGCGGCGCCGCGGCTCGCGCGGCTCCTGAATCCCGCGCGCACGTCGAGCGATCATCACTCGTTTCCGCGCGAGGTCGGCGGCGTCGCGATTGATTGCAGCGAAGCGCGGCTCTTTGTGCCGAACATGAAAAGCACCTGGGCGGCGCACAGCGTCTCATTCGTCGAGCGCGGCCGCCATAATCGCCTCTCGATGTTTTTCGCGACGCAGGCGCCGCAGTCCGTCGAGCGGCGCGTAACCGACGCCGCCGACCACCTGCTTGCCTTCCGCACCCAGGAAGAAGCGGTCTGGAATTACTGGCGGTCGGTCACGTCGAGCAGCGTCGCGGACACGATCGCCGCGCTCCCGAAATATCACTGTGCGTGGATCGTGAAGGATGAGCAGGCCGTTTACCTGCTCGACGCCGAGCGCGAGGTCTACCGCGTGCTCGATTACGCCGGGCACGATATGGCCCCGGCATCACCAATCCCAACGGAGGAAGTAGCACCATGAGCACCGCGCAAATGAAAACGATCGGGCTAGTCCTGGTCGTCGTACTCATCGTCGGATGGGTTACGACGTACTTCGCCCCGGCGTCCAAGCTGTTTCGCATCAACGCTCACTAGGGGGCGCCGATGATCCGCAACACTTTCGGCTCACGCCAGCTGGCGGCTCAGGCAGTCGTCGCCGGCGATCGAGCGATCGCGACGCTCGTAGCGGGGCGCTCAAACCGCTGGCTCCTCATCACCCTCACCGCCACGCTCACGATCACGGCGGCCGTGACGTCGATCGTGGGGCTTGGATCGGTGGCGCAAATCTTCGACTCGATCGGCCTGGACATGGGCGGCGACGCTGTGCGCGTCGATCCGCGGCACTGGCTCGCGATCGGCGAGCACCTGAGCGGCTCCAAACACTCGGCGACGCGCGTCACGTCACTGTCGGCGAGTCCGGTCTCGCTCGTCGAGCAGCTCATTATTCCCTTTGAGTATCTCGCCGGCGGGCGCCCGAGCGAAACACGTTTTCGCGAAAACAACATCGCGCTCGGCACCAACGTCGTCTACGAGCTCAATGGCACAAACAACGGGATCGCCAGGCTCGTGCGCGGTGGCACCGCGGCGCTCACGAACATCACCGTCAACGTCCAGCAGTACTACGACGACAATGTGATCGCGCGGCCGCCGCTTTTCCGGCCGTGGTGGAAACCGCTTACGCTGAACATCGCCGCGGCGTCGCCGGAAATCCCGCTGATTCTCGATCTCAAGGACCTGTGCCGCGGGATCACGATCATTCAGGACTCCGATGTCGGGATGGTCACCGACGTCATCAACAAGATCGGTTTGCGCGGCTCGCGCTCCTCGATCATCGGCGGCGGCTCGCTCCTGAATTTCAAAGAGTGGGCGCGTGGCCAGGAGTATCGCTCAGGCGGCGACGTATTCGCGTCGCCAGGCGGCGGCGTCGTGCACATCAATTTCCAGGAGTCTGGCCGGCTGGCGAACTGCCTGAATCCGACGCAGGACGCTTCGCTTGCGCTCTACTTCGACGCGCAACCTACGGCGGCCGCGGGCGCGACGCAGACGAATATTCGTGTGCTGCTGCACCTGCTCCAGCGGAATCCGCAGGTACGGGCCGGCGACGGCCAGTACATCACGGCGCCAGACGCGATGATGCCGAAAGACCTCATCGGCCTGAGCAACGCGGCGTAACTCGATCGAGGGGGCAGCGTGGCGACTCATCCTGACACCGGCGGCCAGTGGGTTACGGACCCATCAGGAATCTTTGAATGGAAATCCAACGGCGAGCCTGGCGGTACCGAAGCCAGGCCGCTGATTCCACTCGGCAGCGAACCAAATAACTCGATTTACGCTGTCGCGATCGGCATGTTTGACGGAGAGGACCAAGCGGCCGCGGAAGCGCCGTTTGTCATCTTCCAGGACGCGCCGACGACAACAAAAATGCTGGTCGGCGACGGCAAGGTCGCTGAGGTGCCAATCGCGTCGCTGCCCCCGGCGTCGCAAGAGCAGATTATGGAGCAGCAGCGGCAGAACGCCGCCGACGCCGCAGCTGCTCGCGCGTATCTGGCGGAAGCCTACCGCCAGGCGCCGCCACCGGCGCCGCTTCCGCCACCAATCCCGGACGTGGCCCCGCCGCCGGCCGATGGGATGCTTTTTGTCCCTGGCGGCGTCATCACCCGCACTGACCCGTATCAGCTCCCTGTGAGCTCGCCGCCGGTCACGCCGGCGACGACGACGCCGGTGATTCCTTTCATTCCGGCGCCGCCCATCACAGAAGTTGTAACCGCGGCGCCGCCTGCTCCGCGGCCAGCGCCTGTGAGCACAACGCCGGTAATTCCTTTCATGCCGGCGCCACCTTTCACAGAAGTTTTAACTGCGGCGCCGCCGGCGGCGTCGCCGCGGCCGGCGCCGGTGAAACCTTGGGTCACGCCGGCGCCGATCGGCGGCGGCGAGCCATTTCTCCCGCCGGCGAATATCGACCCGATTCCGGTGAGTCTGCCGAAGCTCACGCCGCTGACGCCAGCGGCGACGGGTGCCAACCCTGAGACGCCGCCGGCGATTTCGACCGCGGCCACGAGCGCGAGCGCGGGACTGTCGCCGGCGCACGCCGCGGCCGCGCTCGCGGTGCCGAACACGAATCTCCTGCTCGCCGGCGCCGGCGTGCTCGTCGCGCTGCTCATCGGCGCCGCGCTTTGGGGGAAACGGTGATCGCCGCGGCGCCCCTACTCGGTAAGCTGGCCGTCGCCGAAGGCGCGAGCCTCTTTAGTCGCTGGACCGGCGGCCGCGCCGAGGACGCCGCGCGCGCAGCTCGCGCCGAGTACTTCACGAACGCCGCGCTCCGCGGAAGTGTCCAGGCCGCGCGCTGCATCCTGGGCGGCCTGGCGACCGTCGCGAGCAATGAGCGGCCGATGTACGAGACCGCTGAGCAAGCGGTCGAAAGCACGCGGCCGGAAGTCATGGAGGCCGCGCGCGAGATTGGCCCCGTCTGGAATCTCTCTGACACCGCGCAGAATTACCCGGTCATGCGCGGCCTGGTCGAAAGCGAGCTCGCCAACGCGACGACGACGGGCGCCGCCGATCCCACGGCAACGCAGCTCGCGCCGATGGTCACGACGGCCACGGCGCCGATCGCCACGAGCTCCAGGACGTCGAATCTCCTGCTCTATGCCGTGATCGGCGTCGTGATCCTGGTCGGGCTCGTCGCTTTAGCCATGAGGAAAAAATGATCGCACCATCGAGCGATATCGGCGATTTCCTGGGCGACGTGGGAAGCTCGATCGCCGATGAGATCAAGCACGCGGCAACGGACGCCGTGACGAAAGTCCGAACGGACGTCGCCGACGCAGTGAACACGATCGGCGCCGGCGTCTCCACCGCGGCCGCGGGCGCGATCGCGCCGGCGCGCGCGCGGCCGGTCTCAATTCCGCTCACATCGAAGCAGCTCGGCGTGATTGCGCTCGCCGGCGCCGCGATCCTCATCACCCTTATTGTGCTTCTCACCGGCCATGCCAGACGATAGCGTCGTCGAAGGAGTCGCGCAGAGTGCCGGCGAGCTCGCCGGAATCGCCGCGACCGCGGCGGCCGATGCAGCGCGCGCAGCGAAGGACGCAGCGCAGACCGTGGACGCGGCCGCGCGTCGCCTCAATACCGCGCTCCAGGAGAAAGACGCCGCGGGAGTGCCGCGGTGGGTTTGGATCGTGCTGGCGGTCGTAATCGTCGCGCTCATCGTCGTGCTCATCCGCCAGGCGAAGGCGGCGCCGGCGCCGGATCATGCCCCGGCTGGTTAACTGCTCGCCCGGCGATGCCATCATCGCCGAGCAGTACTTTCGCGCGATTTTCGAGGCGCGCGGCGTGATGACGCCAGCGCGGCTCGCTTATGAGCTCGTCGGCGGCGACGTCGGCCGGGAGATTTACGACGAGCTCCGCGGCGAGCGGCAGATTCCCTACGTGACGCCGGTGAACACATCCGAAGGCGTCGCCGGCGATCGCGTTTGGATTTTCGACGTCCGCACCTTTTCGACGCGCGAGACCGTGGCCGAGCTCGCGAATCGCCTGGATGCGCTCACCCCCTTTGTCGGGCTTCGCTCGCTCGAGCGGATCACGCAGGACGCGGTTTATGGGAACGCCGCGACGAGCGGCCGCGCGATCGCGCAGCAGGAGCAGCAACGCGAACACGATGAGGAATCCTTAACCCACAAGCTCGGCGTCATCCTAGGCGACGTGGGCTTTGTCGTGATCGCGCTGCTCGTGATCGTCGGCGCCGTGCTCGCTCACAAGGCGTACCGGGAATATGCGAGCAGCAAATGAGCGACGTCGTGCTAGTGGCGGCCATTTCCACCATCCCGCCGACGATCACCGCTATCCTGGCGTACGTGAAGTTTTCACGGATGCAGCGGAAGCGCGCGCGCATCGTGGACGATCAGCTGAAGGCGATTTACACGATCACGGACGGCCGGCTCACCCAGGCGCTTTCTCAAATCGAGCTCCTGCAACGGCTGCTCGCCGACGTCCTGAACGACACCAACAAACATCGAGGATCGAGCAGTGACAGCAACGCCGCCTAAGAGCTACAACCCCTTCCGCAGTCTCACGACGATCGGCGCCACGCTGGCCGGCATCGCCAACGTCGTGAAACAGGTCGCGCCGCAGTACGCCGCGGCCGCCACGATCGCCGAAACTGTGGGCGGAATGCTTGCCGCGCACGGCGTGCGAAAGGCGATCGCGAAAAACGGCGCCGGGAAGTAGCGTGGCCACGCTCACGCCGACCGAGCAGCGCCGGCTAGGAGTCGTGCGGCCGGAGCTCCTGGCCGCGCTGCTCCAGCTGATGGACGCGGCGAAGGATGCGGGCTATACGCCTTTCATCCCGGAGTACGGCGGCACGCGCGATACGGTCACGCAGGCCCGTTTGCGCGCCGATTCACTTCGCCAGGGTGGCGGCTCGCTCGCCTACCCTGTCGCAAAGCCGGGCACGTCGCGCCACGAATTCGGCGCCGCTTTCGACATGCAGCTCCAGGACGGTCACGACGTGGATTATGCCTGGCTCGCCGCGGTCGGCGAGCAGCTCGGGCTCAAAGCGGGCTACTACTTCGCCGAGCGCGGCGAGGGGCAGAAAGACCCGTACCACTTCCAGCTGAACGAATCGCTCTCAGAGTCGATCGCCAAATGGCGAGCGATGCAGGACGCCGGCATTGTAACGCGGGAGGGTCTTTTACCCCGACCGCGCTCGATCTCCTCATCACCGCGGCCGCCGGCGCCGCGCTCCTCTGGCTCGTCTGGTCCCTCTGGCGGAAATCGGTGAAGCATGGCTAACGCAACTTTCTATCGCGTGATCTACGTCGCGCTGCCGGCGCCGCCGGCGAGCGGCGACAGTGGACCGATCGCGGTAGTCCCGGCAGGCCAGCCGGTCATTGCCGTGACGGCGCTCACGCTCCCCGCGGCCGCGATCAATCCCGCCGGCGTCGGCTATCTCTCCCTCATCATCGGCGAGAGTAACGATCGCCTGCGACTGAATCAGCAAGGCGTGACGTGGTACGCGCAGCGCGGCCGCGACAACATCCCGGTGCCGAATGTGGCCGGCGTCTACATCGCCGCCGGCGACGACCTGGCCGGCGCCTATCCCGCGGGGCTCTTCGTGGAGCTCTACGTCGAACTGCTTTCGGTGAGCTAACCGATGCCGATTCTTGGAGCGACGACCGCACCGGGCAGCGCCGGCGACGCCAAAACGCACGGCATGCTCCCCACGCAATCGGCCGCGGCGAACACCGCGGCGCTCCAGGCGGCGTGCGACGTGATCGGCGCGCGCGGCGGCGGCGTGGTGAGCATCCTGGAGCCAGGGACCTATCTCCTCGCCGCCCAGGGCGCGCATCCCGTGTACGGGAACAAGAAGTACGTGCTGTATCTCAAGTACGACAACGTGCGCCTGGAGCTCGGCGCCGGCGTCACGCTCAAACTGGCGGGCGGGCAGCAGACGAACGCCGGCGGCGCCGTGGATTTCATCGTCTTTATTGACCGCACCGGGATCACCATTTCCGGCGGCCGCATCAGCAACAACGCGACGCAGCAACCCGGCTGGACCGGCGGCTATTCACAAAGCGCCGTCAACGGGAGCCTGATTTCCGCCTATGGGACCGCCGGCCACGGCAATCACGATATTCTCATTACCGGCGTGCGCCTGGAGGAAGCATTTGGCTGCCCGGTGAACATCGAGAACGATCCCGCCGGCCGCGGCTCCTACTCGCGATTCCACGACCTGCGCTGTCGGAACTGCGGCGAAGGGCCACAAATGGTCAACGTCGATGGGGTCGAGTTTATCAATGTGCTGATGGAAGATCCCGCGGGCGTCTGCGTCGGCGACGGCCAGGAGCTCGCGATGTGCACGGATTTTATCATGCGCGGCTGTCGGGTGAAGAGCGGCGGCGCCGGCGCCGGTTTCGACCTCTTCGGCTCACAACGGGGCATCCTCTCCGATTTCATCGTCGATGGTTTCCAGGCCGGCGTGACGCTGCAATCCCAATTCGCCGCTCCCTTCACAAAAGCCGACGATATCACGGTCTGTGACGGGCAGCTGCTCAACCTCCGGGATATCGCGCTCCAGGCGCCGGAGGGGTCGGCGAAGTTTGTGAACATCAAGATCAAGAATCCCGCGGCCGGCGTCGTGCCAGTGCAGATCGCCGGCGGCGCCGGCTTGGGCGCGATCGAGGTAGATAACGTCACGATCGACGGGCACACCGCCACGGCCATTCTCATCACCGGCTCGCGCGTGGTCACGATCACGAATCCCCGAATTCGCAACGGCGTGGGCGCCGCAACGAATGGGATTCAGATTGGCCGCGCAGCTGCGGGCGACAACCCAGTCGTCGCGATCGCCGGCGGCCGCATCACGTCACAGGGCAATTTCGGAATCTTCATCCAGGCCGCCGGCGACGCAGCGTACAAGCCTCAGGTTTCGATAAAGGGCGTAGACGTGCTGGGCAATACTGGCGGCGGCATCGGGCCAGCTGACGGGACCGGGCTCGATAACGTCGAGATAGAATCCTGCCAGGTGCCGGATTCTACGAGCCGAACGCTGGTCGCTGGATGTAGACGTCTCATCGACTCCAGCGGGACCGTCAGCACGCTTGGGAAGGGCCACGCGAACCAGCTGCTCGAAATCGTCCGCACCGCGGCGGGCACGTCCACCATTAACGACGTCGCGACCGGCGGGACGAATATCAATCTGCTCGGCTCTGAGCGGCTCATTCTGGAGGTCGGCGATCGGCTCGTCGTGCGCTACAATCCCGCCGGCGGCGACTGGTACGAGGTCAGTCGATCGCAGGCCGGCAGCGGCACGCGCCGAATCATCGTCGATGGGTGGTTTCTCGATAACGTCGCCGCGAACCTAGCGAATCAACCGCTCACGCGCGGCGCCGGGACGATCTCCGCTCGCTTCTACATGCCGCTGGCGTGTCACGTCCGCGGATTTGGCGGCGCTGTCGTGGCGTCGCGCACGGCGGGTACGCTCACGTTTGGGCTTTGGTGGAACGGCGGCGGGCCAAATAAAACGGCCGTGATCGACGCCACCAACCCCGGCTACATCCACAACTCTTATAACCGCGGTAACGCTCCTGTCGCCGCGGGTGCCTACTTCGAGGTCAAAGTCACGACGGACGCGGCCTGGGCGCCGGCGGCGGGCGATATCGTCGCATGGGTCGATCTGGAGATTTAGCAACTTCTAACTGGAGGCAAGGCAGCATGGCCACGAAAGACACGACCGACAACGCGCCGGCGCACGCGCGCGAGTATCTCACCCGGATCGGCCAGAATGAGGAATCCATTCTGACGGCCGGCCAGATCATCGGGCTCCTGGAGTACTTCGGCGCCGTCCCGACGCCGGCGGATCACGCGCCGACGCCGCACACCGACGCGGAAGCGTACGAGGAAGCGAACGCGAAGGCGACCGCCACGAGCTCGCGCGGCCGCGGCGGCCAGGCGGGCGCCGGCGGCGACGTCCGCGCTGCTGCGGTGAACACGCCGAACGCCGCAGAGGAGCAGGCGGTCGCACAGGGCGGCGCCGCGACCGATGCGTCGTCCGCTCGCACACGTCCCGCGCGCGGCCGCGGCGGGCGCAAACGGGCGAATCGTTAGACTCCTGCTATTCAAGCATTGACAAAAAAGGCGCCCGCGCAGGTGTCGCGCGGGCGCCGCAGTGGTCGAGGACAGTTTACAGAACCTTCAATTCCTGCTCTGAAATCTGCTGATACCTTGACTACATCTTATACGTACTTCAGATTGGCGCACTGGAAAAGCGAGCCGGCAAGCTCGCTAGTCCAGAACAACTCAATGCAGCTGTCACTTTGGCGTACCAGCTGCAACAACGGAGGCGCGGTATGCGAGACCGGAGGCCTCCAGCTGGCGGCGTTTCACGCGCGCGCACAGCTGGTAGCGAAGCTACGCTTTTCAGCGGCGTAGGTCAATCAAAAAACGCTGAATCACCCGCGGAACACATCAGAAACGCGCTCCAGATTCTCGCCGGCGTCGAGCGCCGGCCGGGATTCATCAGCGCGCGCGTCGATATCGTCGACCTGGACGCGATCCGCGATCGGCTCAACTTGGCGCTGGAGCTCCTGGAGCGCCGGCGATGACAGTCGCCCTCGATCGGCCGGTAAAACGGCTCGTGAAGATCGGCGGACTCCTTTACATCGTCGAAATGTCGGCCGCCGGCATTCTCTTTCGGCGAAAGGGATCGCGCACGCGCGTCGTGATTCCCTGGTTTGATGCGCTCGGCCGGGCCGAGATTTGGGCGGCTCGCGATACCCGGCGGGCCCAGCTCGCGAAAGCCGTACTCAAGCGCGGCGTGCAGGCGCCGCGGTCGTGATGCGCTGGGCGCTCGCGCTCCTGATCGCATTTCTCGCCGGCTACGCCGCCGGCCGATGGGTCGGCGTGCGCGTCGGCCTGGAGCGGCGAATGTCGATGGCGCTTCCCGCTTCCTGGCTCGCGACGCGTCGCCGGCGGCGCGAGCTCGCGCGCGGCATGGCGAAATCTCTGATCCAGAGGAACCGGCCATGAAGTGTCCAAACTGCGGGTACTCTCCACCGCCGCAGCGCCGGCGCCTGCGTGCCCGCCACTATCGGGCGCTCCAGCTGCTCGCGAATCGTCCCGCCGGCCAGCTCGTGTCCGTCCAGGAGCTCGCGGCCGCGGTCGGCGAGTACGCGACCAACACCCTCAAGTCCCTGGCCGATCGTGGCTATATCGAGCTCTCAGACGTCGGCGCTGTGCTGACCGACGTCGGCCGCCGGGCGATCGGATGACGGCGCCGCGGCCGCGGAAATCCTCTGAGCTCACCCCGTTACTCGCGATCGTCCCTAGCATCCTGCCGAAACAAAACCGAAGGAGTCACCGCGACGAGCTCGATCGACTGGAGCATGAGCTCAGCGCGCTTTTGCAGTGGCAAGCGCCGACGACCTGGCGCGAGCAACGGCGCGTGCTCTGGCGGCTCACCCGCGCGGCCAGGCGGGAAATCCGGCGCCGGCAGAATCCGCAATGAATCCGCGCTCGCTCTGGTGCCTTCTCACGGCACACGCTACCCTCTGCCCCCATGCGAATGAGGACTTACGACGGGACGCTAATCGCTCCCCTGTCGCCCCACCTCAGCAAGAAAGCCCGAAGCCGTCTGGAGAT
>DATDFN010000375.1:0-13909 GCA_036522615.1 Binatia bacterium | reverse complement strand
GAAAAAATGCCGGTCATCTGGCAAAGCGATGCCAACCGGCGGCTCTTCGCCGATTTTATCAGCGAGATTATCGAAGTGGGCGAAGCGGCGGGGGCGCATTTCGAAAAGTTACCGGAATACGATCCCAACGATTTTCATCCGTGCCGTTCTCTCGCCGAGCGCATGGCGACGGTAGAAGCGATGGCGCGTACGTGGAAGGACGAGCGGGAAACCGGCGGCGGGTTGAAGCGCGGCGAGAAGACCGAAGTCGACGGCATCATCGGCGCGGTCATTCGTGAGGGCAAGCGTTTGGGCGTGGCGACCCCGCTCTGCCGGGCGGCATTGAAGGTATATATGGACGTGGAAAATCGCCGGCGCGCGATCGGCATGCAGAATTACAAGGAGATATATGAAAGCGGCGTATGATCGGCTCGGGCGCCGGTGGATTTGTTCGCTGGTAATTCTGGGTCTCTCCTCCGCGGCGAATGCGGCGGAGCCGCCGGAGTGGCAGCGCGTGCTGGCCGCGGCCAAGAAGGAGGGCAAGATCGTCATCGGCGCGCCGCCGGGCAGCGATTTTCGCACCGAACTGCAAGGCCTTTTGAAAAAGCGCTTCGATCTGGACAGCGAATGGATTCAGGCGCCGGGGCCGCGTCTCATGAGCAAGATCGTCGCCGAAAAGCAGGCCGGCACCGTTTCCATCGACGCTTTTTTGATCGGCCCATGCACCGGCAATTCGCTGTTGAAAGCGGATGTGTTCGAGCCGCTGGCGCCGGCGATGATCCTGCCCGAGGTGAAAGACCCGGCGAAATGGTTCGCCGGCCATCTGTGGGCCGACAATCAGACCGGTAAGACTATGCTCTACAGCTTTGTCGCCCAGATGACGCCGTCGATCTTTTACAACACCCAGCTGGTCAAGGAGTCGGACGTGCGCGGCTATAACGATCTGCTCGATCCCAAGTGGAAAGGCAGGATCGGCCTGCGCGACCCGCGCGTGCCCGGCGGCGGCCTGGCGATCTGGGCGTTTTTGGTCGACTCGAAGGGCAAAGAATTTGCTACCCGGCTCGCGCAGCAGGAGCTGTTCGTCAGCACCGACGCGCGCCAGATCGCCGAGGCTCTGGCCAAGGGCAAGCTGGCCTTGACCATCGGCGTGGGTTTTCGCGACTTCGACGCGTTCATCGACGCCGGCCTCCCGGTCAAACACTTACCGACTTTCAAAGAAGGTACTTATGTCAGCGGCGGCAACGGCATCGTCGGGTTGATTAAAGGCGCGCCCCATCCCAACGCGGCAAAAGTGTTTTTCAATTGGCTGCTGAGCAAAAACGGGCAAGAGGTGTACGGCAAAGCGACGCAGCAGCCGACCCGGCGGCTCGATGTCGATACCAAAGGCATGGAGGGAACGGCCGCCAAAGACGTTTTGACGCTGGATGAGTTCAGGCGCTTCGAAAATTTTACCGAAGATAAATGTAACAACTCGTGGCTGCCGGGAGCGAAGCTGGCCGAAACGTTACTCAAGTAGGAAAGTCTCCACATGATCAGCGCGGAAGAAAACATGTTGCTGACGCAAACCGGCAAGGGCACGCCTTGCGGCGAGCTGATGCGCCGCTACTGGCAGCCGGTCGCGCTCGCCGAAGAGCTGGCGCAGGGAGGCGCGCCACTGGCGGTTCAGATCATGGGAGAGAAGCTGGTTTTGTTTCGCGACGACCAGGGCCGCCCCGGGCTGCTGGGCATTCATTGCTCGCACCGCGGGACCGATTTGAGTTACGGCCGAGTCGAGGACGGCGGGCTCAGATGCCTCTATCACGGCTGGCTCTACAACATCGAGGGCCGCTGCCTGGAGCAGCCGGGCGAGCCCGGCCGCGGCGAACATCGAGACGCCATCCGTCATCCCGCCTATCCCTGCAAAGAAGCGGGCGGAGTGATCTTCGCCTACATGGGACCGGGCGAGCCGCCGGCGTTGCCGGCCTATGAATTTCTCAGCGTGCCGGCGGAGCAGCGCGAGGTCACTAAAATCCATGTCGTCTGTAATTATCTGCAAGCCAACGAGGGGAACATCGACCCGCTGCACCTGTCGTTCCTGCATCGCAATCTCCAAGACAGCGAGCGCGACAAGCAGCGCGTCGTGCCCGGCAGCGACGCGACGCCCAATACATTGATCGGCAAAGACCAGCGGCCGACGATCGAGGTCGATATCACCGAGTTCGGCCTGCGCATTTACTCGATCCGGAAGCCGGGCGACGGCAAGCAATACCTGCGCGTGACCAATTACATCTATCCGAACTTGGCGGCGTTCAATGGGTCGACGACCGGCGAAGGCTACTCGGCGCACTGGCATGTGCCGATCGACGATCGCTCCCACTGGAAGTACGTGTTTCTGTTCAGCCGCGAGCGGCCGCTGTCCCAGGATTTGCGCGATCGCATTCGCGCCGAGACGAGCGATGGCAATCATTTGAAGCGGAACAAGGACAACCGCTATCTGCAGGACCGCGCGTCGATGAAAACGCAGACGTTTAGCGGCATGGGCTTTCACTTCCAAGCCCAGGATGCCTTCGCCACCGAGTCTCAGGGCGCCGTGCAGAACCGCGCCGAGGAACACCCGGTGAGCTCGGACAAAGCGATCGTCGCTGCGCGCAAACTCCTGCTGAACGCGATCCGCGCCATGTGCGATGGCCGCGAACCGCCGCATCTGTCGGGCGACCCGAACGCCTCGCGCTCGCGTAAAATCGTGGTTTTGTCGGAAGTCCTGCCGGCGGACGTGAATCCGCGCGAGTATATGAAAAGTCTCGAATCGCCCGAGCGAGAATTAGAGGGAAAATTGGCGCGCCGCTCAAAAAGCTGATCGCGGCTTTCGGCGCGACCGGCGCTCACGGACAGAAAATTCTCGTTGACACTGCTCGACGCGCCCGATATAGTTTAATTCCGTGATGCGCTTTCCGAGAAGGCCATCGCGGCTTTTTATTTTTAGCGGCGAAACTCTGAGTGTAAACCTATCGGCCCCCCCGTTGGCGCTCAGAGTTTGACATGGCCGTTATCGCGATCATCCCAGTTCGTTACGGCTCGACACGCTTTCCCGGGAAACCGCTCGCCCTGATCGGCGGCAAACCGATGATCCAGCGCGTCTACGAAAATACCGCGCGCGCTCCCGGCCTCGACCGCGTCATCGTCGCGACCGACGACGAGCGCATCCTGGAGGCGGCGCGCGGGTTCGGCGCCGAGGCGATGATGACTTCATCCGAGCACGCGAGCGGCACCGACCGGCTCGCCGAAGTCGCGAAGAAAATCCGCGGCGAAATCGTCCTCAACGTGCAGGGCGACCTGCCCTTCATACGCTCCGCGACGATCCACGCGACGCTGAAGCCGCTGCGCCAGGACGCGAAGATTCCGATGGGCACCGCCAAGACGCCGATCTTCGACGAGACCGAGTGGCTCAACCCGAACGTCGTCAAAGTTGTGACGGATACGCAAGGGTTCGCGCTCTATTTTTCGCGCGCGCCGATACCTTATCTGCGCGACGACGGCCCGCGGCCGATCCAGCGAAAGCTCTGGGGCTACCGCCACGTCGGGATTTACGCCTACCGGCGGGATTTTCTCCTAAAGTTCGCGCGCATGCGGCCGAGCGCGCTCGAGCAATCGGAGAGATTGGAGCAGCTCCGGGCGCTGTCGAACGGCTACCGCATCCGCGTCGCCGACGTGGACGAGACGGCGGTCGAAGTCGACACGCCGGCGGATCTGGAGAAGGCCGAGGAATATCTGCGCACCGAGAACACCAACCCAACCAGGAGACGGACAGCGCATGGCTAGCGTCAAGACCAAATTCATCTTCGTAACCGGCGGCGTGGTTTCCTCGCTCGGCAAGGGACTCGCCTCCGCGTCGATCGGCGCGTTGCTGGAAAGCCGCGGGCTCCGCGTGACGCATCTCAAGATGGACCCGTACATCAACGTCGACCCGGGCACGATGAGCCCGTTCCAGCACGGCGAGGTGTTCGTGACCGACGACGGCGCGGAGACCGACCTCGATCTCGGCCACTACGAGCGCTACGTCTCGACGCCGATGGGGAAGAAGAACAATTTCACCACCGGCCAGATTTACGAGACGGTCATAAGCAAAGAGCGGCGCGGCGACTACCTCGGCGGCACGGTGCAGGTGATCCCGCACATCACCGACGAGATCAAGCGGCGCATCCAGTCGGCCGCCGAAGGCTACGACTTAGCGATCTGCGAGGTCGGCGGCACCGTCGGAGACATCGAGAGCCTGCCGTTCCTGGAAGCGATCCGCGAGTTCGGCTGGGACTGGGGCAAGGAAAACGTCCTGTACGTCCATTTAACGCTCGTGCCGTACATCGCCGCGGGCGGCGAGCTCAAGACCAAGCCCACGCAGCACAGCGTGAAGGAATTGACCGGCCTCGGCATCCAGCCGGACATTCTGCTCTGCCGCACCGACCGCCTGCTGGAGAAGAAGATCAAGGCGAAGATCGCGAGCTTCTGCAACGTCGACGAGAACTCCGTCATCACGGCCAAGGACGTGGAGTGGATCTACGAAGTGCCGCTCATCTTCCACCAGGAGGGATTGGACGAGCGCATCGTGGAGAAGCTCCACATGTGGACCGGCGCGCCGAACTTGAAGCGATGGGAGCGCGTCGTCCAGGTTCTGAAAAACCCCAAAGACTCGGTGCGCATCGCCGTCGTCGGCAAGTACATGGACCTGAAGGAATCGTACAAGAGCCTGATGGAGGCGCTCGTCCATGGCGGCATCGCCAACGAGGCGCGCGTCGAGCTCGACTGCATCGAGGCGGAGAAGATCGAGGAGAGCGGCACGAAGATTTTGGACCAGGCCGACGGCATTCTCGTCCCCGGCGGCTTCGGCGACCGCGGCAGCGAAGGCAAGATCACCGCGGCGCGCTACGCGCGCGAGAACCGCATCCCCTACTTCGGCATCTGCCTCGGCATGCAGATGGCGGTCGTGGAGTTCGCGCGCGACGTCTGCGGCCTCGAGCGCGCCAACTCGACGGAGTTCGACCCGGCGAGCCCGCACCCCGTCATCCATTTGATGGAGACGCAGAAGGGCGTGGAAAATAAAGGCGCGACGATGCGGCTCGGCGCCTATCCGTGCGCGCTGCAGGACGACTCGCTCGCGGCGAAAGTTTACGGCAAGAAAAAAATCTCCGAGCGCCACCGCCATCGCTATGAATTCAACAACGCCTATCGCGAGACGTTCGCGCAAAAGGGCATGGCGCTGAGCGGCCTCTCTCCCGACGGCGCGCTCGTCGAGATTATCGAGCTGAAGGACCATCCGTGGTTCTTGGGCTGCCAGTTCCATCCCGAGTTCAAATCGCGGCCGATGGAGAGCCATCCGCTGTTCAAAGGCTTCATCAAGGCCGCGCTGCAAAACCGGCAGGCGCAGAAAGAAGTGCCGCGCATCAAAGTCGCGCGCACTTGACCCTCTGAAAGATCCTGGCCGCGCGCGACAGCTGGCGCCCGCGCGAAGATAAATTTGCATTCTCCATGGACGGATGGTCTACTGATCGCGGATGGCGAACCGGAAAACCGTAAAAATCGGCGGCTTCGAGATCGGCGCTGGAAAGCCGCTCGCGCTCATCGCCGGTCCCTGCGTGATCGAGAGCGCCGACTCCGCGCTGCGGCACGCGGCGGCGCTCAAGCAGATCGCCGACCGGGCCGGCGTGCCGTTCGTCTTCAAATCCTCCTACGACAAGGCGAACCGGACCTCGCTGGAGTCTTTTCGCGGTCCGGGCGTCGACGAGGGATTGAAGATTCTCGCCAAGGTCAGGCGCGAGATCGGCGTGCCCGTGCTCACCGACGTGCACGAGATCGATCAGATCGCGGCGGCGGCGGAAGCCGTCGACGTGCTGCAGATTCCGGCTTTCCTCTGCCGCCAGACCGATTTCGTTCTCGCCGTCGGCCGCTCGGGCAAAGTCGTCAATATCAAGAAGGGGCAGTTCCTCGCGCCGTGGGACGTGAAAAACGTGGTCGAGAAAGTCGTCTCGACAGGCAACGAGCAGGTGACCGTGACCGAGCGCGGCGCGTCTTTCGGCTACAACAACCTCGTTTCCGACATGCGCTCGCTCGTCGTGCTCGGCGATATCGGCTATCCGGTCGTCTTCGACGCGACGCACAGCCTCCAGCAGCCCGGCGGGCTCGGCAAGGCGTCGGGCGGGGAGCGGCGCTACATCCCGGCGCTGGCGCGCGCCGCGGCCGCGGTCGGCATCGACGCGCTTTTTATGGAAGTGCACGAGGACCCGGACCGCGCGCTCAGCGACGGCCCGAATTCGCTCGCGCTTGGAGACCTCGAAGACCTGCTCAAGCGCGTCAAACAGATCGACGGACTGGTCAAGAAGCGGTAAGGAAATGGACGCGGATAAAACCCTCAAACGCGCGCGCGCCGTGCTCGACATCGAGGCGCGGGGGATTCTATCCCTCACGGACCGGCTGGACGAGAGCTTCGTTCGCGCGGTCGACCTCCTCTATCGCTGCAAGGGCAAGGTCGTGGTCACCGGCCTCGGCAAGTCGGGCCTCATCTGCCGCAAGATCGCCGCGACGCTTTCGAGCACGGGCACGCCGTCGCTGTTTCTCCACGCCGGCGACGCCAATCACGGCGACATGGGCATGATCAACAAGGGCGACGTCGTCCTCGCGGTGTCGAACAGCGGCGAGACGGAGGAGATGCTCAACTTCGTGCCGCTCATCAAGCGGCTCGGCGTCAAGCTGATTACGATGACCGGAAACGCCGATTCGAACCTCTCCCGCATGGCCGACGTGGCGTTGAACGCCGCCGTCAAGGAGGAGGCGTGCCCGCTCGGCCTTTCTCCGACGGCGAGCACGACGGCGGCGCTCGCGCTGGGCGACGCGCTGGCGGTCGTGCTGCTCGAAAAGCGCGGCTTCAAGGAGGAAGATTTCGCGCTGCGCCATCCCGGCGGCACGCTCGGACGAAAGCTCCTGCTGCGCGTCGAAGAGCTGATGCACCACGGTCCCGAGCTGCCGCTCGTGAGCGAGGATACGCCGATGAAGGAGGCGATCCTCGAGATCACCTCCAAGCGCCTCGGAGTCACCGGCGTCGTGAACGGACAGGGCGCCCTCGTCGGCGTCGTCACCGACGGCGATCTCAGGCGCGGGCTGGAGAAAAAGGGCGACATCTTCCGCTACCAGGCGAAGGACTTGATGACGCCGAGCCCCAAAACGATCGCGGGCGACGCGCTTGCCGCGGCCGCGATGGCGGTCATGGAGGAGCACTCCATCACGTCGCTCTTCGTGCTGAGCGCAAAGAAGCCCGTCGGCGTCATCCACCTCCACGACCTACTGAAAGCGGGCATATAGCGCCGTGCCGCGGGTCGCCTACTCGGTCCAGCAACGCGCGCGGAAAATCAAGCTGTTGCTGCTGGATTTGGACGGTGTTTTGACCGACGGCGGCATCGTCATCGATGGGAGCGGCGACGAGTTTAAACGCTTCGACGTCCGCGACGGCCACGGCATCCGGCTGCTGCAGCGCGCCGGCATTCGCCTTGGAATCATTTCCGGCCGCTCGGCGAAAGCCGCGCGCCACCGCGCCCGCGACCTCGACGTAAAGCTTTTCTTTCAAGGGGTGGACGACAAGCTGGCGGTCTATAAGAAGATCAAGCGCATGACCAGCCTGAAGGACCTAGAAATCGCCTACGTCGGGGACGATATGGTCGACCTGCCGGTGCTTCGGCGGGTGGGCCTAGCGGTCGCTATCCACGACGGCTGGCCCGAGCTCAAGCGCTACGCTCACTATACGACGCGCTTCCCGGGAGGCCGGGGCGCCGTCAGGGAAGTCATCGAATTGCTTCTAAAAAGTCAAAGTAAGTGGGAAGAAGTTACCGGAAAATACTATCGCTCCTGAAAATTCACGCCTACCAAGCAATTTCCGTGCCCGCGAACTTTACAGCTTCTCCGAAAGGTGGTATTTTGCGCACGGTAAGGGTTATGCGATGAGCGGACGCAGGTTTAGAACCATACTCTTGATAGCGATTTCAGCCCTCCTGGGCATTGTCACCTATAAGGTCGGCGAAAGCGTCTGGCAGGCTAAGAAAAAAGGGCTGAGCAAAACCATCGCCAGGGAGGCGCTCAATCTGATGCCCGACCAGGCGCTCCAGATCAAGGATTTTCATCGCGCCCAAGTGGAAGGCGATCGTAAAATCTGGGAAGTCTTCGGCGACGAGGCCAAATACAATAAGGACGAAAAGCTCCTCGCCGTGCAGAAAGCGCGCATCCTCTTTTACCAGAAGGATGACACCACCATCGAGGCGATCGGCAAAGAAGGGAACCTCTGGATGGGCGAAGGCCAAAGCGACCTCGAAAAGGCGCAGCTTCTGGGCGAGGTCCAGGTCACCTTCCGCGGCTACGTTTTAAGGACAAACGAGATCCTTTACTTCAAGAGCCGAAACATGATGGTGCTGCCGAGCCGGGTGTCGATCAAGGGCGAAGGCATGGAGCTAGAAGGCTCCCACATGGAGATCAGCCTCAACGACGAGAAGCTGCATCTCAACGGAAACGTGAGGACAAAGGTCGTGCCCAATAAACTCCCGACGAAGGGACGCTCCGATGAAGACAAGGCGGGCTAAGCCGGTGCGCTGGATTGCTGGTCTGGCGCTGTGCCTGGTATTGACGCCGATTGACAGAGCGCCCGCGTCCGCCGCGCAAGCCGAAAAAAAAGCGGCATCAAAGACAAATCAAAAAACCGAAGAAAAAGACGACACGAAAAAGAAATCGCAGAGCGGCGCCTTCAATGCACAGGATCCGATTTATATTACGTCCGATCGTATGGAAGCCGACCGGCAGAAAAACGTCATTGTCTACACCGGTCAGGTCGTCGCCATTCAAAACGACATGACGCTCCGGAGCGATAAGCTGACGACCTACTTCGATCCCGAACTGCAGCAGATCAAAGAGGCGATCGCCGAAGGCAAACAGGTGCGCATGACCCAGGGTGAGCGGATCGCCATCGGCACGAAGGCGGTCTTCGACGGCATCGTCCAGACCATCACGATGACCGGCAATCCGATCGTGCGCCAGGGCAACAGCGAAGTCGCCGGATGCAAAATTATTTATTTCATGATCGAGGACAAGGTTGTCGTCGAGAACTGCAAAGACACGCGAGTCACCGGAACGATTTTTCCCCAAGAACTGCAGCAAAAAAACGACGGCGACCAAAAAGCCGATCAAAAGAAGGAAAAAGCGCCCGCGAAAGGCAAATGAGCCAGCTGCTAGCCGAAAGCGTGACGAAATCCTACACCGGGCGCCGCGTCGTCGACGGCGTCAGCCTCAACGTCAACGGCGGAGAGGTGGTCGGACTACTGGGTCCGAACGGCGCGGGCAAGACCACGACGTTTCACATGATGGTCGGCCTCGTGCATCCGGACGGCGGCAAAGTCCTGTTGAACGGCGATGATCTCACGGCGATGCCGATTTACCAGCGCGCCCGCGCCGGGCTCAGCTACCTGCCGCAGGAGTCTTCGGTGTTCCGGCGGCTGACCGTGGAGGAAAATCTCCTCGCGATCCTGGAAACGCTCGATCTCACGGACGAGGAGCAGCGCGACCGCGCGCTCAGGCTCATGCAGATGCTCGGCGTCGCGGACCTCGCCAAGCAGAAAGCGCTGACGCTTTCCGGCGGCGAGCGGCGGCGCGTGGAGATCGCCCGCGCGCTCGTCCTCTCCCCTTTCTTCGTACTGCTCGACGAGCCCTTCACGGGCATCGATCCGATCGCGGTCTCCGAAATTCAAAAAATCATCCGTAAGCTCAGCGGCAGCGGCATCGGCGTTCTCATCACGGACCATAACGTGCGCGAGACGCTCGGCATCTGCGACCGCGCTTACATCATCAACGAAGGCGTCGTCCTCGAGGAAGGAACGCCGGAGAAGATCGCAGTCAGCCCGCGGGCGCGGGAAGTTTATCTCGGCGAAGGTTTCAGGCTTTAAGCGATGGCTTTAGAGATCAGGCAGGTTCAGAGGCTCGCGCAGCAGCTCGTGATGACGCCGCAGCTGCAGCAGGCGATCAAGCTGCTGCAGCTCTCGCGCATCGAGCTGGAAGAAATGATTTCTCAGGAGCTGCAGGAAAACCCGACGCTCGAGGAAAGCCCGGCGGGCGAGCCCGAGACTCAGGCGCACAAGCCGGAGGAAGAGCTGCCCGAGCGGCTCGAGGCGCCCGAGCCGTCGCGGGAGCTTTCCACTGCCGACCGGATCGGCACGATGGACTGGCAGGATTACATCGACACCCATTCCAATTCGCTTCACGGGTCGCTGACCGCGGAGGCGGGCGGCGACGACGACGAAGGGCCGCCTTCCTGGGAAAACACGCTGACGAAGAAAACCTCGCTTGAAGACCATCTCGTGTGGCAGCTCCGCATGTCGCGGCTGACCGAAAAAGAGGAGCAGATCGGGCAGTACGTCATCGGCAATCTTGCCGAGAACGGCTACCTCGCGCTGTCGCTCGAAGAAGTCTGCCAGGCCACCGGCGCGACGACCGAAGAAGCGGAGACGGTGCTAAAGAAGATCCAGTTCTTCGATCCCCCGGGGGTCGCCGCGCGCGACCTGCGCGAATGTCTGTTGGTCCAGCTCGAAAACCTGGGACTTTCCGACAGCCTCGCCGCACGCATCGTCTCCGATCACCTGCCGCAGCTCGAGGGCAAGCGCTTCGAGAAGCTCGCGCGCGAGCTGGGCGTTACGATCGACGATATCATCGTCGCGTCGCAAGTCATCGCCTCGCTCGAGCCGCGGCCCTCGCGGAATTACGACGAAGAGGAGATCCGCACGATCCTGCCGGACGTGTCGGTCCAGAATATCGAAGGCGAGTGGAAGATATTTCTCAACGACGAAGGCCTGCCGCGGCTGCGTGTGAGCTCGTACTATCGCAAGCTCGCCGGCCAGCAGGGGCTCGAGGAAGAGCGCGCGCGCCAGTACCTGCAGGAAAAAGTGCGCGCCGCGACGTGGCTCATCAAAAGTATCCAGCAGCGGCAACACACGCTTTACCGGGTCACGGAAAGCATTTTCAAATTCCAGCGCGAGTTTCTCGAAAGCGGCGTCAGCCAGCTGCGGCCCATGGTGTTGAAAGACGTGGCGGAGGATATCGGCATGCACGAATCGACGGTGAGCCGCGCCACGGCGAATAAATACGTCAACACGCCCCACGGCCTTTTCGAGCTCAAGTATTTCTTCCAAAGCGGACTGCGGTCCGGCAACGGCGAGGACGTCGCCGCCGAAAGCGTTAAAAACAAAATCCGCGGCATCATCTCCGGCGAGGACCCGCGCAAGCCCCTCAGCGATCAGCACATCGCGCAGATGCTGACGGCGGATTCGATCGCCATCGCGCGCCGCACCGTCGCCAAATACCGCGAGGCGATGGGCATCCTGCCGTCGTCGCGGCGGCGCCAGCCCTACCTCCGAAAATAGCCGGCGCGAGACGCTCATGACCGACGTGAAAGTTTCCGTGACGTTCCGCCACACGCAGCCGACCGCGGCGCTCAAGCATTACGCCGAGGAAAAGATTCACAAGGTCGGCAAATATTTCAACCGGCCGCTCGAGGCGCACGTTGTCCTCGCGGTCGAGGCGCATGAGCGCCAGGTCGCCGAAGTAACGATGCAGGCGCGCGGCGTGACGCTGCACGGCCGGGAAGAAACGACCGATCTTTATTCCGCCATCGATCTGCTGATCGACAAAATCGAGCAGCAGATCCGAAAGCACAAAACGAAGTCGAGACTCAAACGCAGAAAGGTGAAACCTTGAAGCTCACCGACTTTCTGGACGCGAGCAGGATCATCCCCGATCTGGAGCAAAAGGAGAAGCCCGCGGTGTTGAAGGAGCTCGCCGATCGGCTCGCGGCGCTCGACACGTCTCTGAATTCCCAAAAATTGTTCGAAACGCTGCTCGAGCGCGAGCAGATCAGCAGCACGGCGATCGGCGAGGGCGTCGCCATCCCGCACGGCAAAATTATCGGCGGCCGGAAGCTCACCGGCATTTTCGCGCGCAGCCTGCGCGGCGCAAATTTCGAGGCGCTCGACGGGGGTTTGACGCATCTATTCTTCGTCCTGCTCGCGCCCGAGGACGCCGCGGCGGATCACTTAAAAGCGCTCGCGCGCATATCGCGTCTGCTGAAAGACGGCGCGTTTCGCGCGCGCCTCATGCAAGGGAAAACGGCGGAAGAAATTTTCAAGGTTATCAAAGACGAAGACGACAAATTTTAACGTCAAACCGCCGGCGATCGGCGGATCAGCCCGTGTTCGACTCCGAAAACTTGACAAAGAGGTGACCACCGGCCGACCGGTTCTATATGTCTGAGCGTCTCGATATCGTCGTCGTGACGGGACTTGCGGGCTCCGGCAAGAGCGTGACTATCCGGGCGCTCGAAGACCGGGGGTTTTTTTGCATCGACAACCTGCCGGTCCGGCTGATCCCGCAGTTCGTCGAGCTGTGCGGGGGCTCCGGCGAGGGGATCGCGCGCATCGCGCTCGGCGTCGATCTGCGCGCGAGCCAGTTTCTCCAGTCCTGGCCCGACGTGCTGGCGAATCTCCGCCGCGACGGCCACCACGTCGAGGTCGTGTTCCTCGACGCCTCCGACGAGGTGCTGCTGAGGCGCTTCAGCGAGACGCGCCGGCCGCACCCGTTCGCCGGCAACGCGCCGGTGCAGGAGGCGATCGCCCGCGAGCGCAAGGCGCTCGAGGGCATGCGCGCGCTGGCGGACAAGGTGATCGATACGAGTCTTCTCAACGTGCACGAGCTCACGCACGAGATCGACGAGCAATTCAGCCAGAGCGCCGATACGCGCCGGATGAATCTGTTTCTCACGTCGTTCGGTTACAAATACGGCAATCCGCCCGATGCCGACATCATCATGGACGTCCGCTTCCTGCCGAACCCGTTCTTCGTCCACGAGCTGCGGGACAAAAAAGGGCTGGACGCGGACGTGGAGGAGTTCGTGCTCAAGCGCGAGGAGACGAACGGCTTTCTCGAGCGGCTTTACGCGCTGCTCGAGTTCGCGCTGCCCTATTACGTGCAGGAGGGCAAGAGCAGCTTGACCGTCGCCCTCGGCTGCACCGGCGGGCGGCACCGCTCGGTCGTGCTCGTCGAGGAGATGAAGCGCCGGCTCGCGTCGAAGCCGTTCCGTATTCACGTGAAGCACCGCGACATCGACAAATGATATGGACGGCGTGAGCAAAAACCTCGAGATCAAGAACAAGCTCGGCTTGCACGCGCGCGCCGCGGCGCTGCTTGTCCAGACGATCAGCAAATTCGACGCCGAGGTGACGATCGCCAAGGACGGTCAGACGGTCGACGGACGGAGCATCATGGGCGTGCTCACGCTCGCCGCGACGCAAGGGAGCAAAATTCAGGTCGAGGCCAGGGGCCGCGAGGCGGAAACCGTTCTCGCCGCCGTCGAAAAGCTGATCGACGACAAGTTCTTCGAAAATGAGTGAAACTTGATTCCCCGCCGCTTCTTCGCTATAGAAGTTTGATTCGGCTTTTTTCCGGAACGCCTGGAGGTACGCGAGATGGCAGCGAAAGACTTTCTTTTCACTTCGGAGTCGGTCTCCGAAGGGCATCCTGACAAGATGTGCGACCAGATCTCCGATGCGATACTCGACGCGCATCTCGACGGCGATCCCGACAGCCGCGTTGCCTGCGAGGCCCTGACGAAGACCGGCATGGTCGTCGTCGCCGGCGAGATCACCAGCAAAGAAAGAGTCAGCTACAACGAAATCGTGCGCGATGTCGTGCGCGACATTGGCTACACCGACTCCGCCACTGGCTTCGACGGCAACACCTGCGCGATCATCACGGCCGTCGAGCGACAGTCGCCCGACATCTCGCAGGGCGTCACCGAAGGCGAAGGACTGCACAAGGAGCAGGGCGCGGGCGATCAAGGCATGATGTTCGGCTACGCCTGCGACGAGACGCCCGAGCTGATGCC
>DATDFN010000374.1:0-2495 GCA_036522615.1 Binatia bacterium | reverse complement strand
GGCGTACGACGCGGCGATCGCCTCGTTCACGGACGACGGCTACATCGCCGACAAAGGCGTTCTGCTCGATATGCAGCTCACCAAAGAACGCCTCAAGATAACGAAGGACATTCCGCTGTCGCAGGTCGTGGACTGGAGTCTCATCAAAGAGATAAAGGAAGCAAAGGGCAGGCAGCAATGATTTACTGTCCACAATGCGGCGCTGAATATCGCGATGGTTTCACAATATGCGCCGATTGCGAAATAGCGTTAGCCAATGAGCCGCCTGCCGCTTCAAAAACGACGACCGAGTTTACGGATCTCGAAGAGATATTGAGTACAATTGATTCGGGTCAGATCGCCCTCGTCAAATCCATTCTTGAAGCCGAAGAAATCCATTACGTCGCGCAGGGAGAGCATTCCCACTCTTTACAATCGCCTATCCCGGTACGGTTCCTTGTTGCCAAAGAGGATCTAGCCCGCGCGCGCGAGGTCCTGGACAGCCTACTTTAGTGAAGGTGCCACGCTCCTTCTACGCGCAGCCCACGATACACGTCGCGCGGCAACTGCTCGGAAAATATCTCGTGCGGAGACACCCCGACGGTACAACTGTGGGGAAGATCGTCGAGACCGAGGCATATGTCGGGCCGCACGACCTCGCCTGCCACGCGGCGAAAGGGCGCACGGCGCGGACCGAAGTCATGTTCGGTCCGCCGGGCCACGCCTATGTCTACTTCATCTACGGCGTTTATTATTGCCTCAATATCGTGACGGAAGAAGTCGGCCACGCCTCGGCGGTTTTGATCCGCTCGCTCGAGCCGATCGAGGGAATCGATCTGATGCAGCAAAGACGCCGTTTGGACGACTTGCGCAAGCTCGCGAGCGGACCCGGAAAACTCTGTCTCGCCATGGCGATCGACAAGACGCTCAACGGCGCGGATATGTCACGCGGAAATGTTCTTTACGTAGAGGACAGAAACGAGCCGCCGCCTAAAATCGCCGCGACGCCGAGGATCGGCGTCGATTACGCGGGCAAATGGAAAGATAAGCCGTGGCGGTTTTTAATCCGCGGCAGCGAGTTCGTGTCGAAACCGTAAAATAATTCCAGTCACTCTTCCGAACCCGGTGCGAGGCGCCAGGCGTACCATGTCGCGCCGAAGCCGCCGATCGCGAGCACCATGAAAGCGGGCCCCCAGCCGGCGGTCGATCCATTCGAGAAATCCAACACGACGCCGAAAGCGGTCGGTGAAATCGCGCCCGCGGTGAAACCGGAGAGCGAGCGAATCGCGAGCGCGGAGCCCAAGTGCCGCGGAGAGACCGATTCCGTAAGCGCGGTCGATAAGACCGGAGAATCGCCGATCGCGGCGAAGCCGTAGACGAGAATGAGCGCGACGAGGACAGGTGCCGGCCAGTTCACCAGCCAACCGAGTGTGAGCGACAGCGCCGCGCCGAGCGCCGCCAGCGCGATCAGCACCGTTCGGCGGCCGAGAATATCCGAGAGATGCCCCATCGTGGAGGAGGCGACGGCGCCCACGATGTGCATGGCGGCGATCATGTATGAAGCGGCAGCCGCCGCGTCCATCGCGGCCGCCCCGGAGAGCGAGAGGCTCGCCGCGAGAAACGCCGGCGTCCACGCCCACATGCCGAGCAGCTCCCAGCAGTGCCACGTGTAGCCCGCGATCAAGCGCCGAGCGGCGGGATTTTTCCAGAGCGCTGCGGCGCTGCTCTTAACTTTCGAGCGCTCGTAAACCGTGTTCGGCACCCGTCTCAGCGCCGACCACAAGATGATCGCGCCGAGCGCCGGCAAAACGCCGGTGCCGATAAAGGCGAGCGGGTAGCCGCCCCACGCGAGCAGCGCGCCGGAGACCGCGAGCGAAAACGCGTAGCCGATCGAGGTGCTCGCGATCAGCCAGCCGACCGCCGCGCCGCGGCTCTCCGGCCGATACCGTTCGGCCACGAGCATGACGGCCGGAGTATAATTGCCGCCCTGAGTTACGGCCGCGAGCGCGTATAACAGGAGCCCGGAGGCGTAGTCGCGGGCGAAGAGCCCGAATGCGAGCGCCGTGAGCGCGCTGGTTGCCGCCGAGATCACGAATATCCGGCGCGGGCCGAAACGCTCCGCGAGCCAGGACGAGGCGACGAGCGACGCGGTGTAGGCGAGCAGATACGCCGAGGCTATCGTGCCCGCTTCGGCCGCCGACATCCGCCATTGTTCCCGGAGAACCGGCAGACACGCGGCGTAGACCATGAAATTCGCATAGGCGAAGATGCGGCCGGCGCAAATGGCGATCAGCCAGCCGTCGTGCCGCGGGTTCATTGCACGCGCGAGGAAAAGAAAGGAGGCTGTCGAAGAGGCGCTACGCCATCGCCTTGGCGAACGCGCGCTTGAGAAAAACGCCGACGAGATGCCGCTTGTACTCGGCGCTGCCTTCGAGGTCGTCGACCGGATCGGCGACTTTGGCGAGTTCCTGCCCGGCATCGGCGAGACGTTTCTCGACTTCGGCGCGCGAGCCCGC
>DATDFN010000373.1:0-5789 GCA_036522615.1 Binatia bacterium | reverse complement strand
CTCGATCAGGGACGCTCTCAAGCCGAGGGCATCGATCACCGGGGCCGCGGCTATCGTCGCCAGCAGCGTGTAAAATAAAAATGCGTAGCGGTGACGCAGATAGACGGCCGCGAGCGACGGTAAACCTCCGGCCTGACCGGCCGCGACCTCTCTCATCCTGGCCGCGCCTCCGGCATGAAGTAGAATAGAAACGCGATAATTGCGTAAACGGTGATGAGCTGGACGCCCTTGTACCAGTTCGACCGGCCGTCGCCGGAGACCATCGAGCCGATCAGCACGGCGAGAAACAACGAGCCGAGCTCCGCTCTCCCGAACGAAAGCTCCAGCGGCCGCGGGGCGACCGCATAGCTCAGGAGCACCAGAACCGGAGCGACGAACAAGGCGATCTGGATGCAGCTGCCGAGCGCGATACCGACGGTGAGATTCATCTTGTTTTTTCTCGCCATCGCGATCGCCGCGCCGCTCTCGGCGGCGCCGCCGACGATCGCAAGAAAGACGATGCCGATAAAGGTCTGCGACATCCCGAGCGCCTTGCCCGTCCCTTCCGCGGCGCCGACTAGGATTTCGCTCATCCACGCCGCCAGCACGGACGCGACGAGCAGAGTGCCGAACGCCCGCGACATACTCCACCCGGCGGCGTGCTCGTCGTGCACCGATGCATCGCTGTCACTGGTAAACGATTCGGGATGGGTTTTCAGCATGAAAAGCAGGTAGAGGCCGTAAGCCATCAAAAGAACGAACGCTATGCCGAGATTGACCAGCTGCTCCTCGCGCGTCGCCGTCGCCGCGCCGAAAAAGCGGTCGAAGGCGCTGGGAACGGCCATGCTGATCACCGCCGTTAGCATCATCGTGCTGTAGAGGCGCGTGACCGCCGGGTTGTATTCCTGATTGTGATAGCGGAGGCCGCCGAGAAAAAAAGCGACGCCGAGCGCGAGCAGAAGATTGGCGAGAATGGCGCCGACGAGCGATGCCAGCACCATCTCGAACAGACCCGCTTTCAGCGCGACGACGGCGATGATCAGCTCAGGGGCGTTGCCGAAGGTCGCGTTGAGCAGGCCGCCGACGGCGTCGCCCGTCCGCACGGAGATATGCTCCGTCGCCTCGACGATGAGCCGCGCGATCGGCACGATGGCGATGCAGGCGGCGAAAAAAATCCACGTGTGCTGCTCCGGCCGAATGCGCTCGAGCACAACGGCGATCGGGATGAAAATGAACAGCCAGTTCATTTTTCACCGACAGTCGGCCGGGCAGCTTCTCTTCAGCGCGCCAGCACCCACGGCACCGTGAGCACCATAAACACGACGAAAAAGATCAACCCGAATATTGCGCCCATCCGCCAGTAATCCACCGAAGGCAGGTAGCCGCTGCCGTAATAAACGGGGCTGGGACCGGCGCCGTACGGTGTGATGATGCCCATGATGCCGAGCTGGAGGCAGAGCAGCAGCGCAAGCTTCTCCATGTCCATGCCCGGGATCGTGCTGCCCACCGCAAGCAGCACCGGAATCAGCGCCGTGACATGCGCGGTAACGCTCGCGAACATATAGTGGGCGAAAAAATTGATGATCAGCAGCAGCACGATCGCCTTGACAGGCGTAAAGCCGGCCATGTGGTCGGCCACGTTTCCGGCGAACCATTTGACGAAGCCTACCTGGCTGAGGCCGCCGGCGAGAACGACGAGCGTCGCGAACCAAGCCAGAGTGTTCCAGGCGGCGAAGTTTTTCGTAATGTCATCCCAATTCACAACGTTGAGCCTGACCATCAGGCAGATTACCACCAGTGCGGTGGTGGTCGGATTCACGTAGTCACCGGCGAAAATCCATAGGACCAATGCGATAGCGACGAGCACAGCCAGAGTGATTTCGCGAGAAGTGAAGCCGCCCAAGTTAACCAGCTCCTTCGCCGCCCACTCGGCACACTCCGTACCTTCTTTGACTTCGGGAGGATAAATCCAATAGGCGAGCAAGGGAACCAGGACCAGCAGCAAAACCGCCGCAGGGGCCGCCGCCATAAACCAGGTGCCCCATTCAAGCTGGACATTCGCGGTTTTTTTGACCAGCTCGACAGCAAGGAGGTTAGGCGCGAGACCAGTGAGAAAAAGCGTGCTAGTTACGCACGTGGCTGAGACGGCGACCCACATGATATAGGAGCCGACTCTGCGCATGGACGGGTCGTTGGGCTTCGAATCGTAAAGCAACGGCAGATTGCGAATGATCGGATAGATCGTCCCGCCGCTGCGCGCCGTGTTCGACGGCGTAAACGGCGCGAGAATCGTGTCCGCGATCGCCACCGCATAGCCGAGCGTCAAGGTCTTTTTACCCATGGCTTTAACCAGCATCAGTGCGATGCGGCGTCCGAGCCCGGTTTTTTCGTAGCCGAGCGCGAACATGAACGCCCCGAAGATCAGCCAGACCGTGGCGTTCGAAAATCCTGACAGCGCCCAATTAATGGCGGCGCTGCTGGGATTGAACCCCGGCTTGGCGAGCTCGGCCGGGCTGTACAGTACCCACGGAGCAAGAAGCGTCGTCAGGGTGACACCGGCGATACCAATGGCTCCCCCGGGCAGCGGCTCGAGCATCAAACCGACAATCACGGCGATGAACAGTGCAAAATAGTACCATGCATGTTGCGGCAAGCCTGCGGGCGCGGGCAGAAGAGCGATAATCACCGCCACCACAACCGGTGTGACAAACTTCCAGTTAGTTTGAAATCCCTTCGCTTCCGCCTTATTTTGCGTGGCGGTCTGTACGTTACTCATAGGATCTCCTTCCGTTTGCATCAGCAAACATGCCGCTTCCGATCCCCATCCACTTTACTCTTCGTCATGGTCTTTCCAGACATGCTCCTGCTTTCGCGGCCTCGTGCCGGCGATGCCGGGGCTCGTCATCTCGAACGGATCGAGGATCGAGTCGAGCTGTTCGGAAGTGAGCAGCTTGTCGCGCAGGATGAGATCGCGCACCGGCTTGCCGGTCAGGCACGCCTCGCGCGCAACGCGCGCCGCCTCCTCGTAGCCGACGTGCGGATTGATCGCCGTGATCACGCCGACGCTGCCGTCGACGTAGGCGCGCATGCGGTCGGCATTGGCGGTGAGCCCCTCGACCAAATATTTGCGGAAGACGGCGAAGACGTTCGTCATCATGCTGATCGACTGGAGCATGTTGAAAAACAGCACCGGCTCCATGACGTTCAACTCGAACTGTCCCGCCTCCGATGCGAGGCAGATCGTGTGATCGTTGCCGATGACCTGGAAAGCCACCTGGTTCACCACTTCGGCCATGACCGGATTTACTTTTCCAGGCATGATGCTCGAGCCCGGCTGCCGCGCCGGCAGATTCAGCTCGCCCAGCCCGCAGCGCGGCCCCGAAGCCATGAGCCGTAGGTCATTGGCGATCTTGGAGAGGTTCATCATGCAAACCTTGAGCGCCGCCGAGATCTCGGTGAAGCTGTCGGTGTTCTGCGTCGAATCGACCAAGTCCTCGGCGGTTTTCATCGGCAGGCCGCTGAACTCGGCCAGATATTTCACGACCGTTTCGATGTAGGCGGGATCGGCGTTGAGCCCGGTGCCGACGGCGGTCGCGCCCATGTTCACCTCGATGAGCTGCAGACCGGCGCCGCGGATGCGCTCGATGTCGCGGCCGATCACGCGCCGGTAGGCGCCGAATTCCTGGCCCAAGCGGATCGGCACCGCGTCCTGGAGGTGCGTGCGCCCCATTTTGATGATGTCGTTGAATTCCTTCTCTTTCGCCGCGAACGCCTCGTGCAGGCGCCGCAGCTCCTCGACGAGCTTTCGCCCGAGCTCGAGCGTGGCGATGTGTACCGCCGTCGGAAACGCGTCATTGGTGGATTGCGCCATGTTGACGTGCGTGTTCGGGCTGACGACTTCGTAGCGTCCTTTCGCCTCGCCCAAAAGCTCGAGGGCGCGGTTGGCGATCACCTCGTTGGCGTTCATGTTGATCGAGGTGCCGGCGCCGCCCTGAATCGGATCGACGATGAATTGATCGTCGAGCTTGCCGGCGATCACGTCGTCGGCGGCGCGCGCAATGGCGTCGGCGATCCTGGCCTCCATATGGCCGGTGTCGCGGTTGGCGAGCGCGGCCGCTTTTTTCACGATGCCGAGCGCGCGGATGAGCGCCGGATGAATCCGGAAGCCGGTGATGGGGAAGTTTTCGGCCCCGCGAAGAGTCTGGACGCCGTAGTAGGCGTCGGCCGGAACCTCGCGGTCGCCGAGAAAATCGTGCTCCATGCGGGACTGAGTCAATGCCATCGTCACCCTCTCTTCCAGCTACTTCCAACCCACCGAGACCATCTTGCGGCGCAAAAAAGCGATCTGCGTCGCCAGCGGCAGGTTCTTCGGACACACGTCGTGGCACGCGAGCAGCGACATGCAGCCGAAGACGCCCTCGTCGTCGCCGATCAATTCGTAATAATCGTCGTCGCCGCGGCGGTCGCGCGGATCGACGCGGAAGCGCGCGACCTTGTTGAGCCCGACCGCGCCGGCGAAATCCTCGCGCATGCGCGCCGTGCCGCAGCCGGCGACGCAGCAGCCGCATTCGATGCAGCGGTCGAGCTCATAGATTTTCTCCGCCGCTTCCGGCTCCATGCGCTCCTCGAGCCGCTTGAGATCGACCTCCTGCTGCTTCATGTGGAGCCACGACTCCATGCGCTCGGTCATGCCGCGCATCCATTTGCCGGTGTCCACCGACAAATCGGCGATCAGCTCGAAGACGGGCAGCGGCGCGAGAGAGATCTCCGTGCCGAGATCCTTGGTCAGCGTGCGGCAGGCGAGCGTCGGACGTCCGTTGATCATCATGCCGCAGCTGCCGCAGATGCCCGCGCGGCAGACGAAGTCGAACTGCAGCGACGCATCCTGCTTCTCGCGGATCTCGTTGAGCGCGATGAACAGCGTCATGCCGGCGGCTTCCTCGATCTCATAGGGTTGCATGCGCGGCACGCTGCCGGGCTCCTGCGGGTTGTAGCGCAGAATATTGACGGTCAGCTTGCGGGGCTTGCTCTCATTTTCCATCGCCTGACTCCTTCTCCCGATTTCTTTGCTTCACATTCCCGGATGGATCATCTCTTCCGGCTTGATCCATTTGTCGAAGTCCTCGGCCTTGACGAGGCCGAGCGCGAGCGCGGCCTCCTTGAGCGTCGTGCCTTCGGCGTGCGCCTTCTTCGCGATTTTGGCCGCATTGTCGTAGCCGATGTGCGGGTTGAGCGCGGTGACGAGCATGAGGCTTTTTTTCATCAGCTCGTCGATGCGAGCGGCGTTGGGCTCCAGCCCGGAGACGCAGTGCTGCGTGAATGCCTCGACGCCTTTCGCCAAAAGCTTGGCCGAGTGGATAAAATTGTGGATGATGAGCGGCTTATAGACGTTGAGCTCGAAGTTGCCGCTCGCGCCGCCGACGTTGATCGCCACATCGTTGCCCAGCACCTGGGCGCAGATCATCGTTATCGCCTCGCTCTGCGTAGGATTCACTTTGCCCGGCATGATCGAGCTGCCCGGCTCGTTTTCCGGGATGTGAATTTCGCCCAGCCCGGCGCGCGGCCCGGAAGCGAGCCAGCGCACGTCGTTGGCGATCTTCATGAGCGAGCAGGCGAGCGTCTTGAGCGCCCCATGTGCGAAGACGAGCGCGTCGTGGCCGGCCGGCGCTTCGAACTTGTTCGGCGCGCTGACGAACGGCCGGCCGGTGAGCGCCGCGATCTTCGCCGCGGCGCGCTCGGCGAACTCGGGATGCGTGTTGAGGCCGGTGCCGACCGCGGTTCCGCCGAGGGCCAGCTCATAGAGCCCCGGC
>DATDFN010000372.1:0-4686 GCA_036522615.1 Binatia bacterium | reverse complement strand
GTCGGCGCGAAAGAGATGGCGGCGGACATCACCAAGACGGGGCACGTTTCCATCTACGGCATCTACTTCGACACCGACAAGTCGGTGATCAAGCCGGAGTCGAAGCAGTCGATCGCCGAAATCGCCAAGCTCCTCAATGAGCAGCCGTCGCTGCGGCTTCACGTCGTCGGGCACACCGACAATGCCGGCGTTCTCGGCCACAACATGACGCTCTCGAAGCAGCGCGCCGAAGCCGTCGTGAACGCGCTGGTGAACGATCATAAGATCGCGGCGTCGCGTCTCATCGCCAACGGCGTCGGGCCGCTCGCGCCGGTCGCATCGAACACCGCCGAAGAAGGCCGCGCGAAAAATCGGCGCGTCGAGCTGGTGGCGCAGTAGCGGCGCGCCTGATATGGGACAAGAGAACAGGAGGGCTATCATGCGACGGCTCTTTTCGATCGCGCTGCTGTCGATCGGTTTCTTCACCGCCCCGGCCGCTCGCGCGGCGCAGATCACGCTCATCTGGACGAGCGAGACGGGCACCTTCGCGCCGATCTGGGTGACCAAAGAGGCGCGGCTCTTCGAGAAGTATGGCAACCAGGTGCAGCTCGTTTTCATCCAGGGCGCCGCCGCGGCCGCCGCCGCGATCATATCGAATGACGCGCAGATCGGTTCATTCTCGCCGCAGGTGGTGCTCACGAGCGCGATGCAGGGCCTCGATCTCACGATGGTCGGCCGTCTCGGCAACTCGATGGACAACCGCATCTTCGGCCGCAGAGGCGTCACCGACATCAAGCAGGTGAAGTCGCTCGCGATCAGCCGCTTCGCCAGCAACGCCGACTTCGCGGGGCGCTACCTGGTGGAGCGCGCCGGCCTCAAGCCCGACACCGACGTCGCGTTTCTCCAGTTCGGCAACCAGACGAACCGCATCTCGGCGATCGAGACCGGACGCGCCGACGCCGCGATCGTGACGCCGCCGATCACGCTGCAGGCGAAGAAAATGGGGTTTCCGCTGCTCATCGACAGCTCGAAGCTCGGCATCCCGTATTCGAGCCTCTTTTTCACGGTGCGAAAATCCTACCTCGTGCAGCACCGCGAGGACATGAAAAATGTCCTCAAAGCGATCATCGAGGGCGTGCACTATTTCAAGGCGCACAAAGACTTCAGCTTTAAGGTGATCGCGAAAAACATGCACCTCTCCGATCCCGAGGTCGTCGAGGAGACCTTCCGGGAATACGAGTTTCCGCTGAAGCCCTATCCGTCGAAGGAATATTACGCGCTGCCGATCCAGGAGGTCGGACGCAAAGACCCGCGCATCTTGAAGGAAAATCCCGACCGCTTCGCGGACATGACTCTCATCAAAGAATTGGACGACAGCGGCTTCATCGACAAGCTGACGAAGGAATACAAAGTGAAATAGGAGATCAATATGGCTGGCGATGCAATTTTAATTACCGGCGGCAGCGGACTCGTCGGCGCCAACGCGGCGCGCATGCTGCTCGACCGCGGCGAGCGGCCGGTGCTTTTCGACGTGGCGCTGAACGAGCGGCTTTTGCGCGCGGTCGGCGTCGACCCCGCGGAAATTCCGGTCGTGCGCGGCGATGTGGGCGACCTGCCGGGCATCATCTCAGCGCTGCGCGAGCATAAAATCGGCCGCGTGCTCCATCTCGCGGCTTTTCTCGGCGAGGAGGTGCAGCGCCGGCCGTACGGCGGCGTGCAGCTTAATCTCATGGGAACCGTCAACGTCCTGGAAGCGGCGCGGCTCGAAGGCGTCAAGCGCGTCGTGCTGTCGAGCTCCAGCACGGTCTTTCACGCCGAGATCGGCGAGGGCGGGCCGAAGAAGATCGACGAGACGATTCCATTGAATCCGCTATCGATCTACGCCGCGACCAAGGCGTCGTCGGAATTTCTCGGCCGCGCCTACGCGAAGCGGTTCGGCTTCGAGTTCATCACGGTGCGCTTCGCGGCGCTCTACGGACCGTCCCCCGCCGGCCTCAAGGCGACGCGCGAGCAGGCGATCCAGCAGATGGTGCGCGCGGCCATCAAAGGCGAGTCGGCGGCGATCAACTGGCCCTACGGCCCGGCGCAGTTGCTTTACGGCAAGGACGCGGCCAAAGGCGCGGTGCTCGCCGTGGTGAAAGACAATCTCAAGGAAAACATCTTTCACATCGGCACCGGCGAGACGTCGACCGGCGACGACATCCTGTCGGCGCTCAAACGCCACTTTCCCGGCGTGGACATCACGCTCACGAGAGGCGCGCGCCCGATGCCCTATCCGGAGGAGCGCATCCCGAGCGATCTGTCGCGCGCGAAAGAGAAGCTGGGATACGAGCCGGATTATCTTTTGAATAAAGCGCTCGGCGACTACGCCGAAACGCTGAAGAAGATCGAAGGGCTGTAAATGGCGCAGTGCCGCGGCGCGACGCTCATCGCGCCGAATAAATTAGAGCTCCGCGAATATCCCATTCCGGACGTTCCGCCCGACGGCGGGCTGCTGGCGGTCGAGCGCGCGGGCATCTGCGGCACCGACGTGAAATATTTCCACGGCCGGCTCGATCTGCCGCTGCCGATCATTCTCGGCCACGAGATTTTGGGCCGCGTCGTCAAGCTCGGCCGCGAAGCGGCGGACATCCACGGCCTCAAGGAAGGCGACCGCGTAATCTTGAAAGGCGCGCGCGGCTGCGGCCGCTGCGCCGACTGCCGCCGCGGCGCCGACCGCTTCTGCAAGAAGCGCACGAGCTACGGCGGGCGCACCAGCTCGGCCGCGCCGCCGCACCTCTTCGGCGGCTTCGCCGACTACGTCTATCTCGCGCCGGACGCGCTCGCGACGAAAGTCAGCGACGATCTGCCCGCCGAGGCCGCGGTGCTCGTCGGCGCGGTGATGGCGAACGGCTATCAATGGGCGCTGCGCCACGGCGGCGTCAAGATGGGCGACTATGTGCTGATCCAGGGCCCCGGCCAGCAGGGGCTTTCGTGCGCGTTCGCCGCCAAGCAGGCGGGCGCCGCGCGCGTCTTCGTTACCGGCATCGGGCGCGACGCCGCGCGGCTCACGCTCGCGCGCCGCTTCGGCGCCGACCGCACGATCGATATCGAAAAAGAAAACGTCCTCGACGTGGTGCGGGAAGAAACCGGCGGCGCGATGGCGGACGTCGTCGTCGACGTCTCGGGCAGCCCGAAAGCGATCCCCGTCTCCGTCGACTGCGCGCGCCGCCAGGGAACCGTCGTCTTGGCCGGGCTCACCGGCGATCAGACGCTGACGCCGATGCCGATCGACAAAATCGTCTGGAAAGAGGTGCGCGTCCAAGGCGCCTTCACCGCCGACAACGACGCGGTCGAGGCGACCATGCGCCTTCTCGAAGCGACCAAGTTCCCGGTTCAGGAGATGGTGAGCCACGTCTTTCCACTCGACGAGATCGAGCGCGCCATCCGCGCGGTCGGCGGCGAATTCCCCGAGCTCTATCCCACTAAGGCGCTGGTCCGCCCGTAGCCGCCTTGACACGGCTTATCGCCGCAAACTAGATTGAATCGAAATTCCCGAAAGGGGGCACAAGCAAGATGGACAACCATCCCGTCATCGACGCCGACGCCCATGTGGTCGAATCCGCCCGCACCTGGGAGTACATGGACGCGTCCGAGCGGCAGTTCCGCCCGGTTCCGCTGGAGGCACCGGAGGAAGCCGGCGTCAGGCTGCAGTTCTGGCTGATCGACGGCAAGGTGCGCGGCTTCCGCTTCCCGGCTTTTTCCGAGGAGGAGCTGAAGAAGCGCATGGATCTCGCTGAGCGCAAATTCGCCGATGTCCAGGAGGCGCGCGAGCTGGGCAACGTGGGCCTCCGGCTCGAGCACATGGACCGGACCGGCGTCGACGTCCAGGTCCTGCACAACACGATGTTCATCGAGCCCGCGACGGATCGCCCCGCCGTCGAGGTCGCCCTCTGCAAAAGCTACAACCGCTGGCTCGCCGATATCTGGCGCCAGGGCAAAGGGCGGCTCCGCTGGTCGTGCATGGCGCCGACGCTCGCGATTCCCGACGCGCTCGATCAGATCCGCTTCGGCAAAGCGAACGGCGCCGTCGCCGTGCTCCTGCGGCCGATCGAGGGCAACCGGCTGCTCGTCGATCCTTACTTTTACCCGATCTACGAAGAGGCGAGCCGCCTCGACATGGCGATCGCGATTCATATCTCCAACGGCAACTCCTGGATCGTCGACATGGTGAAACATCCCGTCGCGACCGCGGCCGCGTTCCACAAATTCCGCATCCCGACCGTCGCCTGCTTCAGCGATCTTTTGCTCAGCGACGTGCTGGTGAATTTTCCCAAGCTCCGCATCGGCTTCATCGAGGCGAGCGCGCAGTGGGTGCCCTGGATCGTGCACGAGGCGAAGAACCGCTTCAAGGCGCTCGGACGGAAATGGCCGGAGCGCGGCGTGAGCGAATACCGCATGTTCGTCACCTGCGAGAACTCCGACGATATTCCGTATATCGTCGATCAGGCGGGCGAGGAGTGCCTCGTCATCGGCACCGACTACGGCCACACCGACACGTCGAGCGATATCGACGCGATCAAAACCTTCAAGGCGCGCACCGACGTCGCGCCCGAGATCAAACAGAAGATTCTTAGCGACAACGCGCGCGCGCTTTACGGGCTCTAGGTTCATGAAGCCGAATTATCCGATCATCGACGCCGACGGCCACGTGCTCGAGAAAGATTA
>DATDFN010000371.1:0-13919 GCA_036522615.1 Binatia bacterium | reverse complement strand
GCATTTGTGGCGCCGGCGCGCGGGCGCGCCGGTCGTGGTCGCCGCCGCCGCGGCGGTCGCGGTTTTGTTGATTATCGTAACTCGGCAGCAGGTCGGCGTCTGGCGCGACAGCGAGACGCTGTGGACCTACATTCTCTCCGTTGAGCCGCGCACGAGCGTCGCGCACAACGACTTCGGGAATATTTTGAGCAAGCGCGGCGAAGTGAACGCCGCGATCGAGCATTACCGCGAAGCGATCCGCATCAACCCGCGTTCGGGCATGTTCCATTACAATTATGCCTACGTGCTCGCCGGCCTGGGCCGGACGGACGAAGCGATCGAAGAGTACCGCCTGGCGGCGTATTACAGTCCGAAATTCGCGCCGGCCCATTATAATCTGGGGTTGTATCTAGCGGGAAAAGGACAATCCGACGAAGCGATCGATGCCTATGCGCGCGCTATCGAGGCGGACCCGTCCTATTGGCGCGCCTACAACAACCTGGGAAACATCATGGCCGAGCGCGGCCTGCTCGGCGATGCCGCGGCCGCATATCGCAAGGCGATCGGCCTTGAGCCAAAGTTTGCCATGGGTTACGCGAACCTGGGCCAGACGTTATCGCTGCAAAACCGGCTCGACGAAGCTTCGCAGGCGATCGACCGGGCGCTCGCGATCAATCCGAAGCTGCCGACGGCGCATTACGCCAGAGGCAAGTTATTCATGAAGCAAAAACGATTCGCCGAAGCGATCGCGGAATACCGCCAGGCGATCGAAGGCAACGCGGACTACTCGCCGATGGTCTACGAAATCGGCAACGCCTACTTCGAGCTCGGCCGCTTTCAAGACGCGGCCACGGAATACGAAATATTTCTCCGTGCCCATCCCAAACACGCCGAGGCGCACTATCGCCTCGCGAACGCGTTCTTCAAGCTCGGAAAAACCGACGCGGCGATCGCGCAGTATCGCGCGGTCCTCGAGCTCGACTCGAAAAGCATTGAAGCGCAGACGAATCTCGGCAGCGCGCTCGACGCGAAAGGCGACGCTCAAGCGGCGGTGCGCGAATTCCGCCGCGCCATCGAAGTCGATCCGCGCTACGCGCCAGCGCACTTCAATCTGGCGAATGTCCTGTGGAAAAGCGGCGATCTGGAGGGCGCCATTGCCGAATACCGCCGCGCCGTAGAGCTCTATCCCAAGTACATCGAGGCGCGAACCAATCTGGGCAGCGCGCTCGATACGGCCGGCCGGCCGTCGGAGGCCGCCGAGCAGTACCGTCAGGCGCTGAAGATCGATTCCCGGTACGTGCCGGCGGAATTCAGCCTCGCGGTTTTGCTGGGCGAGCAGGGAGATGTCGATGTGGCGATCGAACGTCTGCGCCGCGTCGTCAAGCTAAGCCCGCGCGACGCCGAAGCGCATTTTTATCTCGGGCGGTACCTGGCGGCGCGCGGCGAGCGCGACGCCGCCGCGCGCGAGTTTCGCGAGGCCTTGAAGATCCAGCCAGAGCTCGCTTCAGCCCGAGAGGCGCTGGAACGCTTGCCGAGCGGCGGGGACAAGCCGCGCTAAGTGGCACCTTTGAGCCCATCTGCCGAGAGCGCTGTGCCGGAAGCGCCGTCGGAGCTCCCTCTTCGCGGCATCTCGCTTTTCGCGATCCTATATTTCGTCGTCATCTTCGCGCTGATCTCGGTCTCCGTATTTCTGCAGAAATCGCCTACCGTCGACGAGCCCATCCATCTTTTCGCGGGCTATTCGTATCTGAAATTCGGCGACTTCAGAGCCAACCCGGAGCATCCGCCGCTGGCGAAGATGTGGGCGGCGCTACCGCTGCTCGCGTACCCGATCAAGGATTTTCGCTCCTACCCTCAATGGCAGCGCAATCCCGAAGGCCTGATAGCCGACACGGCTGAAGCAGCTCACGAGGCGATGTTCGTCGAAAACGAAGCCGAGCCGCTTTTCTTCTTCGCCAAGCTGCAGATGATCGCGATCGCGATCGTTCTCGGCATCTTCGTATACCTCTGGGCGGCGCGGCTTTTCGGGCGCGAGGCCGGGGTCGCCGCGCTCGCGATTTTCGGCCTCGATCCGAACATCCTGGCGCATAGCGCGAACATCCATACCGATTTTCCGTTCGCCGCCTGCTTTTTTATCGGCACGTATTTTTTCTGGCGCTTCCTGCGCGAAGGCGGATGGTGGCGCCTCGCTCTGACGGCGCTGTGCTTCGCCTTCGCCGCGGCGACCAAATACGCAACACCGGGGATTTTTCTGGTGTGGTTTCTTCTCGGGATCGTGTGGATCTTTGCGCGCCAACCAGACGCAGCCAGCGACGAAGGCCGTCGTCAAAAGGTTTTTCGTGTCGCCGCGGTTTTGTCCGCCGCGCCGGTTGCGGCTTGCGCCGTCATTTGGGCGGTCTATGGATTTCGCTACGACGCCATCCCCGGCGGGGCGGCGCATTATTTCCATTTCGAATGGTACATTCCGGGCGAATCGTCCCTGCTGCGCGCGCCGGCGCTGTTCGCCTTGCGCCATCACCTTTTGCCCGAAGCGTGGCTTTACGGACAATTGTACGTTCTCGGCACGCTGCGGCGCCCGGCTTATCTCCTGGGGCAGATGTCGCCCGTGGGCTTTCACGCGTATTTCCCGGTCGCCTTCGCGGTTAAAACGCCGTTGCCGACGATCGTTCTTTTCATAGCCGGTCTGTGGCTCGCCGTCCGCGGCGCTCTGAAGCGCATCGCCGCGGCCTTTCTCATCGTACCCGCCGTCGTTTATTTTCTTCTCGCCGTCGGCACGGGGATCAATATCGGCTTGCGCCATATTCTGCCGATCTATCCGTTTCTTTTCGTTCTCATCGCCGGCGCCGCCGCGCATCTGTGGACGAGCCGGCGATTTTGGCGGCCCGCTTTGGCGATTTTCGCCGTTTGGTACGCGGCTTCGGCGGTGTGGATCTATCCGCATTATCTCGCCTACTTCAACGAAGCCGCCGGCGGTCCGAAAAACGGATATAAAATTCTGACCGATTCGAACCTCGACTGGGGACAGGATTTGAAGGGGCTGAAGCTCTGGATGGAGCGCGAGAGAGTAGAAAAAATACGCTTCGTTCACTTCGGCTACGATGATCCCGAGTATTACGGCATCGACGCGTCATACCTGCCGGGAACATGGATTCTCTTCGATCCGCCGGCGACGCAATCGCCGGGTCCTTCCCGCTACGTAGCGATCAGCCCGACCCTTTTATACAGCCCGTCTATTATCGGGCGGCGCTCGCAGGTCGAATTCGTCGAACAGTTCCGGGGCAAAGAGCCGCTCGCGACGATCGGCTACTCGATCTTTATATTCAAGAACGAGGATCCCGAGTCTCATGCGCGTTGACGGCTCATTGCTCGAAGCTCCGCGCGCAACGGCCGCGCTGGTCCATGGCGCGATGATCGCCGTCATCGTCGCGCTGTCGTTCATCGTCTGGCAGCAGTTTAACCGCTGGCTGCCGAGCCGGCGCGAGACGCGTCACGTGCTCGCCGCGCAGCAGCGCTCGACGTTTTTGCGCGCGGCCTTCTGGGCGCGCGAGGGCGACCGCCTCCGGCGCGCGGGCCAGATCGATGCCGCGGCCGAGCGCTACGACCGCGCGCTGGCGATCTACCCCGCGTATGCCGAGGTCCATAACAATCTCGGCGCGCTCGCCTCGAGCCGCGGCAAGGTTGCCGAGGCGCTGGCGCATTTCCGCCGCGCCGCCGAGATCGATCCCAATTTGGAGCTGGCGCAGAAAAATCTCGGCGATGCGCTGGCGGCGGCGGGCCGGATCGAAGAGGCGATCGAGCACTACCGCGCCGCGCTGCGCATCTATCCGCGCTATGCCGCCGCCCAGTCGAGCCTGGATCAGCTTCTGGCGCGCCGCGGGCCGGCGCATTACGATCTTGCCAATGCGCTGTTCAAGCAGGGGAAAGCCGAGCAGGCGATCGAGCACTATCGCGCCGCGATCGCGATCGACCCGAAGAATGCCGCGGCCCATTTGAATCTGGGCAGCGCGCTGGATCTCCGCGGAAAGCGGCAGGAGGCGATCGGCCACTATCGGCGCGCCATCGAAATCGACGCGAACTACGCCGCCGCCCACTTCAATCTCGCCAACGCGCTGTGGAAGGATCAAGACGTGGACGGCGCGGCGAAAGAATATCGGCGCGCGATCGAGATCGATCCCAAGTATGTGGAGGCGCGCACCAATCTGGGCGGCATTCTGGACGCGCAGGGAAAGGCGGCCGATGCGATCGCGGAATACCGCGCGGCGCTGAAGATCGACCCCAAGTACGCCCCGGCGCTGTTCAACATCGCCCTGTTGCTCGCGGAAACGGGGGACGTCGAAGACGGCATCGCGCATCTGCGACGATTCATCGCGTTGAATCCGCGCGACGCCGACGGGCATTACCAGCTCGGAAGGTTCCTGGCGGTGGCGGGCAAGCGCGACGAGGCCGCGCGCGAGATTAGGGACGCGCTGAAACTTCAGCCCGATCTCAAGGGAGCGAAAGAAGACTTGCAGCGATTGGAAGCGAAACCGTGAACGCAATGATGAAAGGGGACCGGGAGAGCATGATTCGCGCTGCGATTCCCGTTCTCCTTGCGGTCGCGGCGGCGGCGGTTTTTGCCCCCGTTCTCCATAACGAATTCGTCAATTGGGACGACGACGCCGCGGTGACGGAAAATTCGGCGTTCCGGCAGGCCGGCTGGCCCGCGCTGCGCTGGATGTTTACGACGTTCTACCTGGGGCATTACCAGCCGCTCAGCTGGTTGAGCTTCACTCTCGATTACTACATCTGGGGTTTGAATCCCGCCGGCTATCATCTCACGAGCATGATTTTGCACGCCGTCAACGCGGCGCTGTTTTATTTGCTGTGCGTTCGCCTGCTCAGGCTGGCGAAACCGGAATGGGACGAGCGGACGTTGGAGATCGGCGCCGCGCTCGCGGCGCTTTTGTTCGCGCTCCATCCTTTGCGCGTCGAGTCGGTCGCCTGGGCGACCGAGCGGCGCGACGTGCTCTCCGGAATCTTTTTTTTCTTGACGATGCTCGCCTATCTCAAGTCCGTTACCGCGGCCGAGTCGAGCACATACATGAGATGGCTCGGCGCGGCTTTGGTCGCTTACATGTTGTCGCTGCTCTCGAAGGCTACGGCGATGACGCTCCCAGTCGCGCTCGTAGCCATCGATTTCTTTCCGCTCCGCCGGATCGACAGTAACGGCATCGGTCCGCGCCGGGTGTGGCTCGAAAAGCTGCCGTTTCTGATTCTCGGCGGCGCCGCCGCGGTCGTCGCCGGCTTCGCCCAGCAGGTATCCGGCGCGATGGATACGTTAACGAAGCATACGCCGCTGCAGCGCCTGGCGCAGGCGAGCTTCGCGGTTTGGTACTACATCGAGAAGACGTTTCTTCCCGCCGGCGTTTATCCCATGTACGACCTGCCCATCCAGTTCAGCCCATGGGAACCGGTCTACGTGGCCGGTTTTTTCGCCGCCGCCGCCGTTACGCTCGTTTTGGTGCTTGCGCGCCGGCGCCTGCCCGCCGCGCTGGCGGCATGGGTGTATTACCTCGCGCTGATCGCGCCCGTGTCGGGCATCGCCCAGAGCGGCTCGCAGATGGTCGCCGATCGATATACGTACCTGTCATGCCTCGGCTGGGCTCTGCTGGCGGGCGGCGGCGCCGCCGCGCTCTGGCGGGAGCGCCTGCGTAAAGAGGCGTTGGGGCGATATCTGGCCGCGGGCGCGGCGCTGGGCGTGCTGTTGACCCTTGCCGTCATGACCAGGCGGCAGATCGGCGTGTGGCGCGACTCCGCCACACTATACGCCTATGTGCTTGCCAACACGCCCCGGCCGTCGCGCATCGCGTTCAACAATCTCGCGGGGCTCCTGGCGGAGCAGGGTCGTTATGCGGAAGCGATCGTATACTATGACCGCGCCTTGGAGATTCAGCCCGACTACGACGAGGCCCGGGCCAATCTGGGCAACGCCCTCGCAGCGCAGGGTAAAACCGACGAGGCGATCGCCCAATACCGCGAAGCGCTCCGCGCCAACCCCAATTCGATGGTCGCGCACCACAACCTGGGACTGGCGCTGGTAAAACAAGGTAAAATAGACGAAGCCTTGGAGCATTACCGCAGGGCCGTCGAGATCAACCCCGGCTTTCTCGAGGGGCAGAATAACCTCGGGCTGTTGCTGGCTTTGCGCGGACAGTATCAGGAGGCGATGGAGCATCTGCGGAAAGCGATCGAGATCAGGCCGGCGTTTCCGCTGGCGCACGTGAACCTGGGCGACGTGCTCATCGCCTTGGGCCGTCGCTCCGAGGCGATCGAGGAGTTTCACAAGGCGTTGGAGCTCGATCCCAATCTCGCCTCCGCGCGCGCAAGCCTGGACAGGGCTCTCGCCGCCGCGCCCACACCCTAAGAAGATATCTCCGCGGTCGGATGTGCTGCGGACGAATTCTTGCCTACCCGGAGGATTTGGGATATCTAACTTGAGGGCGAAATCTACCTCGCAATTCGAAGGAGGCCGATATGCGGTATCAAGGTCAGGAAGAGCTCAAAAAAAGCCTTCAGGGCGTCGTGGACAGCGACGGGAAAACGCGTGTCGTCGATGCGGAGAAGCTCCGCGACGGTGTTATCGACCGTCTCGTTTTCAACGGCGTTTTCAGCGAAGATGCCGCAGTCAAGGCCGCCGCGCGGGACACCGTGCGCCGGACCGCCCGAGCTCTTGGCATCTACCCCGCATCCATTCAAAACTTGTATGACGCGATCGGCCGCGGGGAAGTCAGCGGCTTCACCGTGCCGGCGATCAATATCCGCGGCATGACGTTCGATACGGCGCGGGCGGTCTTTCGCGCCGCCCTCAAAAACCGCGTCGGCGCGGTGGTCTTCGAGATCGCGCGCTCGGAGATCGGCTACACATTCCAGCGCCCGGCGGAGTATGCCCATGTCGTGACGGCGGCCGCGATCAAGGAAGGCTTTACAGGCCCGCTCTTCATTCAAGGCGATCACTTTCAGGCGAGCGCGAAGAATTTCGCGAAGAACCCGCAGGCGGAAATCCAGGCTCTCAAAGATCTCATCAAAGAAGCGATCGAAGCGGAATTCTACAACATCGACATCGACAGCTCGACGCTCGTCGATTTGAGCCGCCCCACGGTTCGCGCGCAGCAGCAGGACAACTGCTGGGTCGCGGCCGAGCTGACCACGCATGTGCGCGGCCTGGAGCCCAAGGGCATCACGATATCTGTAGGCGGCGAGATCGGCGAGGTGGGCAAGAAAAACAGCACCGTCGAGGAGCTCGAGGCCTACATGGATGGCTACCGCGAAGAACTCGACAAACGCGCCAAGGGCCTCAAAGGCATCAGCAAGATCAGCATTCAGACCGGCACGTCGCACGGCGGCGTCCCGCTGCCCGACGGAACGATCGCGCGCGTGAAGCTCGACTTCGACACGCTGGAGCAGCTCTCCAAGGTCGCGCGGGAGAAATACGGCCTCGCCGGCGCGGTGCAGCACGGCGCATCGACGCTGCCGGAGGAGGCCTTCGACCATTTCCCGAAGCGCCGCTGCGCGGAGATCCACCTGGCGACGGGTTTTCAGAACATGCTCTACGACGATCCGGCTTTCCCCGCGGCGGTGAAAAAAGAAGTCTACGATTATCTGCGCAAGGAATGCGCCGCCGAGAAGGTCGACGGGGAGACCGACGAGCAGTTCATTTATAAAACACGCAAAAAAGGCTTCGGCCCGCTGAAAGAGCGCTTCTGGACGCTGCCGGAATCTTTTCGCAAAGAGATCGGAAAGAAGCTCGAGGAGCGCTTCGAGTTCCTGTTCAAAAAACTCAACGTGGTGAACACCGCGTCGGTCGTGCGTGAGAAAATCCCGCACGACGCGCGGGAGCTTCGCGTAGCGTAGGTCGACAACCGCGCGCGACACGTTCTTTTGCCCCCCGATGAAGCCGGGGTGTCCCATTTACCTATTGTGGTAACGGTAGGCGACCTGATGGTCTATTTTTACGCATTGATCGCCGGATCGAGCGATTTCCTCTCCGGCTGGATCGCCATGCGCGTCGAGCGCGATAGGATCGAGCCGAGATATGTCATCGCTTTCGCGGCCGGCGTGCTTCTGGCTGTGGTGTTTTTCGAGATCCTGCCGGAAACCAATTTGAAGTCCGACTCGGGTTATCTCGCCCTCGGCTTCATCACGTTCTATCTGCTGGAAAAGATCATCATGATCCACGCGTGCGGCGAGCCCGAATGTCACACGCACCAGATCGGTCCGGTCGCCGTACTCGGCATGGCGCTCGACAACGTCGTCGACGGCGCGGGGATCATGGTGGGCTATCTCATCGACCCCTACTTAGGGCTGACGATCACGCTCGCGGTGGTCTTGCACGAGATCCCGCAAGGCATGAGCTCGGCGTTGATCATGCGCGAAGCGAAATGGCGCCGGGGCGGCACGATGTTCGCGCTCATGCTCGCCGGGCTGCTGTATCCGATCGGCGCGCTGCTGGCGGGTTTCATTCCCGCCGATTTTCAGCAGAAGCTTTTGGCGTTCATCGCCGGCGACTTCATTTATCTCGGCGCCGGCGATCTGCTGCCGGAGGCGCATCGCAAGTTCAACTGGAAAGTCGTCGCGTCGGTTCTCTGCGGCATGGCGTTCATGCTCGCCATCCGCTTCCTCGTTCCTCAAGCCTAAGGCGGTCCGATATATCCGAGATTCACGTCGCCGGAGGCGAGCTTCGCCTCGGCGCGCCGAATGCTGTCGGGCGTGCCGAGATCGTGCCAGAAGCCGTCGAACACAAAGCCCTGAAGGTTGGCGCCGGCGGTGAGCATCTTCGGATACGTCGCCGTCGTCGTGCCGAAGCGGCGCGACTCCTCGCCCTCCATGTAATCGAAGACTTTCGGCTCCAGCACCTGTACGCCGGTGAACATATATTTTTCCAGCGGTCCGGCCGAGCCGATCGACGGCCCGGAATGATGCAAAAACTTCTGCACGCGGCCGTCGCGCGAAAGCTCGATCGCGCCGTAGCGGTCGGCGTCGGGATCGGCGCGCAGCACGAGCGTCGCGGCGGCGCCGCTTGTGCGGTGGCGCTCGACCGCGGCGCGCAAATCGAGGCCGATCAGCACATCGCTGTTGACGACGACGAACGTGCCGCCTTCGAGAAACGGCCGGGCCTTCAGCAGCCCGCCGCCGGTGTCGAGCAGCTCGGTCTCGCGCGAATAGCTGATGTTGACGCCGAGCGCCCGCCCGTCGCCGAGATAATCCTCGATCATGGAGCCCAGGTGGTGAATGTTGACGACGATGTCGGTGATTCCGCAGTGTCGCAGCAGCAACAGGGGATAGTCGATCATCGGGCGGCCGGCGACGGGCACGAGCGGTTTCGGCAGGCCGTCGGTCAGCGGCGCCAGCCGCGTCCCGCGGCCGGCGGCAAAGAGCATCGCCTTCACCGAAGCTCCTCGAAATGCGGCCGGAGCAGCGGAATCAGCTTGCGATAGCGCGGCGCGCGCTCGAGGTTTCGCTTCAGGCGTTTCAGCGTGGGCGGGATATACTTTTTGTAGCCGGGCTTTCCTTTGACGATGTCGAGATAATAAAACCGACCGACGACCTTAAAGTCGCGCTGCAGCGCGGAAAGAACGTAATCGTCGAAAAACTCGGCGCGATCCGCGCGCGGCCCGAGCGCCTCGCGGCGGTTGAGATAATAATCGAGCAGCCGCGTTTCGAGATTCCCGTCGACGATGCCATCCGTCTCGCGATCGTTCAGCAGCGAAGCGAGATCGTACTGCGGCGGCGCGAGCAGCGCATCCTGAAAATCGATCACGGCGACGGCGCCGTTCAACGCCATGAGATTCCAGCTGTGGTAATCGCGGTGGCTGAGGCAGGGCTCGAGCCCGGCGAGGCGTCGCGCGATCTCCTCGAAGCTCTCGCGGAGCCGGCTTTTTTCGGCGTCGGAGATTTTTCCGCCGGGCCGTTTTTCAATCCCGTATTCGATGAAGTGCTCGAATTCCCATTGATAAAGGCGAAAGTCGAAGCGCTGCTGAAACGCGACGCAGCGGTCGTCGCGCCGCCGCGTCCCCTCGACCTGAATGAGCAGCAGCTGATCGACCGCTTTCTGATACCAGGCGAAAATCTCATCGGAGGGAAGCGCCTGAACCGCGTCCCAGAGCGCGCGGTCGCCGAGGTCTTCGAGGAGCAGAAGCTTCTGGTCCGGCGCGATGCCGAATAGCGCGGGCACCCTGACGCCGAGCGTGGAAAGAAAGCGGTGGACATTGATAAAAGGCAGCTCCGTCGGAGGCTCTTTGAAGATCGCAAGCTCCTCGGAAGACAACGGCAGCGCGCTGCCCGCGAGCTCCATCACGATCGACGAATCCGCGCGCGGCGAATTCTCCAGCCGCGCTCGGTAATAGCGGCGGCTCGAGGCGTCCCCGGCCAGCGGCGTGAGCGCGGCGAGGCGCGTGGCCGGTCCGAGCGCGCGGCGGATCTCGTTGGCGACCTGTTCTTGTAACAATTCTGTCACATCTCCGCCTTGTTTGGCTTAACGGTTTCCGTTATATTACTTTTCTGTTGTGAATTTTACGAGTCCCCGCGTAGCTTTTTTTCTTGTTATCGGCCTGTATCTAGTTTGCCAAGTCCATCTTTTTCGCAGCGCCCGGCGTTATATCGCCGATAAAATCCCCGATCCGAAACGAGCCGCGCTCCTGATCGTAGGGGCGGCGGGTTTTCTTATCTTCATGTTTCTGCCGGTGGTCTCCATGATCGTTTATGGACTGGTGGCGCGGCAGCCTTATCCGTGGCTCGTTCGCGCGCAGATCGTGCTTTTCGCCATCTGGGCGCTGGGCTCCACCGGCTCGGCACTCGTGCTGATGGGTTATGATTTTTACCACCGCGCGATGACGCGGCTGTCGCGAGCGCCGGCAGCGCCCGATATCCAGCGCAGGGAATTTCTCAAGACCGGACTCGGCGCGGTCGCCGCAGCGCCTTTCGTTCTATCAGGCTACGGCGCTTTAATGGAGCGCCGCCGCTTCGAAATCGAATATTTCGAATTTCCCCTCGACGGTCTCTCGGGCGCGCTCGACGGGTCGACGATCGTTCAGCTGACCGATCTTCACGTCGGCCCGTTCATGCGTGGAGATGAACTCGCGGCTTACGTGGAGGCGATCAACCGGCTCGAGCCGGACTTCGTGGCCCTGACAGGCGACTTCATCGCCGGCAATCCGACGGAGGTCGATCCCTGTGTCGAGGCCCTGTCGCGCCTGCGCGCGAAGCGCGGCGTCTACGCGTGTTTGGGAAATCACGATGTGTACGGCGGGATCGAGGATGAGATCACGCGCCGCTTTGCGGAAAATAACATCCGGATGCTGAGAAACGACGCTGTGGCGCACCGCATCGGCAACAGCTCGCTGAACGTGCTCGGCATCGACGATCTGCGCTCGGGTGAGCCGGATCTCTCGCGGGCGCTCGCCGCCGCTAAAGCGGACCCGGGCGAGGTGCGCCTGCTGCTGTCGCACCGGCCGGAGATCTTTCCCACGGCCGCCGCGAACGGCATCGAGATGGTTCTCTCCGGCCATTACCACGGCGGGCAGATCAAGCTCGGTCCCGAAGCCGCGAACCTTTCCATCGCGCGGCTGTTGACGCCGTATGTCGACGGTATGTATCTCCTGCCGCGCCGGAACATCGCGAGAACGGACGCGAAAAGCTCGACGCTTTTCGTCGGCCGCGGGATTGGCATCACCGGACTTCCCGTCCGCATCAACTGCCCGCCGCAGATCGCGCACTTGACGCTTAAAAAAGCATAAAAAAAGACAGAGATAGAGACAGAACGTCCCGGAATCTTTCTATGTCTCGAATCTCTGTCGCTGTCTTTTCCGCCCACGCCGTGGGCGTTTTAAACGGATCACGTGCCGCCGAAGCCGACGGTAATTTTGCCGGCTTCCAGGATGACGGGAATATCGCGTTGGTTATCGTTGAGCGCGAGCATGCGCCTAAGACCCTCAGCGTCATTCAGGACATTGATATACTCGAAGGGGATGTTGCGTTGTGTGTAAGCCTCACGGGCTTTGCGCGTGTAGGGTCAGAGATCCTGACCGAAGATGAGAACCTTTTCCATAGAAAATATAATATAAAATCGCGCCCATAGAATCCAGAAGTATCGATTTCGCATCGCGTTTTCTGCAAGTAAATTGCAAGCGTTTACCCCCTGTGTTAGCCTTTCCGAGAGGCTGATGTGGCGTTTCGAGTCGCAATCGCGCAAATAAATCCCCGCCTGGGAGATATCGCTGCCAATCTTGCGATCTACGAGGAGCAGATTCGCCTCGCGGTGAAGCGGGGTGCCGATCTCCTGCTCTTTCCGGAGCTGAGCCTTACCGGATATTTCCTCCGCGACATGGTGCCCAATGTCGCGCTCCGGCTATCCGCGCCTGAGATCGAGCGTCTCAAGAAGCTGAGCCGCGACGTGGCCTTTGTGGCCGGCCTGGTCGAAGAAGGGCCGGACTACCGGTTTTACAACGCGGCGGTGTACTTCGACCGCGGCGAAGTGCGCCACGTCCATCGCAAAGTCTATCTACCGACCTACGGCATGTTCGACGAGCAGCGATACTTCGCGCGCGGCGACCGCGTACGCGCATTCGACACGCGCTTCGGGCGGCTTGCGCTGCTCATCTGCGAGGACCTCTGGCATCCATCGACGATTTATCTCGCCGCACTGGACGGCGCGCTTACCGTTCTCTGCCCGTCGACGAGCCCGCTCCGCGGCATCACCGATGGAGAGCCGCAGGACGACAACGCGCGCTATTGGGAGATGATCAACCGCGCCTACGCGGAGACGTTCGGCATTTTCGTGGCCTACGGCAACCGGGTCGGCTTCGAGGACGGCGTCGGCTTCTGGGGCGGCTCGGAGATCGTCGACCCGTTCGGAAGACGCATCGCCAAGGCGAAGTATTACGAAGAAGATTTCATCGCCGGCAACATCGCGCTCGATGCGGTCCGCCGCAAGCGCGCCGCCGCGCCGCTGCTGCGCGACGAAGATATCGATCTCACGGTGAACGAGCTGCTGCGCATTCGCGAGCGCCCTTCGAACCTGAAGACCGCGCGCGTCGTCAAAGGGTTACGGGTGATCAGGGGCAGCAAGGGTCTCGGAACGCGCGGAAAAAATCCGAAAAAGAGACGCTGATGGGCGTGGAGATTCCCACCAACGTCGCGCTGCTGCGAAAAATACTCATCACCTTCATCCGCAACGAAGTCGAGAAAGTCGGCGTTCGACGCGTCGTCGTCGGACTCTCGGGCGGCGTCGATTCCAGCCTCAGCGCGATGCTCGCCGCCGAGGCGCTGGGACCGAGGAACGTCCTCGGCATCATGATGCCGTACAAGACTTCGAGCCCGGAAAGCCGCGCCCACGCCGAGCTCGTCGTCAAAGAGGCGCCGATCGAATCGCTGACGGTCGACATCTCGCCGCAGATCGACGCTTACTTCGCGCGCTTCCCCGACGCCGACGCCCGCCGCCGTGGCAACAAGATGGCGCGCGAGCGGATGACGATCCTTTACGATCACTCCGCGCGCTGGCAGGCGCTCGTCCTCGGAACCAGCAACAAGACCGAGCTGCTCTTGGGCTACGGCACGCTTTACGGCGACATGGCGTCGGCGATCAACCCGCTCGGCGATCTCTACAAAACGCAGGTGTGGGCGCTGGCGGAGGCCGTCGGCGTGCCGGCGGTCATCGTGAAAAAAGATCCTTCGGCCGATCTCTGGCAGGGGCAGACGGACGAGGGTGAGCTGGGCTTCAGCTACCGCGACGTCGACCGGCTGCTTTACCTCATGGTCGATGAGCGCTATTCGCGCGCGGAGCTCATCGACGCGGGCTTCGACCAGCGGTTCGTCGATCAGGTGAACGAGCGTGTCATGAACTCCCATTTCAAACGCCGCCTCCCCGTCATCGCCAAAGTCTCGCAGCGCACCATCGACCGCGACTT
>DATDFN010000370.1:0-4084 GCA_036522615.1 Binatia bacterium | reverse complement strand
CGGCTGCTCGACATGGCGGCGCGGCGCGAAGGCAAATGGGGCGAGCTCCTGGCCGAGGGGCCGACGCAGGTCGCGGCGGCGATCGGCGGCGATGCGCCGAAGTGGGTGGTGCACACGAAGAAAGGCACGCCCGCGCTGCACGACTGGCGACCGCACTTCGGCCAGATGCTGCGCGAGATCGTCGCCTCCGGCGGCATGAAGCCGCAGGGCGGCGGCAGCGCCAAGCCGCCGCCGGATCTGGCGTACAGAGAAAAATGGGGGCCGCTCGACCGCGACGATCCGACCGGCTGGCCGTGGTCGCAGGTGCTCTCCGAGCAGTATCGCCAATTCTGCGGCCTTACCGGCGGCTGCTGGTTCGCGCAGATGCATATGAAGCCGGACGGCTTGAAGAGCATCGCCGATTCGCTGAGCGCTACGACGGGGTGGAATTTCGACCTCGACGAAGGGATGATCGCCGGCCATCGTAGCATGATCCTGCAGACGATCTTCGGGACGCAGCGCGGCTGGGTCGCCGACCACGACTGGCAGCAGGTGGGGCAAAGATTTTTGGAGCCGATCCCCGACGGCAAGTTCAAGGGCTTCACGATCGGGAAATGGATTCCGCAGATGGTCTTCGATTACTACCGCCTGTCCGGCCGGCACGAGCGCACGGGGCGGCCGTTCATGGATACTTTGCAGAGTCTCGGGCTCGAAGAATTCAGCGAATGGGCGCAGCTCGATTGAGGAGGCGCGATGTTCAACGAGGACGAAGCCAGGGAACAACTCGCGCAGCTCGCGCGGATTTTCGCGATGCAGGGGATGCTCGGCCTGTTCGGTCACCTGAGCGTATATAATCCGGAGAAAAAGCGCGTCTTCATCACGCCCGGCATGGGCTCGGACAAGGGACAGCTCCGCCCCGAGGACATGGTTCCGTGCGATCTCGACGGCAAGCCGCAGGGCAGCGGCCGGCCGCCGGTCGAGTGGCCGATCCACACGGCGCTGCATGCCGCGCGCAGCGACGCGCTCGCGGTCGCGCACCTTCATCCGCCGCACGCGACGCTGTTCACGATCGCGAAGCGCGAGTTCCGCCCCGTGACGCTCCAAGGCACCCTCTTCAGCGCCGGCGTGCCGCTGTACCAGGGGGCGCAGCTCGTCACGACGCCGGAGCGCGGGCGCGCCCTGGTCAATGTCATCGGGGACAAGCGCGCTGCGCTGCTCCGGGCGCATGGAACTGTCGTCGTGGGAAAAAATTTGACCGAGGTGCTTTACGCATCGCTGGTCCTGGAAGACGACGCAAAGAAAACGCTTCAGGCCGCGGCGCTGGGAGAGGTCGAGACGCTTTCGGCGGAGCAGGCGCGCGCGTTCAACGCGGAGATCGACTTCGAGCGGCGCGCGGAGCGCGCGTGGAATTATTTTTCTTCGGTCGAGGCGCGCTGGGACAGGCAGCCGGGAACGGGAAGAGTAGAGCTATTCCCATAGGAGCGGTCATGTCCAACGGAGTGAGACTGTACGCCGGGACGCAGCACGGGCTCATCGTCTGGCGCGCGCGCGACGGCGGCTGGGAGGAGACGAGCCGCGCGTTTCGCGACGGCATTATCGATTCGATCCACGGCTGCCGCGATCGTCCCGAGCGCGTCTACGTCGGTGTGACGCACGACGGTCTCTATCGCACGAGCGACGGGGGAAAAACCTGGAAGAGGGTGCTCGAAGGCGACATCCGCGCCGTCGCCGTCGATCCGACGAGCGACGATGTGGTTTATGCCGGCGTCGAGCCGGTAGGGCTTTTCCGCAGCGAGGACGGCGGCGAGAGCTGGAATGAATTGAGCGCGCTGAAAGCGCTTCCCGATGAAGTGAAGAAAAACTGGCGCTTTCCTCAGCCGCCGCACCAGGGCCACGTGCGCAATGTCTTTGTCCGTCCCGACGACCCGCGCACGATTTATTTATGTATCGAGCACGGCGGTATCGTGCGCAGCTTCGACCGCGGCGCGACGTGGGAAGACGTGAGCAAGGGGATCGATTATCTAGACATCCACGTGATCGCGAATCTGCCCGGGCGCTTCGACCGCTACTTCGTCGCGAGCGCACGCGGCTTTTTTACCAGCGACAAGCCGGAGGACGGTTGGGTCCGCGCGGAGAACGGTCTCTCGCGAAATTATTTTCACGATTTTCTATTCCTGCCGCCGGCGCGGACCGGAGACGCGCCGGAAATGCTCGTCGCGGCCGCCGACGGCTCGCCCGGCGTCTGGCGGCGCGAGCAGCGCGGCGCGCGCGCGGCGCTCTTCAAGAGCGGCGACGCGGCGAAATCCTGGCGCCGCGTCGCCGAAGGGCTTCCCGACGACTGCGACCCGATGTTCTGGGCGCTCGTGCACCATCCGCACGACCGCAATGCGCTCTTCGCCGGAACGGGGTTGGTCGCGCGCGGCCACGCTTCGGGAAGCGGCGGCAAGGGGCAGATTCTCTTCAGCGACGACCGCGGCGAGAGCTGGCGCGAGCTCGCGATCGAGCTGCCCGCCGACCGCGTCATGTGGGCGGCGGCGGATTAGGATCAGATGGAGGAGTGATGAAGCGCACCTTTACGCTGTCGGTCCTGGCCTTCGCGATTTGTTGCTTCGCTTCGGAAAGTCCCGCCCAGACGCTCAAAAAAGTGCGCATGGGCAGCTCCTCGACGAACGTCTCGTTTCTCGCGCTCTATACGGCCCTAAATCGCGGCTTCTTCCGCGAGGAGGGGCTCGACCTCGAGATCATCTTCATGCAAGCGAACCTCGCGAGCACGGCGGTGCTGAACGGCGATCTCGACTACAACGGCGCGGTTACCGGGACGATTGGCGCGGCGATTCACGGCCAGCCGATGAAGGTGCTCCTTTTTACCGTCTCCAAGCCGCTGCTTTTCCTGATCAGCAAAAAAGAGATCAAAGACCCGCAGCAGCTGCGCGGTAAAAAGGTCGCCGGCAGCTCGCCCGGAGGCTCCGCGACGCTGCTCGCCGCGCAGGCGCTCAAGCACATCGGACTCGAGCCGGGGCGCGACGTCTCCGTCTTGCCCATGGCCGGCAGCGCGGCGAGCCGCTACGCCGTTCTCGAATCGGGCGTCGTCGACGCCTCGCTGCTTTCCGTGCCGGAAAACATCGTCGCGCAGGAGAAGGGCTTCAACGAGCTGCTGTTTCTCGGCGACGTGGTGGAGTTCCCGCAGAACGGCTTCGGCACGTCGGATAAGCGCATCCGCGAGAATCCCGACGAAGTCTATCGAATGGTGCGCGCGACGCTGCGCGGCCTGATGTTCGTAAACGATCCGAAGAACCGCGAAGCGGTGATCGACATTCTAATGAAGCAGTGGAAACTGACCGACCGTAAAATGGCCGCCGAGACGCTGCGCCACGTCTCGCGCGTCCTCACGAAGGACGCGGTCGTCAAGCCCGAGTCGGTGCAGGTGTTGATCGATCTCACGCGCGAGAGCGCCAAAATCACGCGGCCGGTGAGCGTCAGCCAGGTGGTGGACTACAGCTTTGTCGACCGGGCGCGGAAGGAGCTTGGGTTATCCAGGTAGGCTGTTGATAACCTGTGAGGATATGGTGGAAAACCCGGGCAGGATTTGTTGACGGGGAGTAAAGATAAGGCGCTAAACAGCTTATTCACCGCGACCTGTTTATAATCCGCCGCGGCTGAAAATCACAAAAAAAGCGGCTGCCTCTTCCACGCCGGCGAACCGGTCGCGGTGAGACAGCCGCTTTTTTTAGACCTATGGCGCGCGCGTCAGTTGACGATCACGCGGTCGCCGGCCTTGAGCACGAGGTCCTGCTTGAGATCGCCCTTGATGATGGCGTCGTAGTCGACGAGATATTCCTTCACCTTGGTATTCTCCCGGCGCACGACCTTGACGTTGCGGCGGTCGGCGAAAATCGTGAGCCCGCCCGCGCGCGTGATGAGTTGCAGCACGGTGTCGTGGCCTGTTGAGGGATAGGCGCCGGGTTTCGCCACCTGGCCGACGAGGAAGACCTCGCTGGAGGTGATCTCGGTCACGCGGATCGTCACGTTAGGCGCCTGAACGTATTTTTTATACCGATCCTCGAGCGATTGTCTCAGCTGCGCCGTCGTTCTGCCGGCGGCCTGG
>DATDFN010000369.1:0-6223 GCA_036522615.1 Binatia bacterium | reverse complement strand
AAGCGCGAAGGCGAGGCACGGCAAATAGCTGTAGCGCGCCGCGACCAGCTGCGGACCGCTCTGGGCGATGCCGGAAACCGGCAGCACCATGGCGAGATAGGCGAGCCAGGCCGCGAGCGCCGCCGGCCAGGCCTTTCTGAGGAATATCAAAGCCAACGTGAGCGCTGCGACGGCGAGCGCGCAGGCGAAATAAATCCAGTGCGCCGGATTGAAATCAACGGGAATTTCGTACAGCGGCGAAAGTTTCGTCGGCAGCAGCGTCTTCCAGAAGTAAAAAACAAAACCGTAAGAAGCGGTCGCCGCGCGCCGGGCGATCCCGTACTGAGAGACCGTCACCATCGCGCGCGTCTCGTACTGCGCGTAGGCCGCCGTAACGGCGGCGGCGGCGCCAAAAACCAGAAACGGCAGCTTTTCCAGCCACACGTTCCATACCTCGCGTCCGAGCCACCGCGCGCGGCTTCCGCCGAGCCTGCGCAGCGGATAAACATCCAGGATCAACAACACGACCGCCAGCGTCATGCCGACGGACTTCGAGAGCAGCGACAGCGCGTAGACGATCAGCGCGCACACAAGCCATTTGCCGCGCCGCGCGGCGGAAGGCGCCTCCGCGGCCGTCAGGTACGCGTGCAGCGTTAAGAAAAAAAACAGGCCCGACAGCACGTCGCGCCGCTCGGTCACCCACGCGACCGACTCGACGCGCAGAGGATGAATCGAGAACAGCATCGCCGCGAGCGCCGCGCCGACGATGGTCGCGCCCTCCTCGTCCCGCGGCAGCACGTAGGACAGCAGCCGCAGCGCGAGGAAGTAAAACAGAACCGTATTCGCCGCGTGCAGGACAAGATTGGTGAGATGGTAGCCGAACGGGTTCATGCCCCATATAACGTAATCGAGCCCCAGCGTCACCCAGGTGAGCGGCTGGTAATGCCCCATAAGGAACGTCGTGAACATCCAGCGGAGATTTCCCCAGCCGAGGCCGCGGAAATAGGGGTTTTTGAGGTAGAGGGTATCGTCGTCGTAATCGACGAAGCCGTTGTGCAGGGCCGAATAAAAAGCCGCGACGCAAAGGAGAATCAGGCCGGCTATCGTCGCCGCGTGCACCTGTGCGACAGAGGAAAAGCGCGCGAGTCCAATCCTTGACTTCGCTTCGGCTCTCGGATTAAAGATGCTCACCTGATCCGACGGGGCGGGACCTTCGCTGATGGCTTATAACAGCTTGCAGGAATTCGTTCAAGTTTTAGAGCGCGAAGGCGAGCTTAAGCGGATCGCCCATCCCGTCAAGCCCGAGCTCGAAATCGCGGAAATCGCCAACCGCGTGATGAAGCGCGGCGGCCCCGCCCTGTTCTTCGAGAACGTCGTCGACAAGACCATCCCCGTGCTGATCAACGCATTCGGCTCAGAGCGCCGCATGGCGCTCGCCCTGGGGGTCCAGGACATCGCCGAGATCGCGCGCGACATCGAGCGCCTCACGCGCTTGAAGCCGCCCGCTTCGTGGCGCGAGAGGTTTCAGCTTCTGCCCGAGCTTCTGCGCGTCGCGGGCGTCGCGCCTAAGCACGCGCGCGACGGCGCATGCCAGGAAGTCGTCGAGCGCGATCCGGATTTGACGGCGCTTCCCGTCCTCACGTGTTGGCCGGGCGACGCCGGGCCCTTCGTCACCCTGCCGCTGGTCTTTTCGCGCGATCCCGTCGAAGGCAGGCGGAACGTCGGTCTCTACCGTATGCAGGTTTTCGATCCGCGCACGACCGGCATGCACTGGCATCCGCACAAGGTGGGCGCGCGCCATTTCAACCGTCAGAAAGAAGGCGGCGGCCGCATGGAGCTCGCCGCCTGCATCGGCGGCGACCCCGCGCTCACGTACGCGGCGACCGCGCCGCTGCCCGACCAGATCGACGAGCTGCTCTTCGCCGGCTTCTTGCGCAGGAAGCCCGTCGAGCTCGTCAAGGCCGTCACCGTCGACGTCGAGGTGCCGGCCAGCTCCGACATCGTGATCGAAGGCTACATCGACCCTGCCGAGCCGCTCCGGCGCGAGGGGCCGTTCGGCGATCATACCGGCTTTTACTCGCTGGCCGACGATTATCCCGTATTCCACGTCACCTGTGTCACGCGAAAAAAGAATCCGATCTATCTTACGACCATCGTCGGCCGGCCGCCGATGGAGGACGCGTATCTGGGCAAGGCGACCGAGCGGATTTTTCTCCCGCTCATTCGACTGACGTTCCCCGAGATCGTCGACATCAACCTGCCGGTCCACGGCGTGTTCCACAATCTCGCAATCGTCTCCATCAAAAAGGAATACCCCGCGCACGCGCGCAAGGTGATGCACGGACTCTGGGGGCTCGGACAGCTGATGTTCACAAAGGTGATGATCGTCGTCGACCACGACGTCAATGTGCAGGATCTCGCCGAGGTCGCCTGGATCGTCGGCAACCACATCGACCCCAAGCGCGACGTGACCTTCGTCGAAGGCCCTGTCGACGTGCTGGACCACGCGGCGCCGGCGCTGGGCTACGGCTCGAAGATGGGCATCGACGCGACCGTCAAGCGCCGCGACGAGGGCTTCGAGCGCGGCTGGCCCGATGCGATCGTCATGGACGAGAAAACCAAGCGCTACGTCGATTCGATTTGGAATAAGCTCGGCCTCTGAGAAATGCCGTTCAGCGCAAAACTCGCGGATTATGCGAGCCTCGTGCGATTTTCCCACAGCGTCTTCGCGCTGCCCTTCGCTCTCGCCTCGCTGACGCTCGCCGGAACGCGCTACTACGTGAGCGCCGCCGCTCTGGGCTGGATCGTCGTCGCGATGGTGGCGGCCAGGACCGCCGCAATGGGCTTCAACCGCTTGGCGGACAGGAAATTCGACGCGCTCAACCCGCGCACGCGCGCTTGGGAGCTGCCGGCGCGCAAAGTGAGCGTGCTCGAGGCGGCGCTTTTGACCGGCGCCGCCGCGCTCGTCTTCGTCTACGCCGCCTATCGCTTGAATCCGCTATGCTTTTATCTTTCGCCTGTCGCTCTGGCGGTGGTCTTCTTTTACTCGCTCACGAAGAGATTCACCTGGGCTTCGCATCTTTTTCTCGGCCTGGCACTGTCGCTCGCCCCGCTCGGCGCGTGGCTCGCGGTGAGCGGCGCGCCGCGCGCTTTCGCCGACCTTGAAGTTCCCGCGCTCATGGCGCTGGCGGTCGTGTTCTGGCTCGCCGGCTTCGACATCATCTATGCGCTCCAGGATTATCGCTTCGATCGCGAGCAGGGACTCTTTTCCATACCCGCCCGCTTCGGCATCGCGAAAAGCCTTGCGGTGTCTAGCGTCTTCCACGTAGCGACGATCCTCTTCCTGGCGCTGGTCGGCGTCAGCGCCGGCCTCGGCGCGGTATATTGGATAGGCGTTTTCGGCGTCGCGGCGATCCTTGTCTGGGAGCACCGCCTGGTCTCGCCCGACGATCTGTCGCGCATCAACAAGGCTTTCTTCGACGTGAACGCCTATGTCAGTGTGGGCTATCTCCTCGCGACGGCGCTCGACGTCCTGCTCGGCGCTCCCGGGCGCTGACGGGCCTCGCCGGCGCTACTTGCGTCGGAGGTCTCTCGGGCTTATGCTATTTGCATTATGAAAACCATTCGTCGCTTGGCGATTCTTGCACTCCTTGCTCTTGGTTTTTCCAGCTGCGTCACGGCGCAGGGAGAGGTTCAGGCGGGCCGCAAAGACCTGCTCTACGGCGATCCGAACGCTGCGGTGGTCCGTTTCCAGAACGCCGCCGCGACGAGCCCCAACGCGCTCTACTTCAGCACGATGCCGGAAGGTGTCTGGACCTATGTGGGCCGCGCTTATTACCAGAGCGGCCGATTGCCGGAAGCGCGCCAGGCGCTGGAGCGCGCTGTGTCGCGTTCGAACGACGATAGTCTCGCGCGCCTCTATCTCGGCCTCACGCTCGTCCGCGCCGGCGACCGGCCGGGCGGTTTGAAAAATATTGAAAGCGGCTTAACCGGTATTCACGATTGGCTGGACTATCTCGAATACCGGCTGCCGTACGGAATCGGCCGCTTCTGGGACCCTAGAAAGGAAATTCGCGGCGAGATTCGTACGCAGCTCGCGATGATCGGCCCGAACGTCGATTGGCCGCGCCTCATCGCCGGCGGCGAATGGGTCGGCAGGCAGATGGAAGAAGAGATCGACCGCGCGCGCTGGGACGAGCGCGAAGAATATCGCCGAGATTCGGATAATACCAAGCCGTGAGCCGCGCGCTCCCGGTTGTTAAGGCGAGCTACGGAACCTAGCGCGTATCCTGGCGCTGCCTGACGGAGCGTCCGGTGGTGTTCTGAAAATATTCCTCGTCGTCGATGCGGGAGAGGAGACCTTCGCACGTCCGCAAAACGCTCGGCTTCGCATCGATGCCTTTTCTAAGCTCCACGACCGTTCTTGAGATGTACGAGCGTACGAGCCCCTTAGTGTCCCAATCGTCGTAGCCGCGGTAGCCGGGCTTCGAGACTTTGCTCACCAGCGTGACAGCGCCTTGAAGCGTCTCGATGCCTTTCTCGTCCTCCCCCAGGCGCAGCTGCGCCATGCCCAGCGTCATCCAGGCGATCTCATCCTCTTTGTTAACGCGCAGCGCGCGCTGGATAAGCTGTCGTGAAGCCTCGTAGCTTCCTTGGTTATAGTAGGCTCTTGCCAAAAGCGTGAGGCTGTCTTTGTACGTGGGATCATCCTGCACGATGCCCTGGAGGTTGGCGATCGCCTTCTCCATGCTGCCGCTCTTGCCCTTCAAAAACTGCAGCCGCGCCTCCGTATACCGCCCGGCCGCACCGAGACGCGGTATGTCACGCGAGAAGAAACCGCCTTCGCCGCAGCCGAAGGCGAATACCGCCAGCCAGGCGAGCAGGGCGCCGGGTATGATCCGGCGGAGTTGCCGGAGGTTGTTCGTCGCCGAAAAATCATTAATGCTTATCACTACGCGTTTTCCTTTCTTTGCTCTTGCGGTTCAGTTTACCGGCCATGCGCTGCGCCAGCAGCCGGGTATAATCTTTAAGGGACATCGCCTTTAAATCCCCGGTAGATGATGTCGGAGATCCCTTCCTTTTCCCCCCGCCGGCCTTTTTCATGAGCGTCCTCCAAGGCGCGGGCGAGCTTGGCCTTGAGCTCGTCGCGCGTGTATTTCCCGGCGATCGAGCCGACGAACTTCAGATCGGCGAGCGCGGCCCCTCCCCGCCCGCGGCTGTTGTCGATGACTGCGATCTCTACCCGCTTGTCGCCCTTGTAAAGCTCCGCGATTTTCAGCAAGACCTCCGGCGCGCCCAAATGGGTATCGATGTAGGCGTCGAGCGGCAGCGTGCGCCCGTTTCTTTCCGCGCGCGGCAGAGCGCCGCCGACAAACGATTCGATAGGATCGCGATAGACGTAGACGATGCTGACCTCTTTTCCCGCGTCGAGCGCTTGGGCTACCCTGTCGAGGGAGGACTTGAGGCCTGAGAGCGTCGTGTCGTAAACGATTTGCGCCGCGTCGACGGCCTGCTCCAACCCCGCCACCTGATGGATGCTCGTCGTCTTACCGACGCCGGCGCCGCCCGCGGTGAATACGACTTGGTTGCGCTCCTTCGCCGCCGGGCGTTTTTGCAATTCTCGCCGATAAATCTCTTTGGTCAGCGCGCTCGAAGGCTCGTGGACCGCCGCGCTCCACTGCGCGCGCGCGTCACGCGTCGCGGGATCCTCCGCGTCCATGCCGCCCGGCGCGTAGTCGGGCGAAAGCTCGCGCGCGTTGTCGGTGTTGATCTCTTTGCCGTACTTCTGCTTGTACCGGGCGATCGCTTCATCCGTATGACTTTCAAGATACGCCGCAAACCGCGCCTCGATCTCACGCCCGCGCGGCGAGAGATGCTTCGCCTTCGCGATGCCGAGCTTGCCGGGATAAAAAGCGGATTCCTCCGCGGGCTTTTGCGCGCCGCACGAGGCGAGCAACAGGAAGCTTACGACGAGGACGAGGAGATTTCTCGTGGCGGAAGAAGAATATGAAGCGGGGAGCATTTTCGGGCGAATTTATACCAACCGGCAGAAAAAAAAAAGGGGAGCCTTGCGGGCTCCCCTTTTTCGTTGTTGCTCGTGGTTTAGAACACGTAGCGCCAGTTGACGTTTATGTCGAGCCAGTCGCCGCCCTTGCCGTTGTCCGGGTTGGCGAGAATCTTACTCTTGCTGCGGAGGCCCAGGTTGTACTGCGCCGCCAGCGGCAGGTTCGTCGCTTTGTACCAC
>DATDFN010000368.1:0-3009 GCA_036522615.1 Binatia bacterium | reverse complement strand
CAGTAGACGCCCGCGCGAATAAACCACAAGAGAGGAAAAAGGAACGCACAGCATGGAGACAATCAGATTTCCCTATCGATCGGCGCGCCACTTGGCGCTCCTGAACGTCGTCGCGGAAAGCGGCGGATGGAAGAAGCAGGGCCTCAAGGTCGATTATAATTTCTACGTCGCGCCGGAAGAGGCGCACAAGCTTCTCCGGACCGGCAAGGTGCAATTCATCGGCGGCAACCATATCACGCCTTACATCAAGCGCGCGTCGGGCGACGACTGGATCTACGTCGGCCAGACGGCGAACTATATCGGCCAGGCGCTCGTCGTGCGCAAAGACAGCAAGCTAAGGAAGCTCGAGGATCTCCGCGGCAAGAAGCTCGGCGCCCGCGGCAGCGGCGGCCCGCATACCTGGCTGAATGCGTGGCTTACGCTGAAAAAGAGCGGGCTCGAAAATTCGGTCGAGATCGTGCGCGTCTTCAAGCGCGGCCGGATGTGGCGCGGCGTCCAGGCGGGCGAATACGACGCCGCGCTCATCGGCCGCCCCGACGATCTGAGCGCGCGGCGCGACGGCATGCGCACGATCATGCTGCCGCTGCTGCCGATGATCGTCTTCACCACGGTCTCCTCGACCGGCACTTTCGTGCGCGAAAACGCGCCGCTGGTGAGGCGGTTCCTGAAAGGTCTCGCCGCCGGCATCCGCTACTTCAAAGCCAACCGGCGGCGCTCGATGGAAATACTCAGCGCGACGCTCCCCAAAGAGCGGGGCGGCGGCGACAAGGAGATGATCGCCTACTATTATCAGGATCTGACGGAGACGATCTCTTCGACGCTTTTTCCCACGATGGACGCGATCTACAACGTCTACGCCGAGGCGTGCCGCTACAACGCGGCGGCGAAGCGGGTGAACCCGCTCGAGCTCTGGGACCTGCATTTCCTGCGGCAGCTCCGCGACGCGCGCGAGATATAATCGCTCGGTGAAGGGAGTGAGCATGCGCAATCATCGCGCCCTCCGGCGGCTCACCGCGATCGCGGCTTTCTGGCTCGCATGGCCCGCGGGCGCGGCGGAAAAAACCGCCGGCGACCTGCTGCAGCAGTACGGGAAATTGGCGCCCGCGGAGCGCAAGCGCGTCCTCGAAGCGGGCGCCCGCAAAGAGGGCGCGGTATCGTTCTACGGCACGATGAGCGCGCCGGACGCCAAGGTCCTGATCGATAAATTCCAGCAGCAGTATCCCTATCTCCGAGTCCAGCACGTGCGGCTCGGCGCCTCGCCGATGGTTAGCCGCGTGCTCTCCGAGCACCGCGGCGGCCGGCGCGACGTCGACGTCGTCGGCGTCACCGGCCCGGGCGCGCAGGTGCTGATCGACAGCGGCCTCATCGATCCTTATTTCACCTCCGAGCGCGCGGCGATCCGGCCCGGCTTCATCTCGCCGAAGGGGCTGTGGACGGCGGTCGAGCTCTATCTCATCGCGACCGCCTACAACACGCGCTTCGTCGCCGCGGCCGACGCGCCGCGCAGCTATCGCGACCTGCTCGACAAAAAATGGGCGAACGTGATGTCGCTCGACCAGACCGACCAGGACTGGTTCGCCGTGCTGTCGAACGAGTGGGGCGAAGCCGCGGCGAGCGAGTATCTTACCAATCTCATGAAGCTGAATCCTAAGCTGCAAAGAGGGCGCGAGATGCGCGCGCAGCTCGTCGCCGCCGGCGAATATTTCGTCGGCCCGACCTTTTACGATTACCGCGTGCGCAACCTGAAGGCGCAGGGCGCGCCGATCCAATCGGTCGCGCTGCCGCCGATCATGGCGTTTCCCAACGTGCTGCTGCTCGCGCGCCACGCGCCCAATCCGCACGGCGCGGCGATTTTCATCGATTGGCTGCTCTCGGAGCAGGGACAGAAAGCGATCGAGTCCGATCTTGGGCGCGACCCCACGCGCAAGGGGCTCGGCGGCGGCCTCGACAAGACCGTCGCCGGGCGGCCGATGAAAGTGATCGCGCCCGAAGAGCTGGGATCCAAGGGCGAGTATTTCACCAAGCTGTATCGAAAAATCACCGGGCAGTGAGTTACGCCGGAGGCGAGATGGAACTCAAGCAATACGCGTTCAAGCCGTTCAACAAGGACACTGCGTTCGAGACCTGGATCAGGTCGGAAGGCATCCCGATCGTAAGAGAATTCGTCGTCCGAGACGTCCGCAGCGTCGAGGTCGGCCCGTGGGCGCGCACCGGCGGCAAGGGCGCGTGGCTCATGCTGAACACGGCGGCGGACCAGACCGCGACGACGCCGTACGTGTGCGAGATTCCTCCCGGCCGCAGCCTCGAGCCGGAAAAGCACATGTACGAGGAGATGATCTTCATCCTCGACGGCGTCGGCGCGACCGAGGTCTGGGTCGACGAGAAAAAGAAGCGCTCGTTCGAGTGGGGGCCGGGGAGCCTGTTCGCGGCGCCGCTCAACGCCTGGCACCGGCTCACGAACGGCAGCGGGCAGAAGCCGGCGCGCTTCCTCGCGCTCACCAACGCGCCGGCGGTCTTCAACCTCTATCACAACACCAAATTCGTTTTCGAAAACCCGTTCGTCTTCGACGACCGCTACGAGGACGAGGAGACGGAATATTTTTCCGGCAAGGGCGAGCAGAAGCCCGGGCGGGTGTGGGACTCGAACTTTATCGCCGACGTGAGCCGCGTCGCGCTCCACGACTGGAAGGAGCGCGGCCCCTCGGCGCGGAACGTCGAGATCGAGCTCGCCCACAACACCATCGCCGGCCACATCTCCGAAGGCCGTCCCGCCGTCTACCGCAAGGCGCATCGGCACGGCCCCGGCGCATTCATTTATATTCTGGAAGGCACGGGCTATTCGCTCATGTGGCCCGAAGGCAAGCCGATGCAGCGCTACGACTGGGGCGTGGGCAGCCTGTTCACGCCGCCGAACCGCTGGTTCCACCAGCACTTCACGACCAGTAAAAATCCGGTCAAGCGATTAGCGATGAAAGCGTGGGGGCAGAAATATCCGATCGGCGGCTGGGA
>DATDFN010000367.1:0-3978 GCA_036522615.1 Binatia bacterium | reverse complement strand
CCTACGGCGAGTTGATCGGCGGCAAGCGCTTCGACGTGAAGATTTCCGCCACCGGCACCGGCTGGGACATGAAAGTCGCGCCGGACGCCAAGGCGAAAGACCCGAAGGATTACAAAGTCGTCGGCCGGCCGCTGAAGCGTTTCGACGTGCCGAAAAAGCTGGTCGGAGACGAAGCCTATATTCACGACCTGCGCCTCCCCGGCATGCTGCACGGCCGCGTCGTCCGCCCGCCGGTCGTCAACAGCGAGCCGGCGAAAATCGACGAAAGCGCGGCGCGCGATATCTCCGGCTTCGTCAAAGTCGTGCGCGAGGGAAATTTCGTCGGCGTGGTCGCCAAAACCGAATGGGGCGCGATCAAGGCCGCCGAAGCGCTCAAGGTCGAATGGACGCCGCCAAAAACCAAATTGCCGGCGAATCCCGACGCGCTCTTCGCGTATCTGAAAAATAACAAGCCCGTGCGCACGCGGAAGATGGTCGACAAGGGCGACCTCGACGGGGGATTCAAAGGCGCGAAGAAAACCTATCAGGCGAGCTTTCGCTGGCCGTTCCAGATGCACGGCATGATCGGGCCGTCGTGCGCGATCGCCGACGTGAAGGACGGCAAGGCGACGATCTGGTCGGGCCCGCAGGGGCCGTTCCGCACGCGCACGATGATCGCCGCGCTGCTGAAGATCCCCGAGCAGAACGTGCGCGTGATCTATCACGAAGCCTCCGGGTCCTATGGGCGCATGAGCACGGACGACGGCGCCGAGGACGCCGCGCTGCTCTCGCGCGCGGCGGGCGCGCCGGTGCGCGTCCAGTGGTCGCGCCGCGACGAGCACGGCTGGGAGCCGAAGGGGCCGGCGCAGCTGGAGGAAGTCAAAGCGGCGGTGGACGACAACGGCAAAATCGTCGCGTGGGACTTCGTTGATTACGGCCAGCCGTGGACGGCGTCGGGCTCGACGCCGCTGCTCGCGTCGCTGCAGGTCGGCCTGAAGCCCAACAACCCCGGCGGCGTCAACGGCTCCCAGAGCGCCGGCGAGCAGTATGCGATTCCCAACCAGAAGATCGTGATCGAGGACATCAACTGGCATTTTCCCGAGCCGATCCCGCTGCGCACGAGCAATCTGCGCGCGCCTGGCTCGACCGCGCGCTGCTTCGCGAGCGAAGGTCTGGTCGACGACATCGCCGCCGACGCCGGCGTCGACGCGATCGAATACCGCCTGCGGCACATTGCAGAAGCGCGCGGCACGGACTGCGTGAAAGCGGCGGCGGAAAAGGCCGGGTGGCAGAAGCGGCCGTCGCCCGCGCCGGCGCAGAGCGGCGGCGTCGCGAAAGGCCGCGGCGTCGCGCTCACGCGGCACTCCGACGTCTGGGTGGTGGTGGTCGCCGACGTCGAGGTCGAAAAGGCTACGGGCAAAGTCGCGGTCAAGCGCGTCGTGTGCGCGCACGACTGCGGCCTCATGATCAACCCCGACGGCGTCGCGAACCAGGTCGAGGGCAATGTGATCCAGGGGGTGAGCCGCGCGCTGCTCGAAGAGGTGACTTTCGACGCGACCAGCGTCACGAGTCTCGACTGGCAGAGCTATCCGATCCTGAGATTTCCTGACGTTCCCGCAGTCGAACTCGTGCTGATCAACCGGCCGGAGATGCAGGCGCTCGGCGCCGGCGAGCCGTCGACGGTTCCCGTCGCGGCGGCGGTCGGCAACGCGATCTTCGACGCGACCGGAGTGCGGCTGCGCGAAGCGCCGTTCACGCCCAAGCGCGTGCTCGCGGCGATGAAAGAGAAGTCTACTCAGAAAAGCTAAGCGGCGAGATCAGTCTCTCTTATCGCCCCGCGAGCGCCTCCTGCTTGCGTCCCAGCCACCAGCCGTTCACCAGCCACGCGGCCGAGAGCGGCACCGCCGCGAGCGCGGTCGCGGTCAATCCTAGCCCGAGGAACGAGAACAGCGCGTACGACCACGCGCCGACCTGATCGCCGGTGCGATAGACGGCGGTGTCGATGAAATTCTTTGTTTTGTATTTGTCCTCGCGCGGAACGACGGTGAACAGCACCTCGCGCGTCGGTCGCGCGAAGGCGAAATTGCCCGCGCGGCGGAGCACCTGGAAAGTGACCAGGATCATGAGCGTCGGCGCAGCGGCGAGCGCGCCGAAGCCGATCGCGGTGAGCGCCGGCACGAGCGTGAGCGTCAGCGCGACGCCCAAGGCGCGCAGAGTGCGCTCGGTCAGAAAGATCTGGCTCGCGAGCGTAAGGACGTTCACGATCAGATCGATGCGGGCGAAAAACGCGGTGCGCGCCGCGCGGTCGGCGAAGCTGCGCGCCACGATCGCGGCCTGCTCGAAGTACAAAAACGTCGAGGTGATCGAGTAAAGCAGCATGTAGACGGCGATCCCGAGCAGGTAGGGCGACTTGAAGGCGTGAACGACGCCCGCGAGCGCGCCGCCGCCGATGACGGTTTTCTCGCCGCCCGCCGCCGGATCGCGCGTGAGCGCTTCCGAAAGCCGCGAGAGCCGGCGCACGCTGAAGACCGCCACTTCCAGCAGAAGCGCCGACGCGAGCAGCAAATACACCGGCGGGATATATTGCGCCAGCGCAGCGGTGAGGCTCGATCCCATGATGCCTCCGAGCGTCGCGCCCGCGGAGATGAAGCCGAAAAGCCGCTTTCCCTGCTCGGCGTTGAAGAGGTCGACCATCAACGCCCAGAAAACCGAGACGACGAAGAGATTGAAGATCGACGTCCAGATAAAAAACACGCGCCCGACCCAGATCGACTGCTCCGCGCCCAAGCCATTCAAGAGCAGGAAGAACAAAACGAGGTTCGCCATGAAAAAGCGGTACGTGATGGAGATGAAGCGGGCGCGCGGCAGCTTCGCGACGAGCGCGGCGAAGGGCGGGTTGACCGCGAGCATGCCGAGCAGCGTCCCGGTAAAAAGCCAGGGAAGATTTTCCAGGCCGCCGGCGACGCCGATCTCGTCGCGGATCGGCCGGATCACGTAATAGGAGGCGAAGACGGCGAGGATATAAAGCCACGACCAGGCGAGCGCCTTGATCTCTTCGGGCCGCGCATCGACCAAGCGGCGGAACAGGCGATTGCCCGGCCCGCGGGCGGTGTCGGCGCGCTCGGTGGGGGAATCCATGCGCCGCCCTAAATGCCGTCGATGAAATTTTCCATGCGGCGCCGCATGGCGGCGTCCGGCAGGCGCCCCTGCGCGGCGCCGATGTTGTCGCGCACGTACTCGGCCTTGGCCATGCCGGGCACGGCGCAGGTGACGGCGGGATGCGCGACGATATACTTGAGGAAGAATTGCGCCCAGCTCTTGCAGTCGAATTCCGCCGCCCATTCCGGCAGCTTCTTTCCCTGCACGGCGTTGAACAGCCGGCCGCGGCCGAAGGGCAGGTTGATCATCACCGCCATGCCGCGATCGGACGCGAGCGGCAGGATACGCTCGCCGGCGTTTCGATTGTCGAGCGCGTAGTCGACCTGGATGAAGTCGAGCTTCTCGGCCTTCATCGTGCGCTCGAAATCGGCGTACTGATTCGGGAACGAAGTCGTGATGCCGACGTAGCGGATGCGGCCCGCGCGGTGCAAATCGCGCAGCGTGGCGAGGTGCGTTTGCGTGTCGCGCAGGTTGTGCACGGCGATGAGATCGATCTTGGGCGTGCGCAATTTTTTAAAGGATTCCTCGATCTGCTTCACGCCGGCTTCCTTGCCGCTCGTGCTGACTTTCGTGGCGAGAAAAAGCCCGTCGCGGATTTTCAGCTCCGCCACGAGGTCGCCGACGACCGCCTCCGCGGTGCCGTACGTCGGCGAGCTGTCGATCACCGTCGCGCCGACGGCTTTGAACTCGCGCAACGTCTCGCGCAGCGGCGCGCGCTCCGCCTCGGTCGTGATCGATTCGTAGCGGCGCGCGGTCCCGACGCCGATGACGGGCAGACTCTCGCCGCTCGAGGGAATTTTTTTTTGGATCAGGGATGCGGACTGCGCGCGGAGATTGATC
>DATDFN010000366.1:0-3248 GCA_036522615.1 Binatia bacterium | reverse complement strand
GCGAAAGCCGCCCGAAGGGGTCTGGTCGAGGAGATTGCGATAGACTTTCTCCGCGTCGCCGTAGGCCTGCTCCCGCGTCAGCAGGTCGGCTTCGGCGAGCTGCGCGTCCGGCGTCGCAGGTTGAAACAACTCGGGGAATTTGTCGCGCAGCGCAGTTACCGCTTTTCGCGCCGGAGCGTCCCACGCGGAGAGCGGCGCGCTCCGGCGCAGCTCCTGGTAGCTGCCGTAGGCCTGCTTCCCATCGCCGTTTCCCTCGTACGCCTGCGCGAGCAGGTAAGCGGCCTCCTCGGCCACCTCTCTTTTCGCCCGCAGCGAGCGCAGCGCGCGGCAGAGCTCGATGGCCTTTGCGTAGTTTTTATCCGCCAGCGCGAACTTTGCGAGCTGCAAATCGGCCTGCGGGAGCCAGATGCTCTCCGAAAACTTTTGTTGCAGTTGGCCGTAATACTGCCGCGCGGCCTGCGGGTTGCCGCCGGTGGCCGCGATCTGCGCCAGGAAGTGCAGGCTGTAATCTTCGAGGATGAAGCCGCGGTCGAGCGTGCGCAGTAAAAGCTCTTCCGCCTGCCGCGCATCGCCCGCCGAGTACAGAGAGTACCCCTTCGCGAACAGCTCGCGCGCCGTCGGCTCTTGGGAATGACTCGTGGATGAATAGAGAAGGACTAAAACAGCAATCCAAAGAATCGGTTGCTTTCGCATGAATCAGGCTAATTGTAATCGACGCGAGCCGAACATTCAACGCCAATTCCTTGCAGCGTCCGCCGCCGCGTGATAGCTGAACGAAAGGCGTTCGGATGAAGATCGAAGGCAGCTACACATTTAAAGCGCCGCGCGACCGGGTCTGGCAGGTGTTGCAGGATCCGAAGGTCATGGCGCAATGTATGCCCGGCTGCGAGGCCATGAAAGAAATCGGCCCCGACCAGTTCGAAGCGACGATGAAGGTCGGCGTCGCGTCGGTCAAAGGCAGCTATAAAGGCAAGCTCGCGATCAAGGATAAGCGTCCGCCCGAACACTACGTGCTCAGCGGCGAGGGCGCCGGCGGTCCCGGCTTTATGAAAGGGGACGTCGCGATCGATCTCGAAGACCGCGGGGAAGAGACCGTGCTCAAATACAGCACCGACGCGAAAGTCGGCGGCATCATCGCCGGGCTGGGCCAGCGCATGATCGGCGGCGTCGCGAAGATGATCGTCGATCAGTTCTTCAAAAAAGTCGAGGAATTTATCTAACCGCCAGGTCGCTGCTGAGGAGCGACTGACGCGGATCGATCGGCACGCCGTTCACGCGCACTTCGTAGTGGAGGTGAGGGCTGGTGCTCAGGCCGGTACTGCCGACTTCGGCGATCGCCTGTCCTTTGCGGACCTGTTGTCCGACGTTCACATGGATCTTCGATAAATGCAGGTACTGTGTCGTGATTCCCTGTCCGTGATTGAGGATCACCATACGGCCGTTGCCGTTCATCTCGCGCGCCGCTTCGACGGTGCCGTCGCCGGGCGCATAGACCGGAGTGCCGGTGGGATTCGGGATGTCGAGCCCGGAATGAAATTCTATTTTTCCGGTCCACGGCGAGACGCGGTCACCGACGCCTGAAGTCACCTTGCCTTTTGCCGGCCATTCGGTCGGGATCGCGGCGATCAGCCGGTCGAGCTCCAGTTGTAGGCTGTCGAGGCTCTGCTGCATCTCTACGACCGCAAGCCGACTTTTGCTGCCGAGTCGCTTGTCGGCCGGTACGGTTGAATCCACTTTTTCACGCAGCCCCTGCCAGTCTTGGAGCAGCGACTGAATATCGTCGGCTTTGTCTTTAAGTCGGGCGAGTTCTTCGCGCTGTGCCTGCGCTTTTTTCGCGCTGGCGAGTTTCCATTGGTTCCACAGAAAGTTACCGCCGAACCAGGCGCCGGCGATAAGAACGGCAAGCGCCGCGGAAACCGCCACCGCGGCGGAAACCCGGGTGACTTCCAGCCGCCGGACGCGCGCGTCCCACGGCGCAAGGATGAGGATGGAATAGCGCCTCTGCATCGAGCCTCAAGAGCTTTTTTGCTCCGCGGCGACCTCGCCGCTCATCATCTTGCAGTTGCCGTCGAAGACGACGCCCTCTTCGAGCACCAGCGCGGGCGTCGTGATATCGCCCTCGACGTGCGCGCCGACGCGCAGCTCGACGCGCTGACCGGCGATAATATTGCCGTTGATGTGACCGTTGACGATGGCGGTGCCGACGCGCACGTCGCCGTCCACTTCGGCGGTTTCACCCGCCAGCAGTGTCCCGGAAGAGGAGATCTCACCGCGGAACTTCCCGTTCAGAATCAGCGTGCCGGTGAAGCGAAGGCGGCCCTCGAAATCGGCCGTGCGGTCTAGAACAGTGGTGGAGTTTTGATCGGAAGCCGAGCTGTTACCGTTTAAACGCCACACGGGAGCGGGCTCCTTTCCGACCGCGAGCGCAAAGCCGGCGATCAAGCGATTCGAACGGATTTCCGTCTATTCGAAAGAGGGATCTCGGGCGAAACTCGACGATAGTATTCAAAGACCCCAAAAGTTGTCAATAGAATTATTCAGAAATTTTCTCGCTTGCATTGTCGGGCGTCAAAAGTTACCTAGGTAGGTCATGCCGCGCGTGAGCGTGATCATTCCTGCTTACAATCGCAAGGCGATGCTCTGCGCAGCCGTCGATTCCGTGCTCGCGCAAAATTATCGCGATTTCGAACTCATCGTGGTGGACGACGGATCGAGCGACGGGACGGCCGACGAGGCGGCGGCGCGCTACGGCGCGCGCGTACGACTGCTTCGGCAATCGAACCGCGGTGTCGCCTCGGCGCGCAACCTCGGCGTCCGCCGTTCGGACGGCGAATACATTTGTTTTTTGGATTCGGACGACCTATGGCGGCCGAAAAAGCTCGCCGCTCAGGTGACCTTCATGCAGGCCGATCCGCAGCGGCGGATCTGCCAGACGGAAGAAATCTGGATTCGCAACGGCGTTCGCGTAAATCCTAAAACAAGGCACCGGAAACCGTCGGGAGACATCTTTCGCGCCAGTCTCGACCTCTGTCTCGTGAGCCCGTCGGCCGTTTTGATGACGCGCGCGCTGTTCGAAGAAGTCGGCGGGTTCGACGAGACGTTTCCCGTATGCGAAGATTACGATTTGTGGCTCCGCATCGGGCGCGATCACGATGTGGGTCTCGTCCCCGAGCCGTTGGTGGTCAAGCGCGGCGGGCACGCCGACCAGCTCTCGCGCTCGACCTGGGGCTTCGATCGATTTCGCGTGC
>DATDFN010000365.1:0-2170 GCA_036522615.1 Binatia bacterium | reverse complement strand
TCATGGGCAGGATCGTCGTCACCGGCGGCAGCGGCATGCTCGGCCGCGAAGTGATCCGCGAGCTTCTCGCGCGCGGCTTCGAGGTCTTGAGCGTCGACCGCGCCGCGCCGAAGCAAGACGCCTGCGCGTCGGCGATCGTCGATCTCACGCGCGAGGACGAAGTCGCCGCGGCGTTTCGCGGCGCCGACGGCGCAGTGCATCTCGGCGCCTATCAGGCGCCCGGCATCGTCTCCGACCCGGAGACTTTCTCCAATAATGTAAGCGCAAGCTACAACGTGCTCCACGCCGCGGCCGCAAACGGCGTGCGCCGCGTCGTTCTGGCCTCCAGCACCGCCGCATTCGGTTTTCTCTACGCGCGAAAACCGTTCCCGCCGGACTACCTCCCGCTCGACGAGAACCATCCGTGCCGCCCCCAGGACCCGTACGGCCTCTCCAAGGTTGTCGCCGAGTCGACGGCCGACGCCTTCGCGCGCGTGCACGACGTGGCGATTTACAGCCTGCGCTTTCCCGGCGTCAACTTCGAGCCGGACTTCCGCGGCTTCGCCGAGCGCTTTCAAGACCCCGGCGTCAAGCTCGGGCGCGTCTGGAGCTATATCGACGCGCGCGACGCGGCCACGGCGTGCCGCCTCGCGCTCGAGGCGCCCGCGCGCGGCCATACGGTGCTCATCGCCGCCGCACCGACGAGCACGGTCGCCGAGCCGACCGACGCGCTCTTGCGCCGCTATTTTCCCGCCGTGAAGAAAGCGCGGCCGGAGCTCAGCGGCAATTGGAGCGGCGTCGATTCCACACGCGCGCGCGAAGTCCTGGGCTTCGAGGCGCAGCATGTGTGGGAAAAATATTTGCGCTAGGCACCCGGCGCATCGTCAAGTAAAACTCAATCCGTCGCTAAATAGTTTGAAATTGACATGATGTGCGCGCCTGCCTATTCTCATTCCAGGCGATGGGCAAGGAGAAAGAAAAAATCATCTTAGCCGATCTCGCCCGCGTCGGTGCGGGCACGGCCGCCGGCGAATGGTTTCGCCGCTACTGGCTCGCCGTCGCGAGCATGGCCGACCTGAAAGACATTCCGCTCGCGCTCAAAATTCTCGGCGAAGAGCTCGTTTTGTTCCGCGACGGTCGCGGCCAAGTCGGCCTGATCGGCCTCCACTGTCCGCATCGCGGCACGTCGCTCGAATACGGCGACATCGAGCCGGGCGGCATCCGCTGCCCCTACCATGGCTGGCTGTTCGACGTGTCCGGGCAATGCCTCGAACAACCGGCGGAGCCGGACGACCGCTTCGCGGGCAAGGTGAAACACCGCGCCTATCCGGTGCGCGAGCAGGGCGGTCTTTTCTTCGCCTATCTCGGACCGGACGGCGGCGATCCGCCGCCGCTGCCCAAGTATTTCGCGCTCGTCGACGATGCCGGGCAGCGCTCGCTCGAAGAGACCCGCCATTACGACTACAACTGGTTTAACTTCATCGAGAACGGCGCCGACCCGGTGCACTTCTCGATCCTTCACCGCAGCGATCCCAGCGACGGCACGTGGCGCAGCTGGTTTTTCGACTTCAAGAACATTCCGTACTTCGACGCAGTCGAGACGAGCTACGGCATGAAGGTCGTTTCGCGCAAGCCGGGGCCGACGCCCGACACCGAATACGTCGACGAGAAGAGCTTCGCGCTCCCGAGCATCCTGCAGATCGGCGACACCGAGTTCACGCATTTCAAGCAGCCGCGCGAAGCGCTCAAACAAGGCTCGCACAACCGTCATTTCATGTTCCTCACGCCGAACGACGACGAGCACTTCACGCTGTTCACGGTCAATTACTATACCGGCCCCGACAGCGAATTTTTCAAAAAGCTCGCGCCGTCGCGCGAGCTGACCTCGCGGGAAGAAAGAAAGCCTTACGATAACCGGCGGTTCGCGCCGTTTCGCGGGAGCGTCCGGCGCGAAGACATCGCGTGCCAGGGAACGCAACCGCTCGTCGGCGCGCGCAAGGAGCAGCTCGCGACCTCCGACAAAGGCGTCATTCTGCTGCGCAAGCTAATCCTCGAAGGCGTGCGCGCCGTCGCCGAAGGGCGCGCGCCCAAAGGCGTTGCCGGAGGCGGCGTGGTGAAAATCGATTCGTTTACCGGCATTCGCGCGAAGGGAAGCTTGTGAAGCGCGCTCTGCCGCCGGCGATTTTTCTTT
>DATDFN010000364.1:0-2865 GCA_036522615.1 Binatia bacterium | reverse complement strand
TCCTACGACTGGCTCGCGGCGCTGCTCGACTACTACGGCGAGGAGAAGGGCAAAGCGCTGGCCGAGAAGCTCGGCCGGCAGCAGCCCGACTTCCGCCGCGGCTCGACGCTTCTGAGCCAGCTCACCGCGGCGGGCGAATTCGCCATCCACATCGATGGCTATAACCATACCGCTTACCAGCTCAAGCAAAAAAAAGCGCCGATCGATTACGTCTTCCCCGAGCCTTACATCCCCGCGAAAACACCGACGGCGGTCTGGATCGCCGCGCACGCGCCGCATCGCCACGCCGCGGCGCTTTTCGCCGACTTCCTGCTCTCGCGCAAAGGCCAGGAGCTCATGGCCGCGCAGGGGCGCTGGGTAAGCCGCAAAGACGTGCCGTACCTTTTGGACCCCGGCGCGCGCAAAGTGCAGATGGTCTCGCTCAAGTGGGGCGAGCGCGACGTCGAGCTGATTCAACTCTTCAACAAACTCCTGCGCCGCCAGGGGGAGTGACGCTGCGCGGAGCTTACCTTCGGATTTGACATCCTCGGTGCTCCGGCACTAAGTTCCACGTCGGATTACGCTATGGCAACCAAGGACCGAATCGCCGGCGCGGCGCTCGTGCTGTTAGCGCTCTTCGTCCTGTCGGAGAGCCGGGCGCTTCCGCTCGGCACCGTCCGGCAGCCGGGCCCCTCTTTCGTCCCCGTACTGCTCGCCGCGCTGTTGCTCGTCTTCGGAGTTCTTATCGTAGCCGCCGGGGGGCGCTCGGAGCGCTTTCGGTCGCTTCGCTGGGGCGAACTCCCGCACGCGCTTGCCATTCTCGGCGCCTGTGCATTTTCCGCGCTGGCGCTCGAGCGGCTGGGCTACCGCATCACCGTCCTCGTCGTCGTCTTCTTGCTAGTCAAGCTCATCGAGAAAAAGGGCTGGCTCGCGACTACGCTCGTCGCGCTCGCACTCTCGTTCGGCTCGTTCTATCTCTTCTATACTCTGCTGCGGGTGCCGCTGCCGCTGGGCCCATGGGGGATTTGATTGAATAGCGTTTTAAATAAAGATGATGCGGTTTTTTTCCAAGGCCGAACGGCGCGAGGGAGAGGCCGTGGATGTCCGATGCGGACGATTCGACTTAAGCGAAACTCTATCGGCCGCGGCCGACGACTCACGCCGCGAGGCTTTGTCTCCGTTTAGCCATGCTCGAAACGCTGCAAAACCTCTATCTCGGCTTTACCGTCGCGCTCTCGCCGGCCGTGTTCCTCTACGCGGTGGTCGGCTGCATCATCGGCACGCTGGTCGGCGTGCTGCCCGGCGTCGGTCCGCTCGCGGGCATCAGCCTGCTGCTCCCGGCGTCCTTCGGCATGGACGCCACCTCGGCGATCGTGCTGCTCGCGGGAATTTATTACGGTGCGATGTACGGCGGCTCGACGACGTCGATCTTGATGCGCATTCCCGGCGAAGCCGCGTCCGTTATGACGTGCATCGACGGCTACGAAATGACGCGCAACGGCCGCGCCGGCCCGGCGCTGGCGATCGCCGCGGTAGGATCGTACATCGCCGGCACCGTGAGCGTCGTCGCGCTCATGCTGCTCGCGCCGCCGCTGGCCAACTTCGCGCTGCGCTTCGGCCCGCCGGAATACTGCGCGCTGCTTTTGCTAGGCCTGCTCGCGCTCGCGTACATGAGCGGCGGCTCGATCCTGAAGGCGCTCGCGATGGCGGCGCTGGGCCTCCTGCTCGGCATGATCGGCATCGATCCGATGACCGGTTTTTTCCGCTTCGCCTACGGCATCGTCGAATTGGGCGACGGCATCGGCGTCGTGCCGGTCGCCGTGGGCCTCTTCGGTCTGTCGGAGATTCTCCTCACCGCGGGAGATCAAGCTCCGGGCGAGGTCAAAAAGCCGCGCCTGGCCGATCTCTTGCCCTCGCGCCAGGAGTGGCGTGATTCCGTGTGGCCGATCGGGCGCGGCACCGTGCTGGGCTTTCTGATCGGCATCGTGCCCGGCTCGGCGCACATTATTTCGTCGTTCGTGTCCTACGCCGTCGAGCGGCGCGTCTCGAAGCATCCCGAGCGCTTCGGCCACGGCGCCATCGAAGGCGTCGCGGGACCGGAGTCGGCCAACAACTCGGCGACCTCGGGCGCGTTCGTGCCGATGCTGGCGCTCGGCGTTCCGTCGGGTCCGATTCCCGCCGTGATGCTGGCGGCGCTCATGGTCCACGGCGTCTCACCGGGCCCGCTTCTGATCCAGCAGCAGCCGCAGCTCTTCTGGGGCTTCATCGCGAGCATGTATGTCGGCAACGTCGTGCTGTTGATCCTCAACCTGCCGCTCGTCGGCGTTTTCGTGAATATTCTCCGCGTCCCCTACCCGTTTCTTTATCCGGCGATTCTGATTTTCTGCGTCCTCGGCGTCTACGCCGTGAACGGCAGCGTCGTCGACGTCTGGATCATGATCGCCATGGGCGCGCTCGGCTATATTCTCCGCAAGCTCGATTTCGAAACGGCGCCGATCGTGCTCGGCGTCGTGCTCGCCCCGATGCTCGAAATGAGCTTCCGCCAGTCGCTCGCGATGTCGGCGGGCAACTATACGATTTTCTTCTCGCGGCCGATCGCGGCGGCGATGTTGGCGGCGGGCGCGTGTTTGTTGCTTCTGAGCATGTTGCCTTTATTGCGGCGCGGCGCCGGTTGGCGCAGCGCCCTCGGCCTCGCTACCGTGGCAAAGGAGGATACCCATGAGACTTAGACTCGCGCTGGCGCTAGCGCTGGCGCTCTGCGGCCTGTCGATCGCGACGGCCTTCGCACAGGAGAAATTTCCCGACCGGCCGATCACGATCGTCGCGCCTTTTCCGCCCGGCGGCGTCGCCGACCTGACCGCGCGGCCGGTCGCCGCGTCGATGGAA
>DATDFN010000363.1:0-3895 GCA_036522615.1 Binatia bacterium | reverse complement strand
TTTTTCAAGACCGCGATCGTCTCGGGCTTGCGCGTTTTGAAATAATGGATCGATTCGACCGCGGCGCGGGCGAAGCGCAGCATCGCTTCATGCTTCTCTTTGAGCATCTTCTGGCTCGTGATGAGGCCGGCGTGCGGGTAGGGGATGCGCTTGGCGGCGAGGTCGGCGACGACCTTGAAGCCGAGCTTCTCGACCTCCTCGCGCTCCGTCGCGCTGACGACGGTGAACTGCGCCTGGCCCTGCTTCATCGCGAGCACGCGCAGGTTGGTCGCGCCGACGACGCGCAGATTCACGTCCCTGTCGGGGTCGATGCCGATGCTGCGGAGCCCGAGGCGCATGGCGAAATCGGCGGAGGTCGCCGCCGAGTGGTTCGCGCCGGTTTTTCCTTTCAGCTCTTCGATGTTTTTAATGCCCGGCACGGCGACGAGATAGTAGGGCAGGAAGACCTCGAAGCCCATGACCATCGTGACGTCGGCGCCGCGGAGCTTCGCGTTCACGACGGCGGGACCCGTGCCGGCGACCGTCTGCAGCTCGCCGGCGAAAAGCGCCATCAGCGCCTTCGGCGTGCCTTCGATGTAGAGCACGTTGACGTCGAGGCCGTGCTTCTTGTAGATGCCGGCCTCTTTCGCGACCCAGAGAACGGACGACGAGCTCGCGTTGGGCGAGATGTAGGCGAGATTCATCCGTTCCTGCGCGCGCGCGGCGCTTGCGGACGATAGAAGCAGCAAGACTAAAAGAAGTTTGCGCATGATAATCTTCTCCTCGATCAGCGTTCGCGTATCAGATCGTCCTTCAATTCGTTCCGGTCGTCCGTCGCGCGCGGAAAATGCTCGGCCAGGATATTACCGCAGCGCTCGATCGCGGCGCAAAACGCCGCGGCGCCGTTGTTCGACTTCAGCCCGGCGGTGATGATGGCGACGATCTCGTCCCAGGTGCCGGGCTTGACCTTGTCGTTGATGCCGCGGTCGGCGAGCACCACGACGCAGCGCTCGAAGAGCGAGGCGAGAATCAAAATGCCGGTGTGCCCCTGCGTGTAATGAAGACCGTGGGCGGTGAACGCCGCGAGGCTGCGGATGTGGACCGCTTCGGTCATGCGCTGCGGCGGCACGAGCATGCGCTTGAGGGCGGGCACGTGCGAGAGAGCGAGTCCGACCGCCGCTCCGAGAAGCGGCCAGGTAAGCTCGGCGTGCGGCAGGCTCCACGGGTCGTGCCACACGAGCGCCGCGGCGGAGCCGATGATGAGGCCGACGATCAATCCGGCGACATTCGCTTCCGCGTACCGTGCGCTAGTGCCGACGATCATCGGGACGATCTCGCCGGCCGTTCGGCTCTCGGCGGCTTCGACCGCGGCGCGGATTTTTTCCTGCTCCTCCGCCGTGAAATACTTGTCTGGATTCATATCACCAGCTTCCGGAGGCGCCGCCGCCTCCGAAACCTCCTCCTCCGCCGCTGAATCCGCCGCCGCTTCCTCCGCTCCAGCCGCCGCCTCCGAAACCTCCGCCGTAATATCCGCCGGGACCGCGCCTGCCGCGCCCGAGACCGCTGAAAAGCGAAGATATCAGAAAAGGGACGAACAGAAACAGCAGTACGATCAGGCTGACGGGAATGCCCGAGCCGCCGGATGAAGGCTTTCGCCGCTGCGCCTGCGGGATCGGCTCGCCGCTCGTGACTTTCAGGATCGCGTCGACGCCGGCTTCGACGCCGCCGGGAAAGTCGTTGTTTCTAAAGTGCGGGACGATGACTTCTTGGATGATACGATTCGCGATCGCGTCGGGCAGGACGCCTTCGAGGCCGTAACCTACCTCGATGCGGAGGCGTTTATCTTTGGGCGCGATGATGAGGATGGCGCCGTTGTCGAAGCCTTTCTGGCCGATCTTCCATTTTTCCGCGACTTTGATGCCGAAGCCGGCGATGTCCTCGCCCTCGAGGCTGGGAATCGTCAGCACGGCGATTTGGTGGCCCGTCGAGCTTTCGAACTGCGCGAGCTTTTGCTCCAGCGCGGCCGCGCGCTCGCGCGGCAGCAGGCCGGCGTAGTCGTTGACGCGGCCTTTAAGAGGAGGGGCATCGAGCGCGAGCGCGGGCGCGGCGAAAACAAAAAGGAGAAATAAAATCGCGCGATGCATTACCAGCTCCCGCTCGCTCCTCCGCCCCCGAAGTCGCCGCCCCCGCCTCCGAAGCCTCCGCCACCGCCGCCTCCGCTATCTCCGCCTCCGCTTCCGCCATCACCCCAGGCGGCAGATGGCACGAACCCCGTATAAGTATGGGTCGCTCCTCCCTCGGAATGCCAGAATTCCCGCAATGTGCCTACCATTCCGACCAACGTCCCAAGCGTGATAATAAAAAACTCCAGTCCTGCTTTCGCGGCTAATCCCATAATAGCAACTACGAAGAAAATAGAGATGAACATGCCGAACATCGCGCCGACGAATAGGCGCTCTAAGATCGTTGTACGAGGGGAGAAGGCGCCGAAGGCTAATCCCGCGAGCAATGAAAAAGCCGGCGCAATGAACATCGCAAAAAGTGCCGCTGCTCCATTTTCGCCCCAGTCGTGAGAGACTGCTTTTGATTTCTTTTTATCCTCGGCGGCCACGCTTGGCATTCCTAGCGGCTCGACTTGGATGTTCGTCATGATCGCATCAATGCCGGCTTCGATGCCGCCGGGAAAATCGCCGCTTCTGAAGCGCGGTGTGATCTGCTCCTGAATGATGCGGTTCGCGATCGCGTCGGGCAGGACGCCTTCGAGCCCGTAGCCGACCTCGAGGCGGAGCTTGCGGTCTTTAAGCGCGACGATCAGAATGACGCCGTTGTCGACGCCTTTCTTACCGATCTTCCACTTCTCGGCGACTTTGATGCCGAAGCTTTCGATGTCCTCACCTTCGAGGCTCGGCACCGTTAGCACAGCGATCTGGTGGCCTGTTTCCTGTTCGAAATTGGCAAGCCGCTCCTCTAGGATTCCGACGTAGGCCATCAAGCCGGCGTAGTCGTTCACGCGCGCTTTGAGAGGTGGGACGTCGAAGGCGAATGCAAAATGCGTCGATGCGAGAAAAAGAAATATGGAAGCGAGCAGAAAATACCGGAACACGCCCTCACCCTCGCCCTCTCCGGCGGGGAGAGGGAAGGGGTGAGAGGCATCGGTAAGCGCCGCCTTCACATTTAGAATTCCTAGAACTTCACAGCCGGCGGCGTCGCCGCTTTCTCGTCCGCGGTGAAAGTCGCGCGCGGGCTCAGGCCCAGGAGGAATTTGGCCGTCAAGTTCGTCGGGAACGAGCGCACGGCGGTATTGTACTCCGCGACTTTCTGGATGTAGCGGTTGCGCGCGACGGCGATGCGGTTCTCCGTGCCTTCGAGCTGCGCCTGAAGATCGCGGTAGTTCTGGTTCGCCTTGAGCTCGGGATAGCGCTCGACCGTCACGAGCAGGCGTGACAGCGCGCCGGTCAGGTTGCGCTGCGCCTGTTCTAACTTCTGCACCATCTGCGGATCGCTGAGATCCTTCGCCTCGAGCTTTATACTCGTGGCCTGGCTGCGCGCCTGAATGACCTGTGTCAGCGTATCCTGCTCGAATTTCGCCGCGCCTTTGACGGTCTCGACGAGGTTGGGTATCAGGTCGGCGCGCCGCTGATATTGGTTCTGCACCTCCGACCACGCCGCTTTGACCTCTTCGTCGAGGCGCTGCAGATCGTTATAGCCGCAGCCGGACAGCAGCAGGACGATGGAGAAAAAGGCGACGCCGAGGCGCAGGGTTTTTTTCATATGGGGGAGTCTCCTCGCAGTGTCTATCGCAAAGCGCCGGAGGGAAGTCAAGCCGAGCAACCGCAAGGTATTAATATTATTGAGGAGTTTGCCCGACTTGTTGCGGCGTCCACGTCCGCTACGCTTTTTCCAGGAGCGGAGGGGT
>DATDFN010000362.1:0-19134 GCA_036522615.1 Binatia bacterium | reverse complement strand
ACGGATTTGTACTCGGGCTTGGCGACGATCGCGTGCGTCGGGCTGTCGAGCAGGCTCGCGAGCGCGCGGATCGGCATGCCGCGGAGCGCCGCGCGGACGACCGAGCCGAAGAGCAGCGTGTAGCCTAAGTCGCCGGTGACGAGCGCGGTCACGGTGTTCGGCGTGTTCATGCGAATGATCTCGACGTCGAGCCCCTCGTCTTTGAAAAATCCGCGCTTCAGCGCGACGCCCGCGGGCAGAAACGACATGTTCGGGTTCGTCACCGAGACGCGGACCTTCTCGGCGGCGTTGAGATGCGCGGACGCCGCGAGGACGGTCATGGCGATGAGAAATGCAAAGATGTGTTTCATAGATATCGATGCGACTGTTCGACCCGATGATTTACGCCGCGCGCGTTCCGTGTACCTCGTCCATGCGGCTCTTGACGCCGCGCTTCGCCAACTCGTCCTCGAACATCCGGCGGACGCGCGGGTCCTCGTCCTCGTACTCGATCTGGTCGCCGCCCTGCTTGACGCTCTCCGACGTGCCCCATTGCTTGCGCAGGCCGGGAAATTTCCGGCTGCTGAACGGCTTCAGCGCGAGGTAGCGCGCGGGTTCGCCGCCGGCGTTGAAGTGCTGGTGGAACCAGCGCTCGGGCGGGACGAGCAGGCTGCCCGCGCGCCATTCGTATTTTTGGATATCTTTCCCCTCGGGCCACATGATCGAGAAGCCCTCGCCCTTCAAGATAATCACGTGCGCGCCGGCGCCGTGGCGGTGCGCTTTCTTGTACGTGCCGACGGGGAACTGCGAGATGTGCGCCGACATGACGTTGTTGCCCATCTCGAGCAGCGTCATTTTGCCCCCCGCGCCGCGCTCCTTCCGCTCGATCAATTCGAACGTGCGCACGTCGCGGATGAAATTCGTCTCCTGATAATGCTGCGAGAGCGCCTTGGTGTTGCCGCTGAAAAAATCCGGCTCGCCGTCGTAGCGATCGGTGAACGCGTAGTCGCAGCCGAAGACGAAGTCGATGTTGTGGAAGAGATTCAGCACCGTCGGCGCGTTGGTCATCGCGAGCAGCCGCACGGGATTTTTGCCGTCACCGTTGAAATGCTGGTGCCAGGTATTGAGCGGTGGCGAGAACAGTGAGCCCTCCTGCCACTCGAAGGTCTGCTTTTTCTGCCCGTCGCGCCACACCGTCGTCGCGCCGCGGCCGCTCACGACGAAGACGAGCTCCTCGAACATGTGCTTCTGCGGCGCGAGCGATTTCCCCGGCGCGATCTCGGTGATGTAACAGTCGTTGACGCCCTCGGTGCCTTCGAGGTTGAGATAAACGCCGCGGCCGCCCATGCGCTCCCACGGAAACAGCTCGACCTTGTTGATGTCCTCGATGTGGAACGCGCGCACCGCCGGCACGCCCTCTTTCTCGAGGAATAATTGATACGTTGTCTTGAAGCCCAATTCGTTCGTCGTCGGTTTGTCCGCCATGCGTTCTCCTTTTCGCTCTCACATCTGTAATACGCGGGAGCGAAGACAGTCAAGCAACGTGCTGGCGCGGCGCGAGTGCGCGCGCTAAGATGCGCCTATGCTCAGCGCGAAAAAAATAGGATTCACCGTCAACGACAAGGCCGGCGACGTTTCGGCGCTGCTCTTGCGGCCGGCGAACGCGCGCGCGATTTATATCTTCGCGCACGGCGCGGGCGCTGGCATGACGCATCGATTCATGGAAGCGGCATCGGAGAAGCTCGCCGCGCGCGGCGTCGCGACGCTGCGCTATCAGTTTCCTTACACGGAGAAGGGCATCAAGCGGCCCGATTCCGAGGCGACGCTGACGGCGGCGGTGCGCGCCGCGGTCGCGGCGGCGGAAAAGCACGCGGGCGATCTGCCGCGCTGCGCCGGCGGCAAATCGATGGGCGGCAGGATGACATCATTGGCCGCGGCGAGGGAGCCGCTCGCGGGCGTGCGCGGGCTGATTTTCTTCGGCTTCCCGCTGCACGCCGCGGGAAAGCCGTCGGCGGAGCGCGCCAAGCATCTGGAAAACGTCGGCGCGCCGCTGCTGTTTCTGCAGGGCTCGCGCGACAGCCTCGCCGATTTGAAATTATTGAAGCCGCTCGCCGCGCGCTTAAAGCGCGCCGAGCTGTTCGTCGTCGAAGGCGGCGACCACTCGTTCCACATGCTGAAAAGCTCCGGCCGGAGCGACGAGGAAGTGCTGGAAGAAGCCGCGGCGAAGGCCGCGGGATGGATCGATGCGATTGTCCGCTAGTCGGCGATCTTTTCGAACGCCAACCGTTTCACGCGGTCCATGTTCGTGCCCTCGATGCGGAGCAGCCGCGTCGGTCCCGCGCGCCGCGGCGAGTGCAGGTCGCCTTCGTTATAAATGTGCGCCATGCCCGGCTTGAGCGTGTAGAGGCGCCCGAAGCGCACCTTGCCCGGTTTGCCGTCGCGCGGCGCCTCGACCAGTTGCCAATCCGTCATCTCGGTTTCACCCTCGGCCTGGCCGTAGATCGCCCACGACGGGCCGTGGTCGTGCGGATGGCTGCCCTTCGCGTCTTTGTAGACGTGCGCGAGGATGCAGAACCCCAGCTCCTTGTCCTCGTAGATCACGTTCCGCTCGGCGGGGCCGTCGATGTGCTTCGCGACGAAGTCCCTATCCTTTAATATGTCTTCAACCAGCGCGCGCACTTTCTCGCGCCCGGCGCGTCCGGGATTCTCTTTCAATGCGCGGCGGCAGTCCGCGGCGAAGCCTTCGAGCGTGTGAGCCATAACAATCTCCGTGCGAGGTTTTGGAGCGTGGAGCCCCTTGCACACAAGGTACTAAATTATTTCGGCCGACCGCAAGCGGCAAAAAACACGCTACTGAGCGGTCCACGGTCTATTGGAAAGCATCACGTCGTAATCCGTTTGCGCCACCAGGAAAATTTTATCTTTCGCGTCGCTACGTAATTTATCGTATTCGTCTCTGTCCGTGAGGATGTAAATAGTCGCGGGACCGTTCCATCTCTGCCAGAAAGTACCCTCGTCATCCGCGCGCTGGTTCCGGTCCTCTTCCCAAAGCTCGAACGGCTCGATCCAGCCGACCTGAGTCACGCGCCTCTGTAGGTAGAGCGGTAAGTCCTGGTAATAGGCATGGTAGCTCGCCACTTCGTCCGCGCTTGTGAGCCGCGGCTTGAGCGCGAGCGCTAGGTCCTTGACCGAACGACGCTCGTCGAAGATGGGCAGGCTGCTGTTCAGCACGACGAGAAAGAGCGCCGACGACGCTGCGAGAACCGGGACGGCCCAGGAAAGGCCTTTCCGGCGCCTCAGGTAAACCGCCGCCAGCGCGCCCGTGATCAGGATTACGCCCTGCGCGGCGAGATAGGGTTTCAGCGGCGCCAGGTCCGGATACGCCTCCGACGATGTCGAGGGAATGGTGGCCTCATCGTGCGGCACTTCCAGATCCGGCCAGTTCGAATACCTTTCTAGATAATGCTGCGGCCCTTTCAGCCCAAAGGCGGCGATGACCAACGCCGCGCAGACAAACGCCCAGAGCCCCGGCCCAATGCCCGGCAATACCGGCCGCTCCCATGCGGCCGAGAGATAGCGGCCCAGCAAAATCGCCAGAGCCGGGAACATCGGCAGGATGTAGGGGACGACTTTCGAGCTGGAGAGAGAGAAAAAGAGGAACACCCAACCGGCCCAGACGAGAAAAAAGACGGTCTCGTTTCGACGGGAGGCCGGCGGGTCCTGGAGGTTATAGCGGAGCGCCTGGAATAAGAACACTGTCCAGGGGAAGAGTCCGATCAGCAAAACGGGGGCGAAGGTCCACGGATGATCGAGCGGGCCGTTTTTGTAGAGAAATCGCTGGAAATGCTCACGGACGAAATAGAAATAAAAAAACTCCGGATTGGCTCTGGCCGCGAGGATATGCCAGGGCGCGGCGACCGCCGTAAATAAAAAAAGGCCGGATGGGAGATGCAAGGTTTTCAGGATCCTCCATTCCCCCGTCAGCGCGACCCACGTGGTGATAATCAGCGCCGGCAGGACGACTCCGATGAGACCTTTGTCCAAAACCGCCAGCGCTATGAGACCAAAAAATGCCGCCATCGCCGCGCGCCGGTGAAACCCGGGCGGCGAGCGCGTCCCCGCCAAAAAAGACAGCAGCGCCGCGCTGAGCAGCGTCGTGAGGCCCATGTCGAGGTTGGCGACGCGGCTCATCGCGTAGTAGAGGCCGGAGGTCGCCAGCACGGCGGCGGCGATACTTCCGGTTCGGCGGTCGAAGAACTTCCTGCCGCCGACGTAAACCGCCAGGCAGCCGAGGACGGCGAAGAGCGCGGGCCACAGCCGCAGCGCCCATTCGTTCACGCCGAAGAGCCGAATCGCCGCGCTCTGCAGCCAGTAAAACAGCGGCGGTTTTTCGAAAAATTTAACGCCCTCGAGCCGCGGCGTGACGTAATCGCCGCTGACGACCATTTCCCTCGCGACTTCGGCGTAGCGGCCTTCGTCGGGCGACCACAGGGCGCGGTCGCCGAGCTGGAATGCGAATAAAGCTCCGGCGCACAGCGCGAGGAACACGAAGTCGAGCCCCCAACCGCTTCCGCTTTTCATGGAGTGCTAAACCGTCGATTCCGGGCTCGGGACGGTTTTCGCCCGCCCGCTTCCAATTTCCGGCAGCGGAACGGGACCGCGCAGCTGGCGCGCGGCGGCGGTGAAATAGCCCTGATCGTAAAAGGCGCCCTGCCGGACGAGGAATTCGGGCAGCCTGGTCCACGGCAGGTAAGGATAGACGTGATGCACTCCGTGTAAATTGAAGTTCAGGATCAGGCTGGAAAGGAATTTTGGCAGGCGGAGATTGTAGCCGGAGGAAGCCCGGTTGAGCGGCGTGCCGTAGTGATAGACGTTGTCGAGAAAAGAAATGAAAAAAGCCCGGCTGAGAAGGATCGCCGCGAAGAGCCATTCATGTCCACGGTAGCAAAACGCGCTCAGCGCGAAAACGATTAAAGTCGCCGCGCCGTCGATCCGAATCTCGCGAAAGGCCCTGGCGTCCGTGAGATTTCGCGCGAGCCATTGCTCGTGCCGGCTTTCCGGGTCGGGCATCCGGCGCGCGAGGTCGTGGAATAAACGCCGAGGCAGGAGAAATAACAGCGGGGTCAAGACCTCCGATAAATACAGACCGCCGAGGATCTGGCCGAAATGTCTCAGCTGCGCCTTTACTTTCGAGGTCGCTTGGGGATCGTAGATCTCGGTCCCGCGCTCTTTCAGCGACCGGTTGAATTTATGGTGCGAGAGGTGTGTCAGGCGGAGCAGGCGGAAAGGGGAGCCGAAGAAAACCGCCAACAGCCTGCCTGCCGCATCGTTCAGCCGCCGGGAAGAATCGAGCAGATCGTGGATCGATTCGTGAATCAAGGCCCAAAAGGAATTGTTGGAAGCGGCCAGGGGAATCAGCGCGAGGCTCCACGCCATGCTTTTCGGCAGCAGATAAAGCGGGAGCACAAAAAATTGGAATAGATTCGCCAGGACGTGCGCCGCCGCAAGGCTGAAATTGAGCGCCGCGAGCCGGGCCCGCCGCTCGGCGGCGGCCGCGGTCGCGAGCGCGTTGGCTGAGGTGGGCATAGAAATAATCTCCAGATTTTTTTTTACATCGCGCGATCGACGTCGCGATCGGGTCGATCGCCGTCGGCGCCATTGTTGAATACAAGGCCTTCCATCACTCTTCCGGCCTGGACCGTGGCGGTCCAGCGCGGGGCGAATTTCAAGAAAAAAACCAGCATGCGGTTGTGCCAGCCGGTCACGACCGCCGACCGCTTGCCCAACTTTGTAATCGCCGCGGCGACTACCGGCTCGACCGGCAAGGCCGCGACTGGCCGGATGCCGGCGAGTTCGTGGAACTCCGTGCTCGTGACGCCGGGGCAGAGCGCCAACACGTCGATGCCGTGTTTTCTCAGCTCATAGCGAAGCGAATGCGCCAAAAAGAGCTCGTAGACCTTGCTCGCTGCGTAGGAAGCTTCGAACGGCGTCGCGATATAACCGCTCACGGACGACACGAAGATGATCCCGCCTCTTTTGCGCCGCGCCATCTTGCGGCCGAATACATGCGTCAGGACGAGCGGCGCGCGGCAGTTCACGTTCAGCAACGCGTCCTCGTCTTGCAGCCGATGATCGAGAAAATTTCCCGCCAGCCCGAAGCCGGCGTTGTTGACGAGCAGTCCGATGTCGATCGATGCGGTTGCGGAAAGGATGTCGACGGCGAAGTCCGGCCGGGAGAGATCGGCGCGCACGGTTCGCACCTGGACGCGGTTTTGTTCCTCGATCTGCTGTGCCAGTTGATCGAGCCGCGATTTTCGGCGCGCCACCAGAACGAGATTCAATCCCGCGCGCGCGAGTTGGCGCGCAAATTCGGCGCCGATGCCGGAGGAGGCGCCGGTGACCAGAGCCCAAGGTCCGTAACGTTCTTTGAAAAACATGGCCGTCCTCCGAACGGCCGCGAGAACCTATCGGCGTATGAGACGCAGAACGGGAAAGGCGGGAATCGTTCTAAGGACGGGTCGAATTTAATACGGCGAGATTGCCCGGCTCTTCCGTGAACGTTACATTTTTGAAAGGTTCGGCGCGGGAAACCATTCGCCACGCGGTCGGGGATGCGCCGGACACCAGCACGGCCGTGGCGCGGCTTAGCGCCGCGCGCGTCCTTGCAAGACGCATTGGCCGCCCGGCGGCTTTCCGCTATAGTCGGAACCGATGGCGGAACTGCTCGAACGGCTCGCGCGCGTCGTCGGCAAGGAGCATCTCATCACCGACCCCGCGCGCCTGGATGAAATCTCCTGGGACGCGCTCAGCGAGGCGCGGCTCGACCCGCGCCACAAGCCCGAAACCGCGCTGCCGCTTTGCATCGCCGTGCCCGACTCGACCGCGCAGGTGCGCGAGGTCGTCACGATCGCGAACGAGACCAGGACGCCGCTCATTCCCTACGGCGGCGGCTCCGGCCTCATGGGCGGCGCGCTCACGATCAGACCCGGCATCGCGGTGGATCTTCGAAGAATGAGCCGCGTGATCTCCATCGACGCCGAGGCGATGAGCGCGCGCGTCCAAGCCGGCGCCGTGCTCGAATCGGTGAACGCAGCGCTCAACGAGCGCGGCTTCATCCTCGGCCACGACCCGTGGACGCTGCCGGTCGCGACGATCGGCGGCGCGATCTCGACCAACAGCGTTGGCTACCGCGCCGGCAAGTACGGCTCGATGGGCGAGCAGGTGCTCGGCCTCGAAGTCGTGCTCGCGAGCGGCGAGACTCTCGTCACGCGCGCCGTGCCGAAATCGTCGGCCGGCATCGATCTCAACGCGCTCTTCATTGGCGGCGAGGGCTGCTTCGGCGTCGTGACCGAAGCGGCGATCCGCATCTTCGTCCGCCCGGAGAAGAGCGTCATCCGCGCCTTCGGTTTCGACACGTTCGAGCGCGGCTACAACGCGATTCGCGAAATCTTCAAGCGCGGCGTCGAGCCGGCGGTGATCGATTTCGGCGACAACGAGGACAAGTTCGACGGCGCGCTGCTCTACGTCGCGTTCGAGGGCGCCAAAGAAGTTGTCGCGGCCGAGGAGAAGATCGCGCTCGCGATTTTGGAGAAAGCCGGCGGCGCGCGCCTGCCCGACGCGCAGGCGGAGGAGTTCTGGGCCGAGCGCCACTCGATCGCGCGCCGCTTCGCCGAGAACCGCCGCGCGCGGCGCGAGCGCGGCCGCGACGGCGTCTACCGCGACTGGATCCACGTCGCGCTGCCCGCCTCCGAGGTGCTGCCGTTCCGCAAAGCGGCGCTCGAGATCGTCAAGCGCCGCGGTGTCGACGCGGTCGAGAGCGGCCTGTGGATCCGCCCGGAATTATTCTCGATGCCGCTCCGCATCGACGGCGCCGGCAGAAAGGACGCGCAGCTCATTCTGGAAGAGACGGTCGAGGAATTGCTGCATCTCGTGCACCGGCTCGGCGGCTCGATGGAATACACCCACGGCGTCGGCGTCAAGCTCGCGCCGCTCATGGCCGAGGAGCACGGCTACGGACTCGAAGTGATGCGGCAAATTAAAAAGATTCTCGATCCGAATGGGATCATGAATCCGGGGAAGATGGGATTATAGCTCGGGACGTGGAGACTTCCGACCGCAGCCGATACGCCTCCGCCTTCATGATCCATTTCTAATAGTTCTCACGCCTGTAGTTTACGAAAGCCCTGCGTCCCACGTCTGCGGTCTTCAGCTCCGCATCCCTCGCCGGGGGAAGGAGAGGTCGTGTTCGCTTAGTGTGTGCGCGGTGCTCCCGCGGGTTTTTCCGCCGGCAACCCCGTCGCCTCCGACCAGTAGCCCGCGTCGTAGAATTTTTCCGCCGGGCCGACGTCGGGTTTCATGACGCCCATCTCGATGCGCAATTCCATCACCGAGCGGATCGCCTGCGGGTTGATACGCGCCTTCGGGACGACGCGCGCGCACGCTTCCTGGGCGCGCTCGCGGTCCATATGTTCTTTCTCCATCGTGAGGCGCACCGCCTCGTCGCGATTTTTTTCCTCCATCATCCAATCGGTCGCCGCGGCCCAGGCGCGGATGAGGCGCACGACCGGATCGCGATGCGCTTCCAACCACGCGCGCCGCGTCCAGCCGCACGTGAGCGGCCAGCCCGGCACGTAGTCGTCCGCGCGCGCGAGCAATACGCCCCCCGCCGCGAGCGCCTTCTCCGTCGACGGCGGCGTCAGCATCGCCGCGGCGACGCGTCCGGCGAGAAACGCCTCCAGCCGTTTGGGCGAGCTACCGATGATGTCGATGCGATAGTCGCTCTCGCGGATGCCGTGTGCGCGGAGGATTTTCATGCGGATCAGATCGAGGTTGGAATCGCCCGGATCGCCCGCGAGCAATTGCCCGCGCAACTGCTCCAATGAATTCACTCCCGGCCGGCCGACCAGGCTCGCCGTCAGCCCCTCCTCCGCCTGCATGAAGAGGACGTAATCCGTCCCGTCGGTCGTGTTGCGCGCGATCATAGTGTCCGCGCTGCTGAGCGTCAGGTCCCAGTGCCCCTCGGCCATGCCCTGGTTGTGCTCCGGCGCGTAGGTCGCCTCGTCGAAGCGGATTTCCAGGTTTTCGCGCGCGAAGAAGCCTTTCTCTTCGGCGACGAGCTGCGGCGGGCGCTTGTGGTAGCCGGTGACGCGAAGAACATCCATGCGCGTGACATACCGCGCGGTGCGGGGGAATTCAATTTCATTTCCCCTCACCCTCGCCCTCTCCCCAAAGGGGCGAGGGAATAGGATCGGGACTGCGCGTCGTATTCTCCCTCGTCCGCCTGCGGGAGAGGGCAGGGGTGAGGGTGCGTAGGGGCGCAATTTCTTGCGCTCGCTTCGGTCTTGAAAGAACGAAGAGTGCTTCGACGGGCTCAGCACGAACGGAAAGAATACATCACGGAGTTAGAAAAAGATCCGTTCGCCCTGAGTCTGTCGAAGGGCTCCTATGCTATTCAGTAAAAAGGCCCGGTGAGTTTCCTCACCGGGGCTTTTACTTTTCGAGTGCGCTGCGACTCAGCGGCCGTTGAGCGACCGGATGTAGACGATGATCTGGTATGCCTCTTGTTCGGTCAGAATCTCGGGGACGAAGGCCGGCATCGCGGTGTCTTTGCTGCCATGCTTGAGAATCCACATGAGCTCGCCGTCGGTTCTCGCCCGCTGCCAGGCTCGATCGGTGAAATCGCGCGGCAGCGCGCCTTTCATCGATTTCGTATCGACGTCGGCTCCGAGCCCCTTGCCGTCGCGGCCGTGGCAGACCTGGCAGAATGCCTTTCCGCTATAGAGGGCCTTCCCCTGCGCGATGATCTCAGGACTGGCCGTGTAGGGATTTTTTAAACTCTGGACGCTCTTGAGCTGATCGGCGGGCACGCGCGGGCGTAGGACCTCGGCGCTGGCGGCAAACGCGGACGGCGCCGCGGTCATGGGCATGACCGCGAGCGCCGCCGCGATGAGCAGCTTCACACTAAAAGGATTTATATTCTTTGGCTCCGAGATTCTTGTGGCCGACCGCCTGCGGATGTACGACCTCTCCGTTGGGCGCCTTGGCGCCGTGCGGGTTCCAGAGATCGAAAATGATGCCGTCGGTTTTCGCGGCGACCTCGGCGATTTTCTTTGCCTGGTCGTCGGGCACGTCGAGAACCTGCACGCGCCCTCCGGCGATCTCCGTCGCGTGATCGTGATAGAATTTATTCCACACGTTCAGCGGCACGCTCGTGCGGGTCACCGACTTCGCGATGAAATATTCGACCTGAACCAACAGCGCCTTCGGGTCGGTCGATTCATAGATCAAGCATTCGAGGACCGTGTCCGACACGGATTTGCAGTAGTGATGATACGGGCCCATCACCTTGCCGTTGACCAGGTGAGGGGCCACGACATGGATGTTATGCCCGTCCGCCGGCGTCGGCTTCTTATCTTGGCCCAACAACCATTCGTGATGCGTAAAAGATGGACTGAGCAAGAAGAGAACAAAACCGGATGCAATAGCGACGAATATTTTAGACACAAAAACTCCTTTCCGATTTAGGCGTCGATCGTCTCTCTCTTATCTTCTCTTACGCGTACAGCTTGTCGATAAACCCGCTGTCGTCGACCTGTCTGAGATAGTGCATGTCCCAGAGCGCCATAGGGTTGGTGCCCTCGACTTCGGGGTGCTGGCGCTTGGCGAGCTCGAAGACATTGCGGATCGCGGGCAGGGTCGGATAGGGCTTCTTCTCCAGGATCGCCGCGAGCTCCTTGTACATGTGCTCGACGACCTCGTCGTCCCAGCCGTGCTTCTTGAAGCGCTCGGCGAGGATCTTCTTTGTCTTCGCCTTGTCCTTCTTGAAGTTGGCGACGCCCTCGCAGATGCCTTTGAGCACGCGCTCGACGATGCCGGGGTGCTTGTCGGCGAACTTCGAGCTCGTCGAGACGGTGGTGAACCACACCATCGGCTGGAACGGGATCTCGATGACCTTGAGTCCCGCGCGCTTGGCGAAAATATCCTCCGGCGGGCCGATCAGCGCGGCGTCGAACTCGCCCACCTTGACGCCTTCCCACGCGGCCTGGCCCTTCTTTGCCGATTTCTGCATCGTCACGTCGCCCTTGTCGACGTCGAGGCCGTTCTCTTTGAGGAAGAGCCAGTTGTTGAGGCCGGGGTGCTGGCCTTTGTGCGCGACGACCTTGCCTTTCAAATCGGCCATCGAGTTGATGCCCGAGTTCGGCTGCACGCACAGGCGGTGATAGTTCAGGTTCAGCGTCTGGCCGACATAGACCCACGGGTCGCCTTTGAGGCGCGCGGCGTAGGGCGTCAAGTGGTTGCCGCTCACGAACTCGACTTCGCCGCTCGCGACCATCTTGTGCGCGTCCTTGGCTTCGATGAAGTAATCGTACTCGACTTCGAGGTTGTGCTTGGCCCACGCGCCCGAGTCGTGGATGACGTGGAGCAGCGCGAGATGGCCGTCGGAGCGATAGGGAAATTTAATTTTGTCCATGATTCCTCCGGAAAATTTTCGCTCCGCTATCCATATCGCCGGGAGAATTTTGTTGCAAGTGGAGCGGGCGATGGGGTGGGCAATCCGGGTGTAGGGGCGTGAATTGTCCTTCGTTTGCGATCTAGCCTTTCAAACGCATTACGCGTTCATTAAAAATCGGTTAGAAATATTGACCTTGAATATCCCGGGCGTAGCATTTCCCATTATGGAACATCAAATCAGTTTGACGACGGCGTGGTTTTCGGCCCTCGAGCCGCACGTGACGGAAGACGGCGAGTTGCGAACGGCGTTCGAGCTGGCGAAAGAAAGCCGGGCCAATCCGGTCGGGCTGAGGTCGTTTTACCGCGTGTACTGCACCACCCACGCGGCGGCTATCCTGCTCGGGATCGCGGAGATATTCTGCCACGACGCGGTCCAGGAAATCATGCGGTCGATCACTTCGCCGCTGTTCTAAGGTGGCGCGGGAGGGGACGGCACGCCGTGCCCCTACAAAAAACACGACGCGTGATCGAATTGTCATGCTGAGCGAAGCGAAGCATCTCTCCGGAGAGATTCTTCGGCTGCGCCTCAGAATGACAACAAAGAAGCTCAGAGCATCTCCGGTGTAGGGGCACGGCGTGCCGTGCCCTGGAAATTTGCGAACGCAAGAGAATTACCTCCCTTAACCCCTGCTTCGAAAGGAGGGGGATTCGGAGCGCGCGACGGTCTTAAAGTCTCCCCTTACGAAGGGGAGATTTAGAGGGGTCTGTAGGGGCGATTCGCGAACCGCCCCTACATCGGCCAATTCTGCAGAGCCTTTGACAGGCTCAGGGCGAACGGAATTTTTGTTTTGGCGGATTAGTATTTACGTTCGTGCTGAGCCCGTCGAAGCACTCTTCGCATTTATTCCCGGCCTACTTGTCCGCCGCGCGCGACTGTAATATTACCGTCGCATGCTTATCAGATCTCCACGCGCCTTGTTCCTCGCTTTGCTCCTCGCTTTCTCCGCCTCCTCCGCCCACGCCGCCAAGCTCTACGTCGTCTACGCCTCGATCGGCGGGACGCAGGCGGTCGGCTGGGTGGCGCGGGAGGCGGGGCTCTTCGCCAAGCACGGCCTCGACGTCGAGATGCTTTTCACCGGCGGCGGCCGCGCGGTGACGTCGCTCCTCGGCGGGGACACGCCGATCGTGACGGTCGGCGGGCCGTCGGCGATCGCGGCGCGCCTGGGCGGCGCCGACATCGTGCTGACGGCGCACATCTTCGATACGATCCTCTACTCGCTCATGACCGCGCCGGAGATCAAGACGGTCGCGGACTTGAAGGGGAAGAAGATAGGCGCGAGCCGCTTCGGCTCGGCGACCGACTTTTCGCTGCGTTACGTGCTCCAGCACTACGGCCTCGATCCCATGAAAGACGTGACGATTTTCCAGATCGGCGGGCAGGCGGAAACGCTGGCGGCGCTGCGCGCGGGGTCGATCCACGGCGGCGTGATCGCCTCGCCGGCGACGGCGGAGGCGAAGCGCCTGGGCATGAAGGAACTCGTCAACATGGCGACGCTGAATGTCCCGTACCCGCAGACCGCGATCGCGACGACCGAGAGATATCTGAAGCAGAACCGCGACACGGTCGTGCGCTTCACACGCGCCTACATCGACGGCGCGCGCCGCTTCAAGGCCGACCGCGAGTTCTCGATCGGCGTGATCGCGAAGTACACGAAGATTTCCAGCCGCCCGACGCTGGAGGCGACCTACGACGACTACGCGCCCTACGTCAAGATGAAGCCCACGCCGACAACGCAGTCGGTGCAGACCGTGCTCGATCAATTGGGCGCGACCGACGCGCGCGTGAAGGGCGCCAAGCCGCGCGAGTTCATCGACCCGAGCGTGATCGAGCAATTGGAAAAGGAAGGGTTTTTCTAGGGTTGGCGGCGTAAAACCGCAGCCTCTTTGACAACGGCGTTGATTCCATATAGAGATTAAGAGTACCCACCACAGTGAAACACGCTATACAAAACGGAAGCTGGTATGTGACGGCCGGCCGCGAGATGCACCCCAAGGGGTGCATCTCTTTTTTTGGGTCGGCGGAGGTTTGGCCTTGCGCGAGCAAATAGAGATCCTGGCGTCGCTACAGAACGTCGACCGCGAAATCAAAGACAAAAACCTAGCCAAAAAAGCCCTCACCGACGAGATCGATAAACGGGAAAACGAGATCGGCCAGAAGCGCCAGGAAGTGGCGCAGCTCAAGGCCGAATGGGCCGAGAAAGAAAAGCTCCGCCGCGAGAAGGACGCGCAGCTCCAGGACGAGGGGCGCAAGGCGACCGACAAGCGGATGCGCATGACGCGCATCAAGAACATCCGCGAGCTGCAGGCGCTCCAGCACGAGGTCGATCAGATCAAGATGCAGAATTCCCTGATCGAAGAGGATCTGATCGCGATCATGGAGGACCTTGAGACGCGCGGGACGAAGCTGCACGAGCGCGAAGAGGAACTCAAGACGCTCGAGCAGGCCTGGGGCGAGCAGAAGGCGGGAATCGAAGCGCAGGTCGCGCAGCTCGATAAAGAGGTCGCCGAGAGCGCGAGCGGCCGGCAGTCGATCGCGTCGCGGCTGAACGGCGATCTCATCGGGCGCTACGAGATGATCTTCCGCGCGCGCGGCGGCATGGCGGTCGTCGGCGTGACCGACGGCATCTGCCAGGGCTGCTACATGAACATCCCGCCGCAGCTGTCGAACGAGATCCGCAAAAACGAGCGGCTCAACCTCTGTCCCAGCTGCCACCGCATCCTTTACTACAAGCCCGCCGAACCGACAGACGACAAGCACGCGTAACCCCATGGCAGACGCTCCCGCAGGGGAATGGCTGCTCATGGTCGACGGCGCGTCGCGCGGCAACCCCGGCGAGGCGGGCTGCGGCGCGGTCATTTTCAATTCCGAAGGCGAGACCGTGCGCGAGCTCTCGCGCTACCTCGGCAAGGCCACCAACAACGTCGCTGAGTACGAGGGATTATTGATGGGCCTCGAGGAGGCGCTGAAGCTCGGCGTTAAGAAGCTCCGCGTCGAGAGCGATTCGGAATTGCTCGTGCGGCAGCTCAACGGCATTTACAAGGTGCGGGAGCCGCGTTTGATCGAGCTCCACAGAAAGGCGCAGGAGCTTTTCCGGCGCTTCGAGTCCTATCGGATCCGGCACGTGTATCGCGAGCAGAACCGCATCGCCGACAAGCTCGCCAACCGGGGCATAGACGAGGCGCGCGGGAAGATTTAAGATAGAATTTCGGGCTAAAGCGGATCAAGCGATCGCTCCCGCGAGGGAGAGGAAAGTCCGGACTCCATAGGACGGGGTGGCCGCTAACGGCGGCCCCGAGTGATCGGGGGAAAGTACCACAGAAAACATACCGCCCGCGCGAGCGGGTAAGGGTGAAATGGCGAGGTAAGAGCTCACCGGCCCGCCAGTGATGGCGGGCGCACGGCAAACCCCACCCGGAGCAAGACCAAATAGGAGGGTTGGGTGGTCCGCCCATAGCCCTCGGGTAAGGTCGCTCGATCCTGCGGGCAATCGCAGGGCAAGATGAATGATCGCTGTGGCCTCGTTAAGAGGCCATCACAGAATCCGGCTTACCGATCCGCTTTAGCCCGAGTTTTTCCCTCTGAAAATCCCGAAAAAATTTGACGCGTGACGGCGGCGCGAGGAGCGCATGCCGGCTAGGGTCGCCCTCTCCCTGCGAAGGGAGCGTCCGGAGAACTGCGTCCGCCGCCCGCGCGCCGAAGCGGAGCCATGCACGGCGCGCCGAGGGCGCACGCTCACTGCGACCGCGCGTGCAGATCCCGTGCGCCGTGTCGCGGCATGCGAATCACCGTCGTCATGCTTGCGCAAGGGGGACGATCGCCGGTCGAATGCGCGCCGGCGGATGTGAATTTGCTGTATATCTTTGGCCTACGCGCAGGGCTTCGTATCAGGGCATTCGCGACCGCATCTCGGCTCAGGCTCAAATAGCCGGGCATCCCTGCCCGGGGCATGGGCAAGAGCATCAACCAGGCCGTAATTTCGATCCCTATATGTTGAGGTTTTGTTGAAAAAATTTGCATATTTGGCACTATTTGTCGTATATTGCCACGGCTGCCCGATGACCTCGATTTTTCCGCCCTATTTTTTTATTGACAGACAATAAGCAGGACGCTATAACCGCGTCTGGTGGGATAAAGTGGGATAGTTGCCCATAGAATCCCTCCATCGTCCAAAAATTGAAAGTGGTCAATTCTTGGTCAAGTTATGTTTCGCGGCAGCTTCGAACATACGCTGGACAACAAAGGGCGCCTCAGCATCCCGGCGAAATTTCGCGAGGTGCTGCTCGGCAAAGGCGACGACCGTATCGTGATCACCAACTTCGTCGTCGAGCAGGCGCGCTGCCTCGACGTCTATCCGTTCGACGAGTGGGTGCGCTTCGAGGACGAGGTGCGGAAAAAGCCGCGCTTCGACCGTCGCATCATCGCGTTTCAAAATTACTATCTCGGCGGCGCGAGCGAGTGCGCCGTCGACAAGCAGGGGCGCATTCTCATTCCGCCGCTGCTCCGCGAGTACGCCGGGTTGAAGCGCGACGTCGCGCTCGTCTCCGTGCTCGATAAGTTTCGCGTGTGGGACAAGGAAACCTGGAAGAAAGTTTTTGCGGAGGCCGAGGAGAAGTTGATGCAGGATCCTGATTTTCTCGGCGACTTGGGACTCTAAGTCAACCGCCCGCGCGCGGCGCCGGGCAGAAGGAGAAGAGGGGAATGCTGCAGCGAAAAATCATCCAGGACGTTTCCGTGATCGATATCGCGGGCGACATCGATTTTCGCGAGATGATCCGGATCAAGGACGTGATCGGCTCGCTGATCGAGCGCGAGCAGACCAAAGTCGTGCTCAATCTCCGCAGCGTCGATCACATCAACTATCTCAGCATCGGAGTGCTGCTGGAGCGTTTGAAGGTTCTCCGCAATTTGAACGGCGACTTGAAGCTCGCGGGCATGACCCCGTACGTGCGCGATATCTTCCGCGTCGTCGGCATGGATCAGTTTTTCGAAGACTATACGACGCTCGAGGACGCGATCGACAGCTTCGACACCGACTGGGAAGGAGACGGCACCTTTCATTAATGGAGTATGCGCATGCGCCGGTGCTGCTCGACGAAGTAACCGAGATTCTCGAGCCGCGGGCGCAGGGAAAATATCTCGACGGAACGCTCGGAGGCGGAGGGCATAGCGAAAAAATACTCGAGCGCAGCGAACCCGACGGCGAGCTCCTGGGCCTCGACTGGGACGAGGAGGCGCTTGCCGCGGCGGAAAAAAGACTCGCGCGCTTCGGCGCGCGGGCGATCCTCCGGCACGCGAATTTTAAAGACGCCGCCGCGGCGCTCAGTGAGATCGGCTGGGAGCGCGTGAACGGCGCCGTGCTCGATTTGGGCATCTCGTCGCGCCACATCGACGCTGCAGAACGCGGCTTCAGTTTTCAGTCCGACGGGCCGCTCGACATGCGCATGGACCGGCGCCGGCCGCTCGACGCGGCCACGATCGTGAACACGTATCCGGCGGACGAGCTGGCGCGGATATTGCGGGAATACGGCGAGGAGCCGCGCGCGCGGCGCATCGCGGCTGCGATCGACCGGGAGCGCCGTCGCGGTCGCATCGAGACCACCAGGCAACTGGCGGATTTGGTCGCGCGGAGCGTCGGCGGAAAACGCGGGCACATCCATCCCGCGACGAAAACCTTTCAGGCGCTTCGCATCGCGGTCAACGGGGAGCTCGATAACCTGGAGGCATTTTTGGAAACCGGCTACGAACTCCTACACCCGCGCGGAAGGCTGGCGATCATCTCGTTTCACTCCCTCGAGGACCGCATGGTGAAGCAAGCTTTCCGGAAATGGAGCCGGAGCTGCCTCTGCCCGCCGCGCACGCCGGTCTGCCGCTGCGGCTGGAGCCAAAAAGTGAAGCTCCTGACGCCGCGGCCACGCGTGCCTTCCGACGCGGAAGTCGAGCGCAACCTGCGAGCGCGCTCGGCGAAGCTCCGCGCGGTCGAACGGCTTTAGCACTATGACGCTCGCTCTCGTAAAAAAGATGTGGAGCATCAGCATTAACCGACCGCGCACCGCCGAGCCGCTCCGCGGCGCGGGCCGAAGCGGTTTGTTGCTGCCGGCGCTGCTCGGCGCAGGCCTTGTCGCGGTGGCGCTGCTCCACGTCTGGCTGCGCCTGCAGGTCGTCCATATGGGATATGCGCTCGCGACCGCGACGAAATTGCAGCGACAGCTCGAGCAGGAAAACCGCGAGCTCAAGGTCGAGCTCGCGACGCTCACTTCGCCGCAGCGATTGGAAGCGATGGCGCGCGCGCGTCTGGGCATGACCCAGCCGCAGCGCGGACAGGTGGTGATCCTGCCATGAGGCGCTCGTTCGCCGGCGTCAAGCTCCGCCTCGGCGCCGCGGGCATTTTCTTTTTCGCGCTCTTTCTCGCGGTGGCGCTCCGCGCGTTCCAGCTGCAGATTCTCGACGGCGAAAAGCTCCGGCAATTAGGCGAGAAGCAGCACTTGAAAGAGATGATCGTGCTGCCCAAGCGCGGAACGATTTTCGACCGCGTGGGTGAGCCGCTGGCGCTTTCGCTCGAAGGTCAGTCGGTGTACGCGCGGCCGCGGCGGATCAAGGAGCCGAAGCGCGCCGCTCCGGGTCTTGCGCAGGCTCTCGGCGCCAATGCGACAGACATGGCGCAGAAGCTCGCCTCGGATAAATCCTTCGTCTGGCTCAAGCGCCAGGTCTCGCCGAAAGAGGCCGAACGCGTCGAGGCGCTGAGCATCGACGGCGTCGGAATTTACGTCGAGCCGAACCGATATTATCCGCAAGGGCAGCTCGCGGCGCAGATCGTCGGCTTCGTCGGGCGCGACTCGCAGGGGCTGGAAGGCGTCGAGCTGCAATACGACGGCTATCTCCGCGGCGAAAGCGGCTCGTCGATCGTCGAGCGCGACGCGCTCGGCCGGCGCGTGCTCGTGCAGGGCGTCGAGACGCTGCAGATTCCGCCCGGCTCGGACCTCCAGCTTACGCTCGACACCTCGATCCAGCATCTGGCGGAGCGCGAGCTCGAGGCGACCGCCGTGAAGTATCGCGCTAAGGCGGGCACCGCGATCGTCGTCGATCCGTTCACGGGCGAGATTCTCGCGCTCGCGAACTATCCCTTTTTCAACCCGAATAATTTCACGCGGCAGTCGTCGAACCAGTGGCGCAACCGCGCCGTAACGGACAGCTTCGAGCCCGGCTCTACGTTCAAGACGATTCTCGCCGCGGCGGCCTTGGAAGAAGGCGTCGTAGGAAAAGAAGACCTCTTCTACTGCGAAAACGGCAAGTACGCGTACGGCGGCAAGATCATCCACGACACGCACGAGCACGGCTGGCTTCCCTTCGCCAAGATCATCCAATATTCTAGCAACATCGGCGTGACGAAAGTGGCCGAGAAGTTAGGTAAAGAGCGGTACTCGAAATATATCGAGAGATTCGGTTTCGGCCAGGCCACCGGCGTCGACCTTCCCGGCGAGGCGGCGGGGCTCATCAGGCGGCCGGATAAATGGGCCGCCATCGACCTTGCGACTCACGCATACGGCCAGGGCATCTCGGTGACGCCGATCCAGCTCGCGATGGCGTACGGCGCGGTCGCCAACGGCGGCATTCTCATGCGGCCGTTCGTCGTCCGGCGCGCGACG
>DATDFN010000361.1:0-8472 GCA_036522615.1 Binatia bacterium | reverse complement strand
AGCATAGGTGGAAGCGATGGGTTATCGGACGCGATTCCGTTCTTCCCTCAAACCTGTTACGAATTTTCCATGCCTTCCGAGGAGCGCGTTACGTTTATGAACCGCCGCGGGCAGCGGCTCTGCGGCATCGCGCATCGGCCGAAGAGATCACCTAAAGCCGCGGCGATTCTCTGTCACGGCATGGGATCGAGCAAGGAGAGCGAGAAGTTCATTCTGCTGGGCCGCGATTTATCGGCGCGCGGCGTGCTCGCGCTGCGCTTCGACTTCGCCGGCTCGGGCGAATCGGAGGGAAAGTCCGAGGAGGTCACTTACAGCGGCGAAGCGGAAGACATCGCCGCGGCGTACGACGTCGTCGCGAAAAACGTCGAGAAGATCGGCGTCGTGGGCTCGAGCATGGGCGGCACGGCCGCGCTGCTCTTCGCGGCGGGAAGGCCGCCGCTCGCGGCGCTCGCGACGATCGCCGCGCCGGTCCATCCGGAAAAGTTCGCGGATCGTTTTTTGACCGCGCAGCAGCGGCGCAAGTGGCGCGAAAAAGGCTTCATCATCTACAACGGGATGCGGCTCAATGCGACGCTTCTCGAGGACGTCGAGCACATCGATGTCGCGGCGGCGGCGCGGAAAATTTTCGCGCCCGCGCTCGTGCTGCACGGCGACCGCGACGCCACCGTGCCGGTCGACGAAGGACGCGAGCTCTACGGCGCACTCGCCGGACCGAAGCGTCTGGTGATCTTAGAGGGCGCCGATCATCGTCTCACCGGCGCGCACTTGCAAAAAGCCGTGGATGAGACTAGCGAATGGCTGTCGGAATACTTGCTCACATGAAAACGATGCGCACCGTTTCTTTCATGCTCCTCGTGGCGCTTGCCGGCGGTTGCGGCCACGATTTGAAAACGGCGCAGGGCGTGGCGGACGAGTTCGTCGATCAGCACTATGTGAATATCAATCTGCCGCGCGCGCGCGAATATTCCGTCGGGCTCGCGCGCGATAAGATCGACGACGAAATCCGCCTGACCCGCGGCCAGGCGATCGACGCCTCGACGCGCAAGCCCAAGGTGCACTACCAGCTGCTGGAAACGAAACAGGAGTCGGAGGGACGCATCTCGTTTTTCTACAAGGGGACGATCGAGGTCGAGGACGCGCCGGAGTTCACGCGCCGCTGGCTCGTCGTCGCGCGCAAGGAAGGCGACGGCTGGCGCGTGTCGAACTTCACGGAGTACGAATAGTCCTTTCCTCGTCCGCTAACGGACCTTCAACCGATCAGCCGTAGGCGCGGTAGATGCCGTCGAACTTGGCGATCTTGAACGCGACCATGTTGTGCGCCGACTCGCGCACGAGCTTCTGCTCCTTCGGCGTCGTGGCGTAGCGCGCGACGACCTCCGCCGCGGACTTGGTGTGCTCGACGTCGGCGACCGCGTGGACGGTGAAGAACTGGCGCGCCTTGTCGTCAAGGCCGTAGTGGCGGCGGAGGTGCGTGTTGAACTCCTCCGAATAGCGGCACACCATGCTCTCGTTCACGAGCGCGCCGGTGCGCGTCTCGGCCGGCGTGCCGAGGAACATACCGCGGATCACCGCGCTCGTGTGCGCGAGGCACTCGAACACCGGCGTCGCCTCCTCGAAATCCGCCTCGGTCAACCCCAGCGCAAAGCCGAATTTCTTCGCCAGCTCCGGGTGATACTGCTCCTCGTTGAATTGCTCGCGAAAATGCTCGTACAGGTCGCCGTTGGCCGCGTTCTTCGCCATGCAGAGCACGAGCCCTTTTACGAGCGCGATGTTGTGCAGATAGTGTTGCACGGCGAAGCCCTGGAGCCGCTTCTTGGATAATTTTCCCTCGCGCAACTCGGCGAAGTAGCGCGTCTGCATCAAAGCGTCGACGCCGGGCTGGACGATCTCTTTGATCACGGAGTCGACGAAGGCGTGGTTTTCCATAGCGCAACGATTCTATGGAACGGTCGAGCGGATTGTCAATGCCTGCCGAACGAGCCTGTAGGAAGCCGTCTTCGCCGAAGCTTAACTCAGGCGGTCGGAGCGGCGGCGACAGGAATCGCCGGCGTCTCGCGGCGTTGCGGCCGGATCTGCCACGCGAGCCCCGCGGCGATCAGCGCGATAACGCCGCCGGAGAAAAACGCCAGCTGATAGCTGTTCATGTAATCGTGAATAAGTCCGCCGCCGGCTGCCATCAGCGACGCGCCGAGCTGGTGTGACATAAAGATCCAGCCGTAGACGCTCGCGACCGCCCGCTTGCCGAAGGTATCGGAGGTGAGCGCTACTACCGGCGGCACGGTCGCGAACCAATCGAGGCCGTAGACGACCGCGAACAGGAAATATCCCGAGTAGTCGGTCACAAATGGAAGAAAGAAGAGCGACAACCCGCGCAGCGCGAACACCAGCGACAGCCATTTGCGCGGCTCGATACGGTCGATCATCCAGCCTGAGAGCATCGTGCCGACGAAGTTGAGCCCGCCCATGATGCCCACGGTCTTGGCGGCAATGTCCGCCGAAATGCCGTGGTCGATCGAATGCGGGATCAGATGCGTGCCGACGAGCCCATTGGCCGTGCCGCCGCAGATGAAGAAACTTCCCGCCAGCAGCCAAAACGTCGAACTGCGAACCGCCTCGCGGAGCGGAACGGTTTCCTTCTCGGCGCCTTTCCCGCCGCTTCCGCCATCTTTCACGCCGTAGGGCTTGAGGCCGACTTCGGCGGGGTCGTCGCGCATGAACAAAAAAATGAAAGGCAGCAGCATCACTGCGGCGCCGACCAACGTCCAGGAGCCGCTGCGCCAGCCGGTCCGGGTGACGAAGAACATTAAAAGCGGGATAAAGATCAGCTGCCCTGTCGAGCTGGCGCTGTTCAAAATGCCCAACGCGAGCCCGCGGCGCTCGACGAACCAGCGGTTCGCCACCGTCGCAGACAGCACCGAGCCGACGCCGCCCGCTGCAAGGCCGACGACGACGCCCCACAAGAGCACGAGCTGCCAATAGGTCTGCATGAACGTGGTGCCGGTCACGCCGACGATGAGGATCGATAGACAGATCATCATGACGCGACGCGGCCCGAAGCGATCGAGCAGCCAGCCGGAGAGCGGCGCCGCGAGGCCAAAAAGCAAGAGATTTATGCCGAGCGCGAACGAGATCTCCGCACGACTCCAAGCGAACTCGGTCTCGAACGGATGGATGAAAACCTGCGGCGAGGAGCGGATGCCTGCGCCTATCAATGTGGTAAAAAAGCTGAGGCCGAGGACCAGCCAGCCATAATAAATAGTGTTTGAAACCGCCGCGGTTCGCTCGTTGGAAGATTCAGGCTGCATCTGTTGAAAATAACCCTCCGCAGGGTAAAAAACAATCGGAATCGGATTGACAGCCGCGCCGGCTTTCCACTACGCTCCGCCCCGTCGCGATTTTAACCGTGCCATGGTTCGACACGACCCCAAAGGGCGAGAAAGCGGGAATAGCTTGCGGCGCCGCATGCTCGCAATTCTATTTTTAAGCGTCGGCGTCGCGGCATTCGCCGGCGGTCCCGCCGACGACGTCCCGTTCTGGCCGACGCCCATCGAAGTCGTCGACCAGATGCTCGAGATGGCGCAGATCAAAGCCGGCGACGTCGTCTACGATCTCGGCAGCGGCGACGGCCGCATCGTCATCCGCGCGGCGAAGAAGTACGGGGCGCGCGGCGTCGGCGTCGAGTTGGATTCCTGGCTCGTCGAGGCTGCGCGCATGAAGGCGAAAGAAGAAAACGTCGAGCAGTTGGTCGAGTTCCGCGTCGGCGACGCGGCCAAGATCGATCTCCGCGGCGCGACGGTCGTCACCTTATATATGCTGCCATGGTTCAACGACGCGATGAAAGACAAGCTCCGCGCCGAGCTCAAGCCCGGCGCGCGCATCGTGAGTCACGATTACGGGATCGCAGGCTGGTCGGCGGACCGCATCGAGAAATCTCCCGTCGTAGAGGAGCGCGCGCCCGGCTTTAGGCACGAGCACACCATTTATCTCTGGCGGGTGAGATAAATCACAGCGCGGCGAACGGAATACCCGTCCGGCGCGAAATGTCGACGAGATCGTCGACGACCGGCTTCAGCAGCGGGATGCCTTCTTTACTCCGCCGCGCCTCGGCAAGGCGCTCTGGATCGCCGGGTATGAGCGGACCGCTCGTGCCCGCAGCGGGCTTGGTCGCTTTCAGCACGCGCCGCCACTCGTCGATCTGCCTTTTGAACTCGTTCTTGTCGATGAAGCCGTCGATCTCCATCGCGCCGAAGAAATGGCCGATGCCTTTGCCGACGCTGCGCTCGGGAATTTCTTGGCGCAGCGCGAAGGGCGGCGCGAACGGCCCCCAGTTGGCGCCGCTCAGGACCGAGCAAAGAATATCCACCATCGCGCCGAGCGCATAACCCTTGTGGCCGCCCATCTCGAACTCCGAGCCGAGCGGCAGCTGCGCGCCGCCGTCGATCATGTCCTGCGCGTTGGTCGTCGCCCCGCCGTTCTTGTCGACGATCCAGCCGCGCGGGACGGCGGATTTTTTTCTGAGCGCGATCTCGATCTTGCCGTAGGCGACCGCGCTCGTCGCCATGTCGACGACGATCGGCGGCTCCTTGTATCCCGGAAAAGCGATCGCGAGCGGATTGGTCCCGAGCATGCGCTCCGCGCCCCAGAGCGGCGCGACGAGCTTGGTCGTGTTGGTCATCGCCCAGCCGATCATGTCGCGCTCCAGCGCCTGCAAGGGATAATAGCCCGCGATGCCGAAGTGGTTCGTGTTGCACACCGAAACCCAGCCGGAGCCGTGCTCCGCGGCCTTGTCCATCGCGATCGCGTTCGCCTTCGGCCCGACGACGAGGCCCAAACCGTTGTCGCCGTCGACGGTCGCGACGCTCTTTTTCTCGCGCACGATTTTAATTTTCGGCGCGGGGTTGATGCGCCCCATCTCGAGCATGTCGAAATAGGTGTGGAGCCGCGCGACGCCGTGGGAGTCGATGCCGCGAAGGTCGCTTCGCCCGAGCACGTCGGCGGCCTGGCGCGCGTCGGGCTCGGGAACGCCGAAGTGCATGAACACCTGGGCGGAGAATTCTTTCAGATATTCGGACGGAAAGATGTGCGAGGGCCTGTCGTCCGCCATGGCTGTCTGGATGAAAACACCAAACAAGCTTTTCGGCAAGGCTGTCCCGAGCGCGTCGAATTCATCCCTTAGGGACCTGCATGCCGCGCTTCACCGCTTCGCGCCCGCCGAGCGCGTCGAACCAGCGCTTGACGTTGGGATACTCTTCCAGACGCATGCGGTGCATCTCGTAGCGCGCGATCCACGGATAGGTCGCGATGTCCGCGATCGAGTATTCGCCCGCGAGATACGGCGCCTCGCCGAGGCGCTTTTCCATGACGCGGTAAAGCCGCACAACCTCGGTCATGAAGCGGTCGCGCCCGAACGGCTGGTCCTCGGGGCAGTGGCGCAGAAAATAATGCGCCTGGCCGATCATCGGCCCGACGCCGCCCATCTGGAACATAAGCCACTGGATCACCTGATAGCGCGCGGCGGTCTCCTGCGGCATGAGTTTGCCGCTCTTCTCGGCGAGATACATGAGGATCGCGCCGGACTCGAACAGCGTGTACGGCTTTCCGCCCGGCCCCTCGCGGTCGATGATCGCGGGGATTTTATTGTTCGGGTTGATCGCGAGGAACTCCTCCTCGAACTGCTCGTCCTTACCGAGGTTCACCGGATGCACCTCGTACCGCAGCCCGATTTCTTCCAGCATGATGGAAACCTTACGCCCGTTGGGCGTGATCCAGGTATAGAGGTCGATCATGGCGAGACTCCTCCGGCCGTCAATGTAACAGATATTTAAAATCTGAGAAGGCCTTTTTTCTTGACAATTGGACTTTATCTGTTGTATTGGCGGGCTCTCGATACATGTTCAAATTTTCATTAGCCGTGCTTATTCCCCTGGCGCTTGCTGCCTGCGCCAGCTTCAAGCCCGAGTGGAAGTACCAGGACCTGATCAACGCTCATCGGCCGCAAGCGACCGATGCTCATAACGGGCTGGAAATCTCCGTTGAAAATACTTCTGCGGAAAAGGCGCAAAAGATTTTCGATTCGAATTTGCGCTCAAACGGCGTTTTGCCGGTCTTCGTAAAAGCGAGTAATAAATCGGCGACCGTTTATCGCATCGCGGCGAACAGCGCAACGGCGACCGCCGGGGCCGGATCGCTGTCAGTATTGCGAGGCGTTGACGCCGCCGTCATTGCGGGCGACCGTGATGTCGCCGGCAAAGCGGCTCTCTGGACGTTAGCGGGGGGGCCACTTTTTTGGGCTACAGGACTAACGGTATCAGGCTTTCACTCATCGAAAATCAATAATGACATTGAGCATCACTTCGAAAATCTCGAATTCGGAGACTCGACGTTGCAGCCGGATCAGGTGATCGGCGGGTTTATCTATTTCAAGGTTCCTGAAAACGTCAAAGAGCTGCAGAATCTCACGATCGAAATTCCAGCCACCGACGAGAAAACCGGCACTCGAACGGTTTTTAAATTCTCGATTAAGTCATAGCGCGGCGAACCTCAAACCGTGAAAGGAGATAGCATGAGAAAGTCGAGTCAGGTGTTCATCGCGGCCGTTATCTTTCTGGCGCTCAACGTTGCTACCGGCTGCGGCGTCGGAAGGAATATGGTCATCCAATCGCCGCAGACGAGAATTCGCGCCGCATCGGCCGTCGCTACCGAAAACAACTCGCCCGTCGGTGTGCCGGCGGACATGAAAGCGGACTACCAATCCAGGCTGGAAAAATACTTATACGGCGAGAACGGCTTTAAACAAGGGCAGGAGCTCAGAATCCGGTATCGATTCATTCAGTACGAGCCGGGAAGTCAATTCGGGCGTTGGTTCTCGGGCGGGCTTGGAAACATGGGCGAAGGCTCACTGACAATAGAGAGCAAGTTTTACGATTCCAACGACAAAGAGCTGGCGACGATTCAGACCGAAGGCCGCATCGGCAGCGGATTTCTCGGCGGGTCATACGGCGAGGCGCTCGACAAGGCGGCGGAGAAGGTCGCCGAGTTCGCTAAGACCAATTTTCGCTAGTCGCGCCGGTGCCGGCCGCGCGTCTGTGAACTCACTAGCGCGCTTACTCTGACGCTTCAGCTAATTTGGGCGCAGGCTTTGTCTCGGCCTGCTCGACGCTTTTGCCGGTTTCAAGATTCGTGACGGTTTTGACTTTGTCGTCTTTATCGTAGGTAACCTCTAGCTTCATTTCCGTTCCGCTGAAGATCATCTCGCCAGGCGTCGAAACGACTTCCCAAAGCCCTAGCGTGAAGAAATCAGAGACCCCGTGAAATACCGCGCGGGCGGCTTTTGCGCCTGTGCTGTACCCCTGCGTAAATTTAAATACATCGGCTTTGTCGCCATTCTTCTCACCCGACCAGATCGGCGACCCGAGTTCGGCGATCACATTGCCGCGAAGTGTTCCTGGCGTGAGGACGGATAAATCCTTCGCTTTCGGCTGATTCGCTGCCATGTATACAGAACATCCCGATATCATCATTCCAGCGAGCAGCAAACCCGCTACACGGTTATTGATTGCTTTTTGGAACATTTGACCTCCGCTCCAGAGTCGAAGCACGCCTCATTGCCGACAAACAATGGCGGCGATTCTGACACCCGTAGCTTTGGCTGTCAAGGATGAGTTATCGTTCTTATTAGGAGAATGATTAAACGAGCTAGAAAACCGAGTTGACCGATCCTCTATGAAACTTTATTGATGGCATCCTTCAGTCTCACCTCACCCGTATACAGCGCCCTGCCCACGATCACGCCCTCGACGCCGTCTTTCTCGATCGCCTTTAAGCGGCGGATATCATCTAGCGTCGCCACGCCGCCGGACGCGATGACGGGAATCTTTACCGCCTGCGCGACGCGGCGCGTCTCGTCGACGTTCACGCCCTCGCGCGTGCCGTCGCGGTCGATGTCGGTATAGATGATGCGCGAAGCGCCGTCGCTTTCCACGCGGCGCGCGAGCTCGACCGCGTCGAGCGCGGTCGTCTCCTTCCAGCCCTTGACCGCTACCTTGCCGCCGCGCGCGTCGATACCGACGACGATCTTGCCGGGAAATTTTTGGCAGGCTTCGCGAAGGAACTCGGGATTATCATAAGCGGCGGTGCCGATAATCGCGCGCGCGACGCCGAGCGCGAACGCCTCGGCAACGGCGGCGAGCGAGCGCAGGCCGCCGCCCAATTCGATGGGAACGGAAATATTCCCGCAGATCGCGGCGATCTCGCGCGTGTGCACGGGGCGCCCCTCGACCGCGCCGTTCAGGTCGACGACATGGATCAGCTCCGCGCCCTCGGCCGTCCAATGCTTCGCCGCCTCCAGCGGTTCGGCGAAATAGACCGTCTCCTGGTCCATCTCGCCCTGAAACAGGCGCACGCAGCGTCCGTCCTTCAGGTCGATCGCCGGGATGACGATCATTATTTCTTCTCCGCGAAGCGCGCGAAGTT
>DATDFN010000360.1:0-15315 GCA_036522615.1 Binatia bacterium | reverse complement strand
GCAGCAGATGAACATCCCGTTCCCGTGGACGTCGGTCGTCGTCAACGAGCCGTGGCTGGAAGCGAACCGCGACACGGCCTATAGATATGTGAAGGCCGTGACGGAAGCGATCCACTTCATGAAGCGCAACCGCGCCGAGAGCGAGAAGATGATCGCCAAGTACATGCGCCTCGACGATCCGCACCTCGCGGGCGTCGAGTATGAGTTTAACGTGGGGCTGTTTCCCGATCTCCCCTATCCGACGCTCGACGGCATGAAGCTGATTTTGGAAAATCTCGCGGCCGAGACGCCAGAATTCGCGCGCCACAAGCCCGACGAGTTCGCCGACAGCTCGCTCGTCGAGCGCCTCAAGCGCGAGAAATTTGTCGAAAGCCTGAAATAGCCAGGAGGGCCCATGGCCAAGTTCAAAACCTTCAGCAAAGTTTTGCCGGCGGCGAACCTGCCGATGATGCCCGATCTTTCGATCGACGCGGAGGCGTACCGCAAGCATCTCCGCTGGCTCATGACGCACGACATCGGCGGGCTCGTGATCAGCGGCCATGCGGGCGAGCTCGAATCGCTCACGCCGAAAGAGCGCATCCAGGTCGCCGAGATGGCGCGCAAGGAAATTCCCGCCAACGTCCCGATGGTCGTCGGCTGCACCGGCCTCAGCACGCGCGAGCTGGTCGAATGCGCGAAAGACGCCAAGGCGGCGGGCGCGGACGGCCTGCTCGTGATGCCGATTCCGCACTTCGCCTTCGGCGCGGTGGACCGGCCGGAATTGATCGTCCCCTGCTTCGAGGAATTGGCGGAGAAGGTCGATCTGCCGATGATCGTCTTCCGCTACGGCGTGAAGACGGGCCTGATGTACTCGGTCGAAGTGCTGCTCAAGATCGCGGAGAAAGTCCCGCAGGTGGTCGCGATCAAGGACTCGTCGTTCGACTACGAGGAGGCCTGGGTCGCGTTCCAGAACTTCCCGCGCAAGATCAATTTCCTCGTCGCGCACGGAAGCCTCTTCCTCATTCGCTTCGCGACCTCCGACGGCGCGGTGAGCTCGTTCTCCAACGTCGCGCCGGAGTTCATAACGAAGCTCTACGAGCTCGGGCACTCGGGCAAGATGGAAGAGGCGACCAAGCTCTTCAATAAGATCCGCCCGCTCTCGGACGCGATCTACCACAAGACGCCGCTCATGCAGCACTGGGTGGTGGAGAAAGAGGCGCTAACGGCGCGCGGGCGCTTCCCGCGCGCGACCGTGCGTCCGCCGTTCCAGCCGCTGCCGCCCGAGCACATCGAGGGCATCCGCAAGGCGGTCGCCTCGGCGGGCCTCGCGCCGCTGGCTTGATGTGATTCAAAAAATCTTCTCCCCGAGTCGACTCCCTCTCCCTTTGGGAGAGGGCTGGAGTGAGGGGACGCGCATGACACCCTCACCTCAATCCTCTCCCTCAAGGGAGAGGAAGCAAAGTCGACTGCGCACGAAACATTCTGCCGCTGCGTTGATCATCACTTTTCTGCTCGCGTTGCATAGCGCACAGGCGGACGCGAAGCCGGTCACCTTCGCCTACCAGACGCCGACGCTCGGCAGCACGCTGCCGCTCGTCGTCGGCATGGAATTCGGCTACTTCGCCGCCGAGGGGCTGGACGTCAAGTCGGTCTTCATCATCGGCGGGCCGACCGCGACCGCCGCGTTGATCGGAGGCGACGTCGACTACGCGCTCATCGCCGGCGTGCCGGCCGTGCGCGCGATCGCCGCGGGCGCGCCGCTCGTGATCGTCGGCGGCATGCAGCCCTATATCGATTACACGCTGATGGGAGCGAAAGGCATTTCATCGCTGAACGATCTCAGGGGCAAGGTCGTCGGCGTCACCGGCGCGGGCGGCATCGCGGAATTCGCTTCGGTCGAAGGGCTGGCGAAAAAAGGCTTCGTGCGCGACCGCGACTACAAAATTCTCTACGGCGTCGGCAACAGCCCCGCGCGCGCGCAGGCGCTGGAAGCCGGCCGCATCCAGGCCTCGCCCTTCTCCTTCATGGAAAAGATCGAGCTCGAGCGCAAAGGATTCTCTACGCTGTTCGACATCGGCGAGGTCGTGAGCAATTTCCCGTTCGTCACGATCGTCTCCACGCGCAAGAAGGCCGAGGGCGACCCCGAGGGGGTCGTCGCGCTGTTGCGCGGGCTCAAGCGCGGCATCGACGCCTTGAAGACCGATCCCGAGAAGGTCATCGCGATGGTATTGAAGAAAAAAAACTACGGCGATGCGGCGACGGTGCGCAAAGTCGTCGAGCACTTCGCCGGCGCCTACTCCGTCGCGATCACCCGCGAAGAGATCGAGGCGGTGATCGGCGCCGCGCGCATCGAGGCCGAGGCTAAGAAGCTCGGCGGCGCGGATAAATTTTTTATCGGGTCGTTCTCGGCGAAGGCGCTGGGGAAGGGCAAGTAAAAAAGTTAGCCGGCCGGCAGTATTCACCTAAATTGAAGCGTCACTCCCCGAAACAGATTGGGAGGGATTATAACATAGGTGGAGAAAGTTATTGGATGGAGAAAACGTCGCTGACTGCGCAGAACTGCGAATAGGGATTGCCACAAATCCGTATTTTAGCCTGGTTCGTAGCCGGCCCATTCACCTTCCAAACCTGGGCGCCATCGTTGGGAGATTTTTTTGCAATCGATTTCCAGGTCAAACCGCCGTCGCGCGAAATATCAATATTAACTTTCGTAATGTTTGCCCCTGGTCCGGTTGCATAGGACCATTGTATCGGACGCTTGCTCCCGAGGTGCCAGACTTGCCCACCAACAGAGGAGGCAAACGAAAGCGGCCTGACGAAATGAGCGGTGACATCACGATCAGAGGTCATGCTTAAGACACAGGAACCTACTCCACCGCAATCGCCGCTCCAGCCTGAAAAAGTAAATTCGGAATTAGTTGGCATGACCATCAGACTGGTATCTATACCATAGCTCATTGTGTAGCTGCAGTCAGCGGCGCAGATCGTTCCGCCACCGATGAGGACATCTCCACCAGCCGCGTCTGAAACCGTCACATGGAGTTTAGGCATCGAGGCGAATACAACTGCAACTTGCGTATTCGAATTAATGGTGATGGTACACGTGAAGCCAGACACAATGCATGAGCCGCTAGTAAAACCGAGGAAGTTAGAACCCAACTCGGGAGTTGCGATCAGCATCAAGGTTGTTCCCGGTGTATACGTTGCTGTGCAAACGTTACCGCAATTGATATCCGATGATCTGTAACTTTCGACGAGACCCGAGCCTCCACCGGATTTCACCACCTGCAACGTATAGATGCCGTCGAAACGGGCCGTAACCCAAACGTCGGAATTGACGGTCACAGTGCATATGCCACTGCCATTGCAGCTAGAACCGCTCCAATTCTTGAAAACTGAACCGGTCTGTGGAGATGCCGATAACGTGATGACATCGCCCGGGTTGTATGTCCCGCTGCAGGTTATAACTCCGCACGAGATCCCCGCCCCATTAATGACACCGTTTCCAGGCCCCGTCTTATCAATGTTAACCGTATACTTTTTCGGTACTGTGTACCCGCCTTTGAAGTATCCGTGATGCTTCGGCCCTTCCATATACTGGCCCCATTGGATCGCGCCATGCGGCGGTCCGCCGAGATCGTAAACCCAGACTTTGTCATAATTGCCTGAAATACCGTCCCAGAAATTGCCGGTGACGATGATTTCGTTGCGGCCATCTCCATCGATATCTGCAATGGCGGGAGTGGTTCCGAAGGTGTCGAGGATAGGTTTCGGGAATCCGGAAAGCAGTGTTCCGTTCCGATTGAAAGCAAGCACCTGTCCCTTAGGGTTATAACCGTCGCTCGTGTCGATCATCGTTGCGACGATATCTGGCAGACCGTCGCCGTCGACATCGCCAACAACCGGTGATGCGTCGCGACGGAGCCCATGATAATAAAACGGCCAACCGGGAAACGTTGTTCCGTCGCCTCTCAGAACAGTGATATAACCATCTGTCTGAACGACGATCTCAGGAATACCATCCCCATCAAGATCGGCAAGAGCGGGCGCTGTGCCTGAAACCGCTGAATCTTGGAAACCGAGCGGTATACTGCGTTTTAGTTGCCCATCGGCAGAAAAAATCAGCATCGAGATTACGCCATTGTTCCATCCGGGCGCAATAATTTCGGGTACGCCGTCGCCATCCACGTCTCCGACAGCGAGATATCCGTAAAGGCCGTGCGTCCACAAAATAGGAAATCCCTGCACGGGTGATCCATCGAGATGATTGGCGACAATATAGTAATAGCAAACACCGCCGCAACTGGGATCCGTGCCGGAGATTATTTCCGGAATTCCATCGCCGTCTAGATCGGCAACCGCCGGCGTGAATCGCCTTTGACCGGTAAAAGGAATTTGATCTGGCGCCGGCCAGCCCAGTAAACTCTCGCCATCTGCCTTATAAGCGTGCAGGTGTCTGTCGTAATCATCGATGAAGATTTCATCAAGGCCATCGCCATCGACATCAACCAGAGTCGCGGGGCCTTGTGGAGTGTTAAATGAATCCCGTGGCCAGCCGGCTAGCTTTCCGCCTGTCCCTGTATAAGCCCCGAGCTTGCCGTGCAGGCCAAAAAAGCCGACAAAGACTTCGGAGCCGGGCGAATCCTTCGAGAGTTCACCGAGCGCGGCGTATGGCGCACCCAAAACATCGATGAGCGGCCAACCCGGGACGGCTGAACCGTCATATTTCCAAGCATACAAGAGACCGGAAGGGGCAGAGGACGCTAATATTTCAAGCTTCGGGTCTTCATCGATATTTCCGACTAGGGTGTGATTGATAGGTCCAGCCATCCACGAACCCGGACCGTTAAATGCTTGAACGGGAAACCCGGCCTTCAAATCTTTGTCGACGTTGATGGTCACTACGCTTCCATCGGGAAACGAAACGGTAAAAACACCGCCTGATGGAGGCGTCCACTGCGCGGAATAGATACCATCACCCGGCATGGAGTCGAAACCGTTTCCGTCATCGGCTAAAAGCACGAGTTGATTGCCTGGGTTTATCGTGACGACTACATTGCCATTCGGGTTGCCGCAATTAATGCTAAGCATCGAGAAATTGACGGGACGGATGCCGGTATATATCTCGTTCGCCTTCGGCCAAACCCGAGCTAGCACTGTCGAATTGGAGCAGGCTAACGACTTTTGTGCATTCATGCGCCGGCCCGAGATTGTGTAGCCACTTAAAAAAGAGTTAATATCGCCACCGGACACAATCAAATTTTTGATACTTCTCCAATCTCTACTCGGTGCTTGCGCCTTCAACAAAGCCGCTAGTCCGGCGACATGTGGCGCGGCCATGGAAGTGCCACTGAAACTGGCGTATGCATTACCTCGGACGGTGCTTAGAATGTTCTGCCCGGGCGCGCCGAGATGCACTGAAGTACGGCCAAAATGTGAGTACGCCGTCAGCGTATCATTCTCATCGGTTGCGGCGACAGCGATGATGTTAGGGAGATTGTAGCTGGCAGGATAAATTGGATATGCATCGTCGTCGCGAGGGTAATAACCGTTTCCTGCCGCCGCGATAAAAAGAATGCCGCTTTCTCTCTGCGCGTCGATGGCGTCGTATAGTGCTTGTGAGAATCCCCTGCCACCCCAGCTATTGTTTGTCGCAACGATGTTGACGCCGCGCGTCTTCATCGTCTTTACATAATCCAGGCATGCAATCGCATCGGAGAGGTAGCCATAGCCATCTGCGCCGATAAACTTGCATGGCAATATTTTAACGTTCCAGTTTACGCCGACGATGCCGAGCGTATTGTTACCGGCCGCGCCAATAATCCCCGCTACGTGCGTCCCATGGTCATTGTCATCGAGAGGATTGGAATCAGCATTGGCGCTGTCGATTCCGTAACAGTCATCGATGTAGCCGTTACCGTCATCGTCACTACCATTGTTGTTACAGTCAGCATCGTTCCGCCACATATTTGCGGCCAGGTCCTGATGTGTGTAATCGACACCGGTATCTATGACGGCGATAACTACGGCGCTGCTGCCAGTTGTTATATTCCAAGCTTCGAGGGCGTGCGTATCGGCCCCTGGCGTTCCTCCATTCTGTCCCGTGTTGCGAAGGTTCCATTGAATGGTGAACGAAGGGTCGTTCGGTAATCCTAGAGATTCGACGCGATAATTCGGTTCGGCATATAGAACCGCTGAGGATTTGCGATAGCTTTCCAGCGCCCCTGCTACAGTCACTCCCGGCGGCAGCTTCACCTGCTCGAGATTTTTTACATGGCGAAAAGTTTTAACAGGAGTTCCCCACGACCGTCGATGCGTCGCCGATTTTTGTGAAGTGGATGCCGAATCTTTGAATTTGACAAGTAGTTCGCCGGCAGCAAAAGGCAACTCATCCGTCACCTCCCCTTTCACCGTCAGGCTGCGGCGAATCAACTCCCCCGCCTCTGTACGATACTCTAACGGATTGTCCGCCAATTCGGCGGCGAGGACAGGGCTAGCCGAAATGGCGACCGCGAGGATGACAAGTGTTTTTAACGCTTCAACCATTTGAGTAATTCAGGGAGAGAATTTGGCCCAATAGATACCATTGACTGGCGTAGAGGGTCAAACGGTTTAATAGTTAAGATATTGTTACTGTGCAATCCGGTAAATTCTTTACAGATTATAGGTATTTAGCGCTCCATCTTCAAAGACGACCGCGATCACGCGCTCTTGCTCGACACCCTTCGGGGCGTCTCCGACCGCTACCACTGGCTCTGCCACGCCTACTGCCTCATGGACAACCACTACCACCTCGTCCTCGAGACGCTCGGCGCGCATTGCCGCGCGTGGTGATGTTAGGGCGCACCGGAACGTGCCGTCGTTCTTTCGCCTATGGTAACGGTTGCAAACGTCGCCGCCGCGGATGTAAACACAAAAGTCCCACTGAGACGAACGATGGAGATCACGAAGCGCAGAAAAAAGATAAAGGTAATGTTATCTTTCTCTTTGTGCCATCGGGCCGCCGGCGGACTGCGCGCCTCGGCCGAAGGGGACGTAAGGAGATCAAATGACCCGCGAACTCGACCTAACGTTTTCCCTCGCCGATTACGACCGCACGCGGCCGATTCTCACCGGCGCCGTGAAGGCGGACGGCATCAATTTCCAGTTCCGTCCGGCGGTGCCCGGCGAAGCGTGTTTGGTGCCGGTTTACGAGCAATTCGATATCGCGGAGATGTCGCTCTCGTGGTACACGATGGCGCGGCTGCGCGGCGAGCCGGTGATCGCGCTGCCGATTTTTCCCATGCGCATGTTCATCCAGCCGTATATTTTCCGTGCGGCGGCGTCGCCGATCCGCGCGCCGGAGGATTTGCGCGGGAAAAAAGTCGGCATGGACCAGTATCGCCTGACCGTCGGGCTTTGGGCGCGCGGCGTGCTGCAGGAATTCTACGGCGTCCGGCCCGGCGAGATGTCGTGGGTCGCCTCCGAGCCCGAAGGCGCGGGCTTCGAGGCGCCGCCGGACGTGAGAATCGAGGTCGGCGCGAGAAACGTCGAGTCGCTTCTGCTCGACGGCGCAATCGATGCGCTGATCGCCCCAAATGTGCCGCAGAGCTTTCAGCAGCGCGACCCGCGCATCCGCCGGCTCTTCGCCGACTGCCGCGCCGAGGTCGTGAGCTACTTTCGCAAGACGAATATTTTTCCAATCACCCACGTCGTCGTCATGCGCGAGGCGCTCGCGGCGGAGCATCCGTGGCTCGCCGCGCGCCTGGTCGATGCCTTCGACGCGGCCGAGAAGGCCTGCCGCAAGGCCTACGCTTATCCCAAGCGCCTGGCGCTCCCGGCGGCGGTGCTCGTCGTCGAGGAGGAGGAAGACGCGTTCGGCAAAGAACCGTTCCGGCACGGGCTTACGGCCGACAACGTGCTTGTGCTGGAGAAGTTCATCCAGTACGCTCATGAGCAGGGATACATTTCCCGCCGCCCGAAGCCGTCCGAGATGTTCGCCGCCATGGGAAATTGATTATGTCCAGCTTCGCCGATTTCTGCGCGGATTTTTTCGCGCGCTACTTCGAGCTTCATCCGACCGAGGCGATCCATTACGGCGTGCCCGGCTACGATAACCGGCTGAAGGACTACACCGACGAGGCGTATCGCGCGGAGAAGGCCTTCGCCGACGACTCGCTCAAGCGCCTGCGGCAGGTTTCAATAAAAGGTCTCAACCCCGACGAGACGCTCGACTACGCGCTGCTCGAAGGCCGGCTCACGCTCGACAACTACGAATTCAATAAAGAAGATTATCGCCTCAAGTCGCCGGAACAATATCTCTCGACATCTCACTTCTATATCCTGACCGTAAAGCCGACCGACGACGTCGCCGGCAACCTGCTCGCACGCCTGGAGCGCTCGCCCGCGATCATCCAGCAGGGCATCGCCAATCTAAGCCGTCCCGACGCGAACCCGCCGCGTCTCTGGACCGAGATCGCGATCGAGTCCGCCAAAGGCGGACTTACCTTCCTCGATCATCTGTGGAACATCCCGCGCGTCAAGGAAACGACCAAAGACCCCGACCGCTTCAACCGCGCCGTGGAGAGTGCGAAGACGGCGACGCGGAAGTATCAGGATTTCCTCGAGCGCGATCTGCTGGCGCGGAGCCGCGGGGTTTACGCCGTCGGCCCCGAGCACTACCACCTGCTGCTCAAGAAGAAACATTTTTTGAGCATCGACGCCGAGCAGCTGCTGGCGCAGGGCGAGGCGCTGTTCGCCGAGACGAAAAAAGATCTCGCCGCGCTGGCGGAGAAGATTGCGCCCGGGAAAGGCATCGAGGCGGCGGCGCGAAAAATCCAGGGGCATCATCCGGCGGCGTCCGAGCTCCTGCCCGTGTATCAAAAGGCGATGGAGGCCGCGCGCGCGTTCGTGCGCGACAAGCGCCTCGTTACTTTTCCGCCCCGCGAGGAGCTCCGCGTCGTCTATACGCCGGAGTTCGAGCGGCACGAGATGCCGTTCGCGGCATATCTGTCGCCGTCGCCGAAGGACACCGAACAGATCGGCTACTACTATGTTACGCCCGTCGAGAGCGACGATCTGCTCCGCGAGCACAATTACACGGGGCTGGAGAATACCTCCGTTCACGAGAGCTATCCCGGGCACCACCTGCAATTCACCGTGGCGAACTCGATCCCCGCCGCGTGCACGCTGCCGCGGCTCATGAACGAGTCGTCGGTGTTCTATGAAGGATGGGCGCTCTACTGCGAACAGCTCATGCACGAGCAGGGATTTCTGAAGACCGAAGAGCACCGCTTCGTCATGCTGAAGGACCGCCTCTGGCGGGCGCTGCGCATCATCATCGACGTGAAGACGCAGACCGGGCGCATGACCTACGACGAGGCGGCGGATCTCATGGTGCGCGAATTACAGTTCCCGCGCCAACAGGCGGAAGGCGATCTCAATTGGTACAGCCAGTCGCCGTCGATTCCGATGGGCTACGCGCTCGGCTGGTCGATCATCAAGCGCTTGCGCGAAGCAGAAAAAACCAAGCTCGGGTCGCGCTTCGACCTCCGCGCCTTTCACGACCGGCTCTTGAGCGCCGGCAGCATCTCGCTCCCACTCGTGGAAAAGCGCCACTTCTCAGAATAGTGTTGAGTTTTGAGTGTTGAGTTTTGAGTTGAATTCAAAACTAAAAACTAAAAACTCAAACCTCCCGAGAAGCGGCCCGTTGCTCGGCGCGCATATGTCGATCGCCGGCGGCGTCCACAATTCCCTGCTCGAAGGAAAGAAGGTCGACTGCCAGGCGATCCAGATCTTCACGCGCTCGTCGCGCCAGTGGGCGGCGCGGCCGTACGAGAAAGAAGAGATCGCGCTCTTCCGGCAAAACCGCAAGGACACCGGCATCGGCACGGTGGTCGCGCACGATTCGTATTTGTTGAATCTGGGCTCGCCGGACGCGGCGCTGAGAAAAAAATCGGTCGCGGCGTTCATCGATGAATTCGAGCGCTGCGAGTTATTAGGTATCGCGGCGCTGATCGCCCATCCCGGCGCGCACATGGGCGCGGGCGAGCTTCGTGGTATCAAGACCATCGCGCGCTCGCTCGACGAGGTCCACAAATCCTGCCGCGGCTTCGAGACCAAGGTCGCGCTGGAGATCACCGCGGGCCAGGGAAGCTGCCTCGGGTACCGCTTCGAGCAGATCCGCGACATCATCGGCGCAACGAAGGAGAGCGAACGGCTGCGCGTCTGCTTCGACACCGAGCACGCGTTCGCCGCCGGCTACGATTTCCGCACGAAAGACGGATATGCTGCGACGTTCGAGGCATTCGACGAGATCATCGGCATCGAGCGGCTCGCGGCATTTCATCTGAACGATTCCAAAAAGGAATTGGGCTCGCGCGTCGACCGCCACGACCACATCGGCCAGGGACGGCTCGGCGTCGAAGCATTCCGGCTGATATTGAACGACCGGCGCTTTTGGGGCCTGCCGATGTGTCTGGAGACGCCGAAGGGAAAAGATTTGAAGGAAGACCGCGAGAATTTGGCGCTGCTCAGGAGCCTGCTCGGGCGCGCCGCGCCGCCGATCACCCCGCCGGGATCGTTATCCCCGGAAACAAGCGCTGGACAATGAGCCCGATGGCATAGCCGAAAAGCGAAGCGCCGACGGCGATCAAAAAGAACTGCGCGCCGGATGCGAAAAGCGGGCGCGCGGCGAGGCGCCCCTTGAAGACGCCGACGGAAAAAAGCGTGATTCCCGCCAAAGCGATCGAGACATAAAGCGCCGGCAAGCCGGAGAAAAGCAGGTACGGCAGGAGCGGAATAGCTCCGCCGAGGATGAACGACAGGCCCATGACGAACGCCGCCCGGACCGGGCGGTTGAGCTCGGCGGTTCCCAGCCCGAAGACTTTTTCCTGAAAGGTTCGAAGAAAAACCCCCTGCTGCTGCCCCAGCAGCTTGACGACCCGATAGCTCTGCTCCTTTGTCATGCCTTCCTGACTGAGTGCGGTGAGCAGCCCTTCGGCGGCGACATAGGGTTCGGCCTCCGCCAATTCCGCGGCGTCCTTGATCTCCTTGTCGAAGATCTCTTTTTCGGCGTTGGAGGAGAGATAGGATCCCGTCGCCATCGACACGGCGCCGGCGAACATCGAGGTCAGGCCGGTGATGATCACGACCAGGTTGTTTTCGGTCGCGCCCTGGATGCCGGCCAAAAGACCGACCGTGCTCATGAGGCCGTCCTGGATGCCGAAGACGAACTCGCGCACGCGCGCGCGGTTTTCGATGATTTCCCGCTTGCGTTGAATCTCGTCGAGAGCCATGCGCTTTAGTATTTTAAACGCAATTCCCCGGTATTCTCGCCCGGCCGCCAGTCGGCCGGGCAAAGCCGTCCGGTGCGGAGCGCCTTCAGGACGCGCAGCGTCTCCTCGACGCTCCGGCCGACGTTCATGTGGCTCACCGTGAGATAATTCACTTCGCGCGCGGGATTGAGGATGAACGTTGCGCGCGCGCTGACGCCCTCCTTCTCGACCAGCACGCCGTAATCGCGGCTGGTCTTTTTCTCGACGTCGCTGAGCAGCGGGTAGTCGACGCCGCCCAATTCGTCGATCCAGGAGCGGTGCGTCTCGATCGGGTCGATGCTGGCGCCGAGCACTTCCGCCTGCTCGGCGCGAAAGTCTTTCGCGGAGTTGCTGAAGCCCGTGACCTCGGTCGGGCAGATGAACGTGAAATCGGCCGGATAGAAAAACAGCACGAGCCATTTTCCCGGAAACGACTGCAGCGTGTAATCGGCGATCTTCCCGCCGTAAACGCCCTGCAGCTTAAACTCGGGCGCCTTCGAACCCATGGTGACCATGTTTTCTCCTCGAACCCGAACTTGGAAATGTCTTTACTCCGGCAGGTTGCGCCACAGAGCGAAGGTCGCGTCGTCCCGCTGCGCCGCTTCGGCGGTGAACCAAGGCTCGGCCGCCACCCCGCCCTGCAACATGCCGAAGAAGTAGATTCGCAGCATCTGCTCGATCAACTGCGGCAGCGGCAGGTCGCGCTTGGGGTGGTACCAGGTGTAGATCCAGTTCATCATGCCGAAGAGCGAAAAAGTCGCGACGCGAATGTCGATCACCCGGCCGCTCTCGCGCCCCTGCACTTCGCCGATCAGGTCCATCAGAATCTTGACGTAGCGGCGCTTGAGCACGAGCATCTGCTCCTGGAACTCGCCGGTGAGCGACTCGTCCTCGTGCGCCATGACCTTCATCTCGTGCATGTTGTGGAGAAAAAAGCCGAGATGATTTTCGGCGAAGGTGCGGATACGGACGCGCGCGTCGGCGTCGGGGTTCACCGTCTCCCAACGCTGGAACAGCGTCAGGATACAGCGCTCCTGGATCAGGAACAGCAGCTCTTCTTTGGTGCGAAAGTAATAGTACAGGCCGGCGAGGCTCATGCCGGTTTCGCGGGAGATGTCGCGGATCGACGTGCTGTGAAAGCCCTTCTCGGCGAAGATCTTCGCCGCGCACTTGAGGATCGCTTCGAGCTTCTCGTCGTAATGGCGCGTAGGGGTCTCGCCGCGGTTCGCCATGACGAATCATATTCGCAAAGGGACAACGGGGTGTCAATCGAAGGTTAAAGCTCCGGCTGCGCGCGTCTGACTATATTGGCGCCGTGGAATTTTAGACGCTTCTTGAGCGGGCTCGCCCGCAGTATACTGAACCATGCGTCTTCCCGTGAACCCGCCGCTCTTGCCGATGCTCGCCAAGCGCGTCGGCGAATTGCCGGCGGGCGGCGGCTGGATCTTTGAGCCGAAGTGGGATGGGTTCCGCGCCCTGGTATTTCGCGACGGCGATGAAATCCTGCTTCAGAGCCGCGACGAAAAATCGCTCAACCGCTATTTTCCCGAGCTCATCGAGCCGCTGCGCGCGCAATTGCCGGCGCGCTGCGCGCTCGACGGCGAGATCGTGGTCGCGCGGGACGGCGCGCTCGACTTCGACGCCCTGCAGCAGCGCATTCATCCCGCCGCCTCGCGCGTCAAACTGCTTTCACAACAAACGCCTGCGTCGGTCGTCTTCTTCGATCTCCTCGCCGAAGGCGACCGCGATCTGCGCGACACAGCTTTCGCGGATCGCCGGCGCATGCTCGAAGCCGCGCTTTTATCCGCGGCGCCGCCGATCCACCTCACGCCCGCGGCGAGCGATTTGAAGACCGCGCAGGATTGGTTTCGCCGCTTCGAGGGCGCGGGTCTCGACGGCGTCGTCGCCAAAGCGGTTTCCGGAACGTACGAATCCAACAAGCGCGCGATGCTCAAGATCAAGCACGAGCGCGAGTGCGACTGCGTCGTCGCCGGTTTTCGCTGGCACAAAAAAGGCGGGCGCACGATGGTCGGCTCGCTCCTGCTCGGGCTCTACAACGATGCCGGCGCGCTGCAGCACGTCGGCGTGTGCGCGAGCTTTACCGAGGCAAAGCGGCGCGAGCTGGTGGAATTTCTCGCATCCTACCGGAAGGACGCGCTCGCCCATCACCCGTGGAAGGATTGGGCGGAGCAGGGATCGGCGGACGGCGATGACGGGCAGCGCATGCCCGGCGCGCAGAGCCGCTGGAGCGGAGGCAAGGATCTGTCGTGGGAGCCGCTGCGCCCCGAGCTGGTCGTCGAAGTCGCTTACGACCACATGCAGGGAGATCGCTTTCGCCACACCGCGCAGTTTCGCCGGTGGCGCACGGACAAGAAACCGCGCGACTGCACGTACGATCAGCTCGAAGTCGTCGCGCCGGAAGAGCTCGCCGAGATTTTCGCTGGGGGCCGGTGAAAAATCGGAGAGATTCTTCGCTACGCTCAGAATGACACGAGTTATTCTGTCATCCTGAACGAAGTGAAGGATCTCTCCGGTTGCCCTGATTGATCGGGTATTAGGAGTGCTTCGACAGGCTCAGCACGAACGGAAAAAGGAAACTCATAGTCCCAAAATCCGTTCGCCCTGAGCTTGTCGAAGGGCTCCGAGATTGACCCTTCCGCTTTCGGAGAGTGATGTGGTGTTTCGCGTTTCGGGTGTCGAGACAAAATTCCGCTAGCGCCGCTGCCCCGCGCGCCTATTGCGCCATTCGCGCGTCGGATCGTCGTCGGGGTCGGGCGTTTCCTGCGGCGGGCGCAAGTTTTCCGGCACATGGCGCAGATTTACCCGGATGCGCGTCCAGGTCGACGACCGGCCGCGCATCGAGTCGACCAGCACGTCGTCCGCGGCGAGAAGCGCGGCGGCTTCGGCATGTTTCTTCTTCCATCTCTCGAGACCGGCGCGGGCCGCTTCCCTGTCCGGCGAATTCGCCACCACGAGAAGCGGCGCCTTCGCGCGCTTTTTGACGGCGGACCTTTTTGTCGCGGCGGCGCGGGCGCGCGACGGCGCGACGCGCGGCGCTTCGCCTTCCATTTTGCGAAAGTGCGGCGGCCACGGCGCATCGCCGAGGCCTGCGGCCTCGTCTTCCGCCGCGAGCTCCAACAGTCGTTCGAGCGAACCGGGCGCTTTATCCATATCCGCGTGCGGATCGCCTAACTCGGCAAAACGCTGGGGGACCGTGAGCACGGTAAAGTCTGCCGGATCGCAGTCGGCGACCTCGCGCCAATGGAGCGGCGTCGACACGCGCGCGTCCGGAAGCGGCCGCACGGAATAGGCCGAGCAGGTCGTGCGGTCCTTGGCGTTCTGATTGTAGTCGAGAAATACTCCGTGACGCTCCTCTTTCCACCACTTCGAGCTCGCCAGCGCCGGCGCGCGGCGCTCGATTGCACGCGACAGCGCGAGCGCGGCGCGGCGCACCTCGACGAACGTCCAGCGCGGCTCGATGCGCGCGTTCACGTGCATTCCCCGAGAGCCGCTCGTCTTGGGCCAGCCGCACAGCCCCATCTCTTCGAGAAACGCTTTTACTTCGAGCGCGACGCGGCGCACGTCGTCCCATTCGACGCCGGGATTGGGATTGAGGTCGACGCGCAATTCGTCGGGGTGATCGAGATCCCCCGCTCGCACGGGATGCGGATGAAGCTCGATGCAGCCCAAGTTGACGATCCACGCGAGCCCGGCCGCGTCGTCGACGACCACCTCCTCGGCTGTGCGGCCGGACGGGAACGACAGCGTCACGGTGCGGAGCCACGGCGGCCGCTGCGCCGGCGCGCGTTTTTGGTAGAACGGCTGGCCGTGCGCGCCGTCGACGAAGCGCTTGAGAACGAGCGGGCGATCGCGGATGCCGCCAAGCGCGCCCGGCGCGACGGATAGATAGTAGCGCACGAGATCGAGCTTCGAGAGCTTCGTCTGCTCAGAAAAATACGGCTTGTCGGGGTGGGTTACCCGCACCTCGCGGCCGTCGATCGAGAGGATTTCGGCTGTGTCTTTCATCCTAAGGATCCGGCCA
>DATDFN010000359.1:0-2619 GCA_036522615.1 Binatia bacterium | reverse complement strand
CTGGAGGCCGCGCCATGAGCCTCTCGCCGCCGCACGCGCTGGCGGTCTGGCGCCGCGACGCCGCGATGTACCGCCGCACGTGGAAGCTCAACATCCTGCCCAACTTCTTCGAGCCGGTATTCTATCTTCTCTCGATCGGTCTCGGCGTCGGCGCCTACATCAATGAAATGGGCGGCGCCCCCTATCTCGCGTTTCTCGCCCCGGGTCTCGTCTGCGTGGCGGCGATGAACGGGGCGAGCTACGAGGTCACGTACAATATTTACGTGCGGCTCAATTTCGAGAAGGCCTACGACGCGATGCTGACGACGCCGATCGAGCCCGACGACGTGCTCGCCGGCGAAGTCCTGTGGGCGCTGACGCGCGCGCTTATCTACGGCGGCTGCTTTTTCGCCGTCGTCGCTGCCGCCGGCCTCGCGCCGCTGCCTCAGGGATTTTGGATATTGCCGCTGCTGCCGCTTACGGGTCTGCTTTTTGCCGCGATCGGGCTCGTCTTTTCGCTCAGGATCCCGAACATTGACCTGTTCAGCTTTTATTACACGCTCTTCCTCACGCCGCTCTTTCTCTTCTCGGATGTTTTCTTTCCGTTGAAAGAGCGGCTCCCGGCGCATTGGTTGTGGGTCGCCGAGTTCCTTCCCTTGCTGCATCCCGTCCGGCTCGCGCGCGCGGCCTTCCACGGCGAGATCTCTTTGCTCGTGCTGTGGGATCTGACCTATATCCTGGCGGTCTCGGCAGTGTTGCTCTTCTGGGCGCGCCGCGATATCGACCGGCGGCTTACGAGTTGAGGGAAAGATTTAAAACTGAATATCTGCGCTACGTTGTCGGGGCGAATCTAGCTTCTATTGACGCTAAAGATGCTCGGGCAGGTCTGTGCCTCAGCTCAGTGTATGAGCCTGGCTGAATATTTGGAGTCCGGTCTCTAGCCGCGTTTGTGGCTGAGCCGTCTGAGTCCGTCGCTGTAAGAGACCAGACTCAGGATCAGCGCCATCAGCGCGACCAGCGAGACCAGGTAATTGAGCTCGGTTTCGATGACTCATCTCCTCTCGACCGGCACGTTTTGCCATGCCGTCACCTAGGCATCGAGCAACATTCGTACCAGCGAGGAAACTTACTTTTCGAACCGATTCGGCGCGATTAGCGTCCCAGGAATGCGCCGCAAGGCCAAATTTGGTTACATTGCGCGCGGCTTTGCACATTTTTTGACAAGAACCAGACTGCTCTATTCGTACCCGATCGCCTCGACGATCGGAATCTCCGCAGCGCGCTTGGCCGGCAAGTAGCCCGCCAAGAGGCACAGCACCAGCGATGCGGCGAGCGAGAGGACCGCGACTTCGGTGGGATAGTAGTATTGAAAGCTCCAGCCGGTGAGAAATCGCGTGTTATATACAACGTGGTGGTAAGACATGATCGCGCCGGCGAAAAGGCCGAGCAGGCCGCCCAGGATGCCGATCCAGCCCGCTTCCGCCATGATCGTGCCGCGGAGCTGGCGGCGCGTCGCGCCGATCGCGCGCAGCACGCCGATCTCGCGCGTGCGATCGAGCACCGAGGCGAGCAGCGTGTTGACGACGCTGAAGATCGCCACGACGACGGCGACGATCTCGACGGCGTAGTTGACGCTGAACGACTGCTCCATCAAGCGGACGACGTTGTCCCGGAGCTCGCGGTGCGTGCTGACAAACAGTTGATACTCGTCGCCGTAGCGCCGGTTGATCTCGGCGGTGACGCGCTCCGGCGCGGCGCCGCGCGCGAGCCACAAATCGAACGCGTCCACGAGATCGTCCTTCCAGAACCGCTTGTACAGATTTCGCTCGATCAGCACGCTGCCGGAATCCGAGGAGTAGTCGACGTAAACGCCGACGATCTTGAATTGCGCCGTGCCGCTCGGCGTCGCGAGACGGACCGTCTCGCCGGTGTTCTTGCCGAATTTTCTCTGAAAGCTCTCGCTGACGAGCACGCCTTTCTCGGCGGCGAGGTCCCGCAACGCGGCCGCGCCGTCGCCTGACAACATCGGCAGCGTGCGCACAGCGGCCGAGCGCTGGGCGGAGAAAGACTCGATCATGATGGGACGGCCGTCGTAGGTGGAACGAATCAGGCGGTAATAATCGACCACGGCCACGCCGGGGACGCTCTCCAGCTTCGTGCCGAACTCTTCGCGCAGCGGCACATTGAGCGGCCCGGCCGTCCGCGCGCCCGAATGGACCACCAGATCGGCCGTGACCATCCGGTCGACCCAGTTGAGCAGCGACTCGCGGACGCTCGCGACGAAGGCGGCGACGGTTAAGATCGCGGCGAGGCTGATCATGAGCGTCGCGATCGTCATCCCCGAGCGTCCCGGCGCGCGCCTCAGGCTGTCGCTGGCAAGCCGCGCCTCGTTGCGCAGGAATCCCGCGCGCGCCGGCAGGCGGCCGGTCGCGCGCCAGAAAAACCCCGCCCACCACGAGACGAAAAGCGGCGCGAGAAACGAGAGGCCGAGGAGAAACAGCATCATCGCGATCACGCCCAGCGTAAATTTCCCCACGCCGCTGAAGCCCGCCGGGCTGACGATGGCGAGAACAGGAGCGAGCGATAGCAGCGCAATTCCCGCCAGCGATGCGCGCGAGACGCCGGCCCGCCGCGGCCGCC
>DATDFN010000358.1:0-2342 GCA_036522615.1 Binatia bacterium | reverse complement strand
CGCATCGGTCCCTTTCCGGGTCGTTTGGCTATGGGGTGACGCCAGCATTGACGAACAATGTTCTTTGGATCATCGGCGAGACTGGCGTACTCGCTTACGATCTGGTCACGCTGCAACTGCTGCGAACTTTCAATGGTGCGGGGGGAAGCACGGCCTACAGCGGCCCCGGCGCATTCGCTGACGGTTATGTTGCGCTCGATTACGGTCTCAGCCGGAGCTTCGCTGTTTACACCCCGCCAAGTCCGCAAGTCACCGTGGCCGTGGCTCCGACTCAGATACGTGAGGGACACACCGCCGTGTACACGGTTACGGCCTCGATCACGGCACCGCAATCGACCACGGTCAATTACGCGATGAGCGGCACCGCAACATTGAACGGTGATTATCGGCTTAGCGGCACGCCGGGTCAGATGACAATCTTAGCCGGTCAATCCACAGGCAAAGTCACACTCACTTCCAGGAGAGACACAGCAGCGGAAGGCACTGAGACTGCGATCATGGCTTTGCAGCCGGGCAGCGGTTACACGGTCGGCAATCCCAGCGAAGCGACAGTCTCTATCCTCGATACACCGTAAATCTGCGGCGGTGCGCCCACCGGACGGCGCAGCTCGGTGCTCCCTATCTGCTTGTCGATCTTGCGGCCATATTTTGAGCCGCTGGCGGCTTGAGCGCGCGCAATATTGGTTGCGGGTAAACGCCGAGAATGATTGTCGCGGCAATCATCGCGACGATCGCAACTCGCGATAAACCGTTGAGCGGAATATCTGTGCCTGAGCTACGCGCCGGTTGCCAATACATGGCGCGAACGACCTTCAGATAATAGTAAAAGCCGCACGCTACCGTGATGACGCCGACAACCACCAACGGGACTTGTCGCTGTGCGATGGCGCTGTAGAAGATGAAAAATTTTCCAAAAAACCCGGCGGTGAACGGCAGACCGGCGAGCGAGACCATGCCGATCAACATGGCGAAGGCGAGGAGAGGCGAGCGGTGAGCCAGACCATCGAAATCGCCGATCTCTTCCCCCGTTCGCTGGGCTACGATTACGAGCACGGCAAAGCTCAGCAGCGTCATGAGAAAATAGGCAACAAGATAGAACACAACGGCATCGCCATCGAGGCAGGCGATGCCGATGAGAAGATAACCGGCGTGGGCGATACTCGAGTAGGCGAGGAGGCGTTTGAGATTCGTTTGCGGAAGCGCCGCCAAGTTGCCGTAGAGCAAAGTAAGCATCGCGATCAAAACCAACAGACGCTGCATGTGCGGGAGGATCAGAAACGGACGCAGCACGCGCAAAAGTACGACAAACCCAGCCGCCTTTGAGCCGACGGAGAGATACGCCGTCACCGGCGTCGGCGCGCCTTGGTAGACGTCGGGCACCCAAATTTGGAATGGGACGGCCGCGATTTTAAAACCGAGTGCGACAAGAACCAGCACTGCCCCGAACAGTGCGCCGCTACGTTCGATCGCCGGATTTTGCAACGCGGCCGTGATGCGGGACAAATTTGTTTCGCCGGTCGCGCCGAAGATCCATGCGATGCCGTAAACGAGAAAGGCGGTAGAGAGCGCGCTGAGCACGAGGTATTTGACTCCGGCTTCCACACTTGTGGCGTTGCGCCGATTAAAGGCGACCAGCACGTAGAACGAAATCGCCACCAGCTCGAGCGAGACGAAGATCATCACGAAATCGATCGCCGACGCCATCCACATCAGGCCGGCGCAGGTGAAAATCGGGAGGATGAAAAATTCTCCGAGGCCGCCCTGGGGGTTGAGGCCGGGCACGCCCATCCGGATGGCCGGCGCGTAGTCGACCGCCATGATCAGGACGACGATCGTGGTCACAAGTGCGAAACGTTTGAAGAAAATCGCGAGCGGATCAGCCGTGTAGAAACTCCAGAAGCCGGTCGTCGTCGCGCCCGGCGGCGGGGCCAGGAAAAAGCTCGCGACCAGGACCGCGAGGAGACCGAGAATTCCCGCCGTCGCGAAACCCCGGCGATCCGTCTGGTCGGCGAACGCCTCCGCCAGGAGGAGAATCAATCCCCAAATCAGGACTGCAATTTCAAGTGCCGGGGCGGGTATCATCGATTCGTCGAGATGACTGGCGTCGAGAAAGTTGGGCGGAGGACGCGCAGGATGGAATTAGGATAACAGCCGACGACGAGCGTCACGGCAAGGAGCAGGATAACTGGGATGCGCAAAATGGGAGCAAGGTCCGGCGAATGGTTCCAGCCGCGGAATTGTGCGGGACTTCGTTCGCCCATGAAAATCGTCCGGTAAGCGCGCAGCATATAGACCGCCGAGATCACGACGCCCCAAAGCGCAAGAAGCGTGGCCCATTGGAA
>DATDFN010000357.1:0-13571 GCA_036522615.1 Binatia bacterium | reverse complement strand
GCACGTCTTTCTCGACGACCTCTTGCCCAATGTCTTCACCTGGACGCCGTTCGGCACGATCGGCCCGACGCAGAAATGAAAAATCATTTGCTCGCAATTTTCGCCGCTGCGGCGGCGCTCGCTGTACTTTTCGCCGCGACGCCGGCCCTCGCGCACGCCTTTCCGCTGCGCGCCGACCCGCGCGTGGGCTCGACGGTTGCCGCGCCTCCGTCACAGGTGACGATCTGGTTCGACAGCGAGATCGAAGGGGCGTTCAGTAAGATCGAGGTCTACGACGCCGCCGAGCGGCGCGTCGACCAGAACGACCCGCGCGTCGACGCCACCCGGACCATGCTCGAAGTCGATCTCTCTCCCCTGCCCCCCGGCAAATATCAGGTGCGCTGGACCGCCCTCTCGGTCGACACGCACGTGACCGAGGGGCGGTTTACATTCACCGTCGGCAGGTAGTAATCAAATGGAATCGTGCTCTCATCCGAGTTCAAAAACCGGCTCGCGCGCTCGCAGCTCTTTCTCCTGGCGCTCTGGGGCGCTCTTCTCGCATTATGCGCCGTTGCCGCGATGCTGCCGGCGCGGGTTTTCGAGCACCTGCCGCCGCTCGCGGAGAGTTATCCCTATCTCGACGATCTCGACGAGATCATCTGGGGGATCGGCATCGGCACCGCGGCGCTGCTCCTGTGGTCTCGCTCCCGCTTCTACAGCGTCGAGCAGGTCTTCCAAGCCTCGCGCCGCCCGCGCGAGGTTCCGGTCATCGGCGAGTCCGCGGCCGAGATGACCGCGTCGCGCCTCGTTCACTTCTACCGCTCGCGCATGGTCAACGCCTTCGCCCTCGCAGCCTCGCTCGCGCTCTACGGCCTGCTGCTGGCCGTGGTTGAGGCGACCGACTACCAGTGGCGCCTCTTCTGCGTCACCGCCGTCGCGATGCTCGTTTTGTTCTATCCGTCGCGGACGTTTTTCGAGGCGCTGATCAAGGAGTACGAAAGAAGGGAGACGATGAGGGAATGGAGGTGAGGAAAAGAGCGTGCGCGCGGCGCGATTAGGGTGTTAGTACGCGCAACGCGTTTACTGTTGGTTCCCGGGCGTCGAGCAGCCCACCCCCGAAGTAACGATCGCGCCGCCGCTGGTGGCTTCCGTCGAATTTAGAAAGACTTTTGCCGGACAGGTGACCGATATCCCCGCTCCCGCGGTATTACGCACCGTATTGCTTCCGACGAAGCTCTGATTAGCGACGATGCCGTCGCCGCCCGTGTCGCATACAACGTTGCCTATGGTCGAAGCGTTCGTGCCGACGACGATGCCGTTTCCGCCCATCACGCATACGTCGTTACCCTGAATCCCGGCTCCGGATCCCGCAACGATGCCGTCACCGGCGTTGTCTTCGACCTTATTCCCGAGAATGCTCGTCAGGGCGGTGCTGCTGACGGCGTTGCCGACATGGATGCCGTCGCCGGAGTTTCCCTCGACGTTGTTCGCGTTGATGATACAGCCGTTGCCGCAAACGATGCCGTTGTTGCCGTTGGCGTTGACGCGGTTGGCGGTGATGGTCGCGCGGTTACCGGCGGAGATGCCGTTGACGCCGTTGTCGTGGACGCTGTTGTTCAGCACTTGGACGAAATCGCCGACGCCGATGCCGTCGCCGCCGTTGTTGAAAGATTGAATGCCGCTGATCGTTCCGGCCCCGAGGCGCGCGCCCACGCCGCTGTTACCCGACACGCCCAGGCGGTCGAGCCGGCCGCTGCTCTGGAAGAGTTCGATGCCGTTGACGAAATTCGTGATGAAGCCGTCGATTACCGAGACGTTCGCGCGCGCCACGCCGCCGTCGGATACGGCCGCGCCGATCCCGCTGCCGGTGAGTTTAAACCCTTGGAGGTTGATCAGGACGTTGTCGGACTGAACCAGAAAACAGGGCCCGACCGCGGTCAGGTCGGCGGTCAAGACATAGGTTCCCGGCTTCGTGATCACGATGCATTTTTTTACCGAGACGATGGCCGCGCCCGCATGCGGCGCGACGGTTAGGCCGAAGAGACAGAAGGCAAGGATCGAGCGCGAGAATCGCATAGGCGCTTCTCTCCGTTTAAGAAAATTCCGCCGGATAAGCCGGCGCTTTACGCGGTTATACTAAACTCCGCGGTCGACCGTCAAATTCCATCTGGATTGATTGTGGACGGCGCTTTTCTGCGCCACCGCCCTGCTCGTCCTCTTTTACCCGTCGCGGACTTTTTTGGACGCGCTGATCAAGGAATACGAGCGGAGGGAGACGATGAGGGAGTGGCGATGAGGATGTGCGAGTGCAAGAGGTGACCCTAAAGGCTACGCGGACACGGCTCAATTCCCCACCCAGCACACCGCCGCGATCTCGCTTAATTCTCTACGCAGCTTGCTCCACGAACCGCCGCCGTCGTCGCTCCGGTAGAGATAGCCGTAGCGGCTCGCCGCGAAAATAGTTTTGGGATCGTCGGCGTTGGTGCCGAAGGTCCACATGGAGGAATTCGGCTCGGCGGGCAGCGGCAGGAGCTTCCAGCTTTTGCCGAAATCTTCGCTCGCGGCGATCGCGCCCGACGATCCCGGCGTGAAATCGCCGAAACCCAGGAAGATTCTTTTCGGGTTTCCCGGATCGACCGCGAAGGCGCGGAGATAGTTTTCTTTTCTCGGGTAGTCCCACGGAAGCCCCTTTTGCATTTCCCGCGGCTCCCAGGTCCGGCCGTTGTCGGTGCTGGCGTAGATCTCGCGGTTGACGACGATGAAGACCGCGCGCGGCGGCCCCGCCGTCACGGCGACGTTGTGGATGTCGCGCCGCTCCGTTGCGTCGACGATACTCCAAGTTTCGCCGCCGTCGCTGCTGTGGCGCGCGCCGTCGACCTCCAGACCTGCCCAGACGTTGTTCGGCTCGACCGGATCGACGGCGATGCCGGTGACGCGCGGCGTGCCGACCGCCTCGCACGTCGCCGCGATCTCGACCGGCCGCTGCTCCCAGCTCCGGCCGCCATCCCGGGAGCGAAAGATCATCGCAGGCGTCGGCGTGCCGGTGCCGGCGAACATGACGTCGGGATTCTGCGGATCGATCGCGAGCGCCCAGACGTAATACCGGTTCAGCGCCGAGTCGATATAGCGCCAGTTCGCGCCCGCGTCCTCGCTCCGGTAGAGCCCTCTTTCCGTGCCGGCGAAGAGGATTTTATGCTCTTTCGGATGCATCGCGATCGTGCGCACGGACGCTTCGTAGGCGAAGCCGCGGCGCGGTCCGATGCGCGCCCAGGTCTGGCCGCTGTCTTCGCTCCGCATGATGCTTTGGCCGACGGTGCCGACGACGATGGTTACGTTTTTCATCTTTTCCTCCGTCGATCAGACGAGACGCCGCTTAATGAAATCCGCGAACAGCGCGGCCATCTCGCCTGCCTTCTCGTCCCATTCTTCCCGCGGGCTCAAGTCCGCGTCGTAGTGCTTGGGAAACAGCACATGCACTTCTGCGTCGGCGAGTAGGCGGCCGAGATTCTCGCCGGTCTTTTGCCCGTGCGTGTTGTCGTTGCCCGGAACGACGCAGGCGGGCGCTTTGATCGAGCGAAGCTCCGCTTCCGTCGCGCCGATCACCGGCAGGTCGGCGCCGCGGACGAAATATTCGCGCCAATGCGACATGACGGCGATGAAGCGCTCCGGGTCCATTTTCATCAGCGCGAGACGATTGTCCGGCCGGGCAGCGATGCGCTCGCTCCAGTGCTCCATCGAGCACACCGCCGCCATGCCGCCGCGCTTGGCCGCGTCGATGAACTGGCCGTAATATTCCTGCGCGAGGCGCTCGCACGCGAAGCGGCCGCCGGTGACGCGCCAAAGGAGCAGGCCGCGCGCCGCCGCGCCATGGCGCAGCGCGAAGAGCAGCGCGGTGCGGCAGCCGGAGGAGCTGCCGCCGACAATTGCGGGAAGCGCGCCGAGCTGGGACAGCAGCTCGTAGAGGTCGTCGGCCCAGATCTCGTACTCGGAGTCGTCGCCGTCGATGACGACGTCCGACGCGCCGCAGTTCCGCCGGTCGAAGACGACGACCCGGTGGCCCAGGTCAGCCAGCGGCCGCGCCATCGGCTCGATGCCGCTCAAGTCGCGCCGGCCACCGGGCGAGAGCGCGATCCAGGGTCCGCGCTGGCCGAGGATTTTATAGTTGATATGGACGCCGCGGACGTTCGCGTAAGGCATGACGGCCTCCCTACTCGCACGGACCATAACGGCAAGCGCGCGGCGGTTCAACCGGCGGACTTAAGTCGCATGTCATCGTGTGACAAAAATATCTTGCCTTGCACAGGCGCGCATAAATACGCACAACAAGGTTCTTTAGGGGCCGGTGCGCGCGGCGGGAGACTTTTCCTACCCGTATTTTATTGCGAGTCGGCGCGGCGTGTTATATAATCCAATATTAAAATTTAGACAGCGGAACACTTCCACGGAGCGCAACGAGAAACGACCCCGAGCTCGGCGAGGATAACGAATCAACGAGTTCGGCAGAGGCATCATTATAATCGGCTTCCGATCCACGAAAAGGACGAACCAGAAATGACCGACGCTCCCGGGCCCCGTAAGACTTTGACGAAATTGCCGGACATCACCTACCGGCGCACCAGCGAGAACCTGGTGTGGCACTTCTGCCAGAGTTGCAGTAGCTGGCCCACGGCCGACTTCGCCGAAGTGACGACGTCCCAACATCTCCTGAAAGGCAGCCTGTGCCTCGAATGCATCGCCAAGCGGCATTTCGGGGAGTGCACGATGTCGGTCGCGCGGGGCGAGTAGATCGGGCGCCGCCGCGCGCTCGTCGTTATTCGGTAGTTTCAGTACGCACCCATCGTTTTACAAGCTCACTTCCTAATCTCTCTTTGCACTTCCTGGAGGATGGAGAGAGCAAAAATTTTTGACATCGGGATCTCTTTTTTCGTCCCGGCTTTTTCCAACTCCAAGCGGACGCTGGCCGCCACGCCTTTTTCGCTCGGGGTTCCGTCTTCGCTATAGGCGTTGAGTCCCATCTGATAGGCCCGCGTTGCCGTGTCTTTGTCCAGCGCGAGCCAGTCCATCATTACGCGCACGGTCTCGTCGCGGTTTTGTCGAATGAACAAAAGACCCCGCGCGGCGGCGCGGACTGTCCTTTTGATTTGATCCGGCTTTTCGCGCAGCAGCCGATCGCTCGTCCCCAGGCCCGGCGTCGACAGCTCCAAGTAATCGCCGGCGTTGGCCAGTATCTTGAATCCCAAATTCTCGGCCACGATGACGTAGGGGATCAAAATCACGGTCGCGTCCACGAGCCCTTGCTTCAAAGCCTCCAGACGCACCGCGCTGTCGCCGAGCGCCACGACCTTGACGTCCTTCTTCTCGGGGTCCAGCCCGTGTGCGTTGAGCGTCGCGAAAGTCGTGAATTGCTCGGTGCTCCCAAAAGCGCTGATCGCCAGGGTCTTGCCCCGGAGGTCGCGCACGGAGCTGAACTCCGGACGCGCCACCAGGTAATGCATGGGCTTGTTCACGAAAGACATCAGCCCCTTGAGGGGCAGCCCGCGGGCGGAGGCGCGGATGATCGAGTCCAGCGGCGCGCCATAGTCGAGGTCTCCGGTGGTCAATGCGGTAACGGTGACGCCGGCCCTCATCTGAATGATTTCCGGCTCGAGGCCCTCGGCTTTGAAAAAGCCCTTGACCTGAGCTACCCGCAGCGGCAAAACCGTGATCCCCCGGCTCGGATAGGCGATGGTGATCTTCTCGGTTCTGGCGCCCGGTTGCGCTGCGGCCTGTTGGCCGGCGCATGGCCGGGAGATTAAAACCGCCTGCAAAAACACCCAGGCGAAAATCACGAGCCTTCTGCCGCGCGCCGCGCTCGAATGCCTCATGATAAGCTCAAACGTAAGATCTTTTGCCGTCATGGTTCTTCTTCTCTTATATCGAAGACCGACGAAACCGACGCACACGAAGGCGGATCAAAATAATCCTAGTCGCGAAAACGGTCAAGCGAGCACCAAGCCGCATTGACTCTCCCCTTCTCCGGCGCTATGGCTGGAGTCGTGGCGCGCGTCTCGCCGCGCGCCGATCCTTCCGCAGGAGGTAGGGTTATGTTCGAAGGCATCCTGCAGCCGGGGCATCTGCTCCTTATCCTGTTCGTCGCTCTCCTCGTATTCGGGCCCAAGAAATTGCCGGAGCTCGGCAAAGGGCTGGGCGAAGCGATCCGGGGCTTCAAGAAATCGCTGGACGAGGGCGACCGGCCCGCCCCGCTGGCGCCCGCGCCGCACAAGAGCGAAACGGAGCCGGCCAAAAATCCCCCAAGCGATCGGAGCTGAGAACATGGCGCGGCCGGAGATCCAGCAGACGGCGCCCGAGACCGTCGACACGATCCTGATGTACATCGTCGACACGGGCGAGAAGCCCGTGAGCAACTCCGCGGAGCGCGGCGCGAAGCCGGTCCATACGGGCACGTACGAGGACCGGCCGGCGACGATCCGCAACGCGCGGCTGCTCCGCGAGCCGCCGACGCTCGAGCGCGAGGGCTTCACGCTCGTCGATCATGACACGAAGGTCGCCAATTTTTACAACGAGGACGAGATTCGCGCGGTGTATTATCCGGAGATGGAGCGCCTGATCGCGGCCGAGAGCGGCGCGACGCGCGTCGTCATCTTCGACCACACGCTGCGCGCGGAGAACGACGCGACGCGCGCGGAGAAGCAGGTGCGCGAGCCCGTGCGCCGCGTGCACAACGACTATACGGAATGGTCCGGGCCGCAGCGCGTGCGCGATCTACTCCCGGCGGAGGCCGAGGACCTGCTCAAGCGCCGCTTCGCCGTGATCCAGACCTGGCGGCCGATCCGAAACCCCGTCGTGACCGCGCCGCTCGCGATCGCCGACGCGCGCAGCCTGCCGATCGACGACATGATCCCGACCGAGAGGCGGTATCCCGATCGCGTCGGCGAGATCTACCACATCGCCTACAATCCCGCGCACCGCTGGTATTATTTTCCGAACATGCGGCGGAACGAGGCGCTCGTCTTCAAGACCTACGATTCCGCCAAGGACGGCCGCGCGCGCTGGACCGCGCACGCCGCCTTCGACGACCCCACCAGCCCGCCCGACGCGCCACAGCGCGAGAGCATCGAGATCCGCGCCCTGGCGTTCTTCTAAATTCGAACCTCGTGAAGCTATTGCGGCTTCTTCGTGCACTGATTCTCGGGGAGTTTCTGTTGTCTGTTGCAGTGTCATTTGTCGATCTGTTGTTCCCCTCGCTCCTGCCGCCGGCGTATCGCGAGATCTCGTCCGAAACGAACTATCAGTTCACAGTGCTCGATTGGATTACGCTAGTCTTTTCGCTGGTGTATCTGATCGCATTGATCGGGCTTTGGCAGTTGAAAAATTGGGCGCGCTGGCTCTATACGTTCGTCACGTTGGCATATTTGCCCCTCGCGCCTTTTGTTTCTCATATGCTCTCTCCGACGGCGCAAGCGCTCGATGGGCTTACATATATGTGCACGGTCGCGATTCTAATCCTGATTTGGGTATCGATCCTCAACGAAAAGTTCGGCGCTTCGACTACGGAAGCGGTATCTACAGCTCCCCGAAAATACTGAACCAGGGATCGAGAAGCCTGCGCGTCACGCGCGGGATGAAAAAGCCGGCGAGGGCGCCGAGCAACGCGGCGGCGAGGACCGCGCCGTGGATGTTGCGCGCGCCGAAAGTGGAGCGGCAGACGACCATCGCGACGACGATGATGACGAAGCAGACGACGCCGGCGCTCAAACAGCCCATGAGCGCGGCGAGCACGCGGCGGACAAACGAAATGAGAACGCGCTTCAAGCCGGGCGCTTCATCCTGGCAGCTTGCGGTGCTTCCCTTGGTAGAATAAAAGCGGCCTCTCCTCCTCGCCCGGCCCTCCCGCGGCCTTGTCGTTATCTTAGTTTAAAGGTAACATCGCTGGCAAACGCGTTGCCGAAAGGAGGCATTTATGCAATTCCCTTTTCGTCGCATCGTGGCATACCTCAGGTTCAGCTTACTTCCCGCCGGAGCGTTTTTCCTCTTATCGCCGTTTGAGGCCGCAGTTGCCGCGCCCTCCAACGCCTGCATGCTCGCCTCGACGGTGAGCGAGCGCTCCTGCCAGGCATCCGCGCAGAGCGATTATTTCATCGCGCTGGCCATATGCTACAACCTGTCCGATCCCGGCGCGCGCAAGGCGTGCCAGCAGCAGGCGCAGGCGGATCAGAAAGACGCGCTGCAGAGCTGCGATGACCAGAACGACGCGCGCGACAACGCCTGCAAGCAGCTCGGCGGCGCGCCGTACGATCCGGTTATCGACCCGAACAAGTTCTCGGGCACGATCACCAATACCTTTCTCATGTTCACGGCAGGCACGACGTTTGTCTACGAGAGCAACTTCGGCCAGCACAACGAGGTCGTCGTGACGAACAACACGAGAAACATTCTCGGCGCCGACTGCCGCGAGGTTCACGACACGGTGAAGGTGAACGGTAAGCTGACCGAGGATACGCTCGACTGGTATTGCCAGGACCAGGACGGCAACGTCTGGTACTTCGGCGAGAACTCGCAGGAGCTCGAGGACGGCCTGGTCGTCAGCCTCGAAGGTTCGTGGACCGGCGGCATCGACGGCGCCAAGCCGGGCATCGCGATGAAAGCGAATCCGAAGGTCGGCGACGTCTACCGGCAGGAATTTTTACCCGGCGTCGCCGAGGACATTGCCGAGGTTCTGAGCGTGACAGAGACCATTACCCTCCCCGGCTTCGGCACGATGAACAACTGCATCAAGACCAAGGAGACTACGCCTTTGGAGCCCGACGCGCTGGAAAATAAGTTCTATTGCCCGGGTGTCGGCCTCGTGCGCGACGTAGATCTTGAGACCGGAGAAATCCTTGATCTCGTCTCGAAGACGCCCTGAGTCGCCGCGCGCAACTCAGGACGGGTCCTCCGCCGCGCCGGGATGCCGCCCCGCTCTTTGCGGCAGCAGCAGGATGCAGGCGACGATGAGGACGGCGAGAATCGCCGATGCGGTGTAGCGGCTGAACGCGAAGCCGCCGTTCGCGACCGGCTTGTCGAGCAGATCGCCAAGCGTGGCGCCGAGCGGACGCGTGAGGATGAAAGCCGCCCAGAAGAGGAACGTGCGCGAAATATCGGTCAGGAAATACGCCGCGGCGATCAGCGCTAAGCCTGCCCCGAAGATGAGCGCGCCGCGCTCGTAGCCGAAGCCGTTCGTGTCGGCGATCCAGTCGCCGAGCGCCGTTCCGAGAGTTTGCGAAAACAAAATCGTTACCCAATAAAACATCTCGACCCGCGGCGACGTAATCGTGTCGACGGAGACCGAGCCCGCCGATTTATACCACAGCGCGAGCGACGCCATGAGGAGAATGAAAAGCAACAGTGATCCTCCGGCATAGCCGATGCCGAGCGAGCGGTCGGCGAAGTCGGCGAGCGTCGTGCCCAGAGTCGTCGTCGCGACGATGACGCTCCAATAAAGAAACGGATGAAACGTTCGCGCGCGGACCTGCGCCGCGACGAGCACGACAAAGATCGCGGCGAAGATCGCGCTCGCGACGACGTAGCCGAGATTCATCGACATGGACAGCGCGTCGCCGCCGGTCTCGCCCAATGTCGTGGCGAGAATTTTGATGATCCAGAAACTTAGCGTGACAGCGGGAACTTTGCTCAGTCCGTATGGCGTGCGGCCTCTCATGGAGATCTAAGTCCCTTCTTGAATTTGATTGCGTGCCCCGCGGCGTTTACCGCGGAGGCGATAGGAAGCGCGGCGTGAAAGGCGCTTTGCCCTCACTCCGGCAATTTGTGGTACTTCCCCTTGTAAAATAGCAGGGGCTTGCCGTCGTGCCCAGAGGCATGCAGGACTTCGCCGACGTAAATCGTATGGTCGCCGCCGTCGTAGGAGTAGACGATCTTGCATTCGATGTGGCCGATCGCGCCGTCGATGAGCGCGAGGCCGCGCTCGCTCGCGCGCCATTCGAGGCCGTCGAACTTCGACACGCTTTTCGTCGCGAAGCGGCGCGAGACTCCTTCCTGATGCTCGGCGAGCACGTTGACCGCGAAGTGGCCGGAGCCGGCGAAGCAGGCGTAGCACGACGCGGCCTTGTCGACGCAGACGAGCGCGAGCGGCGGATCGAGCGACAGCGAGGCGAAGGCGTTGGCGGTGAGGCCGAACGGGGTTCCCGACGCGTCGCGGGTCGTCACGATCGTGACGCCGGTGGCGAAATGGCCCATGACGCGGCGCAGCTCTTTGGAGTCCATAGGGCGGGCGCCCGCGGCGGCGCGCCCGATTTTTCTATGGGTATCAAACGCGGCGGCCGGGTGTCAACGAAATGCGCCCCTCACCCTCCCTCTCCCGCGGCGGGAGAGGGAGAAAGGCGCGACGTTTCACGGGTCACGTCCTCTTCCTCGCCCGTTTAAGGGAGAGGATCGAGTTGAGGGTCGGCTGGACTATGCCGCGGCGAAAATGCTAAAACGAACAGCAAAGGAGAACTGCCATGGCGATCAGCGTGCGTCATGAGGACAATTCTTTCGAGCGCTACATCGCGGAGGTGCGCGCGGTGTGGGGCGACGGCAAAGACCCCGAGCTACCGTTCAAGGTGCGGGCCCTGATGGAGAAGATGCTCAAATCGACCGCTCCCGAGGAGCCGTGGATGGCGGAGATTCTGCGCGACGGGAAGCCCTCGCGCGAGCTCTACCGCGACCCGCAGCACGGCTTCATCCAGATGGGCCACGTGCATAAGCAGGGGCATGGCAACACGCCGCACGACCACGGCCCGTGCTGGGTCGTCTACGGCGCTTATTCGGGACTGACGGAGATCGCGCTGTACCAACGCACGGACGACGGCAGGGAGCCCGGGCGCGCGACGGTACAGAAAAAAGAGTTGCACCGCCTCTCGCCCGGCGTCGCGTACGCGTACGTGCCCGGCGACATCCACTCGACGCATGCGGTCGAGGGGCCGGCGACGGTCTTCCGTTTCTTGAGCTACGATCTCGAGATGATCGAGCGTCACCGCTACAATCCGGAGAAAGGCACCGTCGTCCGGGTCTGATGGCAGGCCAGGAAATTATCTTCGAGCAAATCCGCTCGAGCGGCTGCCTCTCCTACTTCCTCGGCTGTAAGCGCGACAAGATCGCCCTCGTCATCGATCCCGAAGAGGCCAAGATCGAGGAGTATCTCGGCCTTGCGGAATTTTTCGACATGAAGCTTCTTTACGCGATCGACACGCACACGCACGCCGACCACGTCTCTGCCTGCAAGATGCTCCGCGACAGCGCGGACGTGAAGGTCGCGATGCACCGCGCGGCCGACGCGCCTTACGTGGACTTGAGAGTGGACGACGGCGACGTGATCGGCTGCGGGACCGTCGAGCTCCGCGTCATCCACACGCCGGGCCACACCGAAGACGGCATGTGCCTGCTCGCCGGCGAGCGGCTCTTCACCGGCGACACGCTGCTGATCGGCGGCTGCGGCCGCACCGATCTGCCCGGCGGCGACGCCGAGAAGCAGTTCGAAAGCCTCAGGAAGCTCGCAGCGCTGGGCGACGCGATCCAGGTCTTTCCCGCGCACGACTACCGCCTCGCCGCCTCGACGATCGGCGAGGAGAGGAAGACCAACGCCAGGATGCTGATCGGCGCGAAAGAGGAATTCGTCCACTTCATGACCGCGCGCAAGCCGCCGCTGCCGCGGAAGTTCCAGAAGTCGCTCGAAGAGAACCGCAGCCCGTCGCACGGAACGCAGCGCGGCCTGGGCGAGGGAATATAAAGTAAAGCTTGAAGATTAGGCTGCCGGCGTGTCGTCGAGCTTCCCGTGCAGCGCGTACCAGTAGATGTTGTTCATGTAGCGCCAGCGCCGGACCGTCGCCTCTTCCACGGTCTTGAACGCCAGCTCCTGCAGATCCGGCGTATTGCAGTATTTCTCGACGATGGCGAAACCCTTGCCGGCGTGGATCTCGTCCGCGCCGATGTGCTCCTCGAAGAAGCGAATCTCGCGCTGTCCCGGTTTGTACCCGTAGTGCTTGTGCAGCGCCGGCACGAGCTTTTTGCAGATATCTAAGAACTGCGATTCGAGGCCGATGAACATGCCGGCGAGCGTCGCCTGCCAGGGCTTTTGGTACATCATGCGCCAGCCCCAGTTCTGCAGGCCCTCGGTGCCGGCCAGGACCGGCGCGCTTTCGACGCTGTCGCGCGGCAGGCCGGCGGAGACGACGTAATCCTTCAGCATATCGAGATGGCGGTCGTCGGGATTCTCCTCGTCGCCGAGGTTCTCGAAGAGATAAATTTTGACGTCGCGCTGCGGGATCTGCGACGCCTGGTAAGCCATCCAGTTGAGATACTCGCCGACGAAGTGGAAGTGCTGCTGGCAATAGAGCGCGGTCTGCTCTTTCGTCAGCTCTCCCGCCGCCCATTTGTTGAAGAACGGGTGGTCCTTGCTGTGCTTCTTGTCGCGCCGCGCGGTCAGCTGCTCGCGGAAAGTCGCCATCGCATCACCTCTTGCCTTCCCAGAGTCTGTCAAAAAAGCCGCTCTTTGAAAAGGCGTTCATGCGCGCGCGAGCCTAACGAAGGGCTCCCGCGATGTCAACTTGGCGGATATGTTTGACACGCGCCGCGGCGATGCGTAATCTCGACGCATGATTTCGTAAGGAGGCTCGAAGATGAAACAACTCCGGCTGCTCTCGCTCTTCGCCGCCCTGATGCTGCAAAGCTGTGTCGTTCAGGAACCGGGTGGCGGTTACGGCGGAGGCGGAGGCTACGGTGGAGGCTCCGGCGGCGGCGACCGCCGCGCGGCCTATTGCGGCGGCGAGCACCGGCTCTACATCGCGGACCTCGACATGTCGCCCGATCCCGTCGCGCAGGGCGAGCGCGTGCGCATGTGGCGCGTCCGCGTCCGCAGCGATGCGAGCGGCGAATGCCAGACGACGCTGCGCATCCGCGAGCGCAGCGACGGCGATATCGTCGGCCGCGCGCGCGTTTATTATCTCCGGCCGGGGTTGAACACCATCGAGTTCGATCCATTGGAAAGCTACCGCTTCCACCGCCGCGAGCACTGCTTCGACGTGATCGCCGACATCGGCGGCACTGGCCGTCCGGTCGACGCCGCGCGCGCCTTTTGCGCGCACCAGGTCGCCGGCAATCGCTGGAGCCTGCGATAGCACGCGCCGTGACGCGAAGTTACTTGTAGAGCCGCGCAAAGAAGCCCTCGTCTTCGAGCTCTGTGAGCAATGTCTTATCGATGAAATCCGCAGGCTTTTTGCCGCGGAGCTCCGGTATCGTCGAGCTCAAATTATCGATGTCTCCCTGGATCGCCTCTTCCATCGGGTAAGGCTTCTCCGGCAGAAGATCTTCGACGTAATTCTTGTATAGCACCTCGAGTCGCTTCGGATCGCTCTCGCGCATGTATTTGCGGAAGCTCGCGAGCGCAACGCTCTTATTCGTCTTGCCGAGCCGGCTCGCTTCGCAATACGCCGCCAGAAAAGCCTTCGCACGTCCACGGCTATTCTTGATGAAGTCGCGCCGCGCCGAGAGATCGCTCGCGCTCGTATAAATACCCAGCTCCTTCAGGTCGGCCAGAACCGATAATTTGATGCCTCGCA
>DATDFN010000356.1:0-13876 GCA_036522615.1 Binatia bacterium | reverse complement strand
CGGCCTCGGCCTGTATAAAAAACAGCTGGAAGCCCTCGCGGCGCGCGGGCAGCGAGATCTATTCGAGCTGAATCCGGACAAAGGCATTTTAGAATCGGATCTCGAATCGTGAATCGCTAAACTTACCGTCCTGCCGCCGCGCAAACCGCAGGCGCTCGCTTTTCCGCTCGGTCTCTCGATCATTCGAATCTTCTCGCGCTTGACGCCGATCTCCGCGCGCGTCGTGACCGAAAGTTTTCGCGTCCACTATCTTGACACCGCTCGCCTTCGTGACAAGAAGTAACATAATCGAAGCCGCACTGTAGGCGCCTCAGCCAAAAACGGGAGGTCAACATGCCGAAAACGACGCTCTTGGTGATCCTGTTATGCCTCGTGGCCGGAACGTTGCGCGCTCAGGATGCGAAGGTCGCGCCGCTCATGTCCAAAGATCTGAAGGATTTTCCGGGGAAGGAAGGGACGATGATCACCGTGGAATATCCCCCCGGCGCGAATGACCCCATGCATCGGCACAATGCGCATGCGTTCGTTTACGTGCTGGAAGGCACTGTCGTGATGCAGGTCAAGGGCGGGAAGGAAGTCACGTTGAAACCCGGCGACACGTTTTATGAGGGCCCGAGCGATATTCACGTCGTCGGCCGTAACGCGAGCAAAACCCAGCCGGCCAAGTTTATCGTCGTCTTGCTCAAGGACAAGGGGGCTCCGGTGCTTGTTCCCGTGAAGTAAGTTTTGCTAAGTCGAGATCATGGTGCTTCGATAGGCTCAGCACGAACGGAATTTCTTTCCGAATTTGAAGGTAATTGCATTTTCCGTTCGCCCCGAGCTTGTCGAAGGGCTCCATAATGCTATTCCGTCCTAATCTCAAAGCAGGAGGCGCAGTATGAAGATCGTCGTTATCGGAGGCAGCGGCCTCATCGGCAGCAAGGTCGTGAACAACCTGACCGCCAAGGGCCACGAGGTTTTCGCCGCGTCACCCAAGAGCGGCGTGGACGCCACGACCGGCCAAGGTCTGGCCGAGGCGCTGGCCGGCGCGGACGTCGTCGTGGACGTGTCGAACGCGCCGAATTGGGAGGACGCCGCGGTGCTCGCCTTCTTCGAGAACGCGGGGCGCAATCTCGCGCGCGCGGAGAAAGAGGCCGGCGTGCGGCATCATGTCGCGCTCTCGGTGGTCGGCACCGATCGCCTGCAGGACAGCGGCTATTTCCGCGCCAAGCTCGCGCAGGAGGGGCTCATCAAGACTTCTGGCATCCCCTACACGATCGTCCGCGCGACGCAGTTCTTCGAATTTCTCCGCGCGATCGCCGATAGCGGCGCCGTGCAAAAACGTGTGCGCCTCCCGAACGCCAGCTTCCAGCCGATGGCCGCCGACGATGTCGCCAAGGCCGTAGCCGACGCCGCCCTTGGTTCGCCTGTGAACGGGACGATCGAGACCGCGGGTCCGGAGCGGCTGCCGATGAGCGAGATGATCGCGCGCTATTTGAAGGCGACCAAGGATCCGCGGGAGGTCGTGAGCGATCCCCAGGCGCCCTATTACGGCGTTAGGGTCGACGACCGCTCGCTGGTCCCCGGCGGCAATTCGCACCTCGGGACGATCCGTCTCGACGATTGGCTCCGCCGGCCCGGGGCGCGCTAGGGCCGGGCAGCCGTTTATATAATTTTGGGCCGGCAAGCGTTTTCCGGCGTGCGCGGCGAAAATTCTTCGCGGCCAAAATTTCCTATCCCCACTTCGTCGCGCGGCGCCGCGGCTTGCACAGGCCTCGCGCAGAGCATTCCCGACGCATGCCGGCGGCTCCGGTAAAGATTGCACTAGCCGCGCGCCGGTAATACATTCGGAACGGCTTTATTCCAGTCAAGGAGGAGACGCTCTGATGGAGATCACGCTTTACTATGCGCCTAACACCTGCGCGCTCGCGCCCTACGTCACGCTGACGGAAGCCGGCGCGAAGTTCGAGGTCCGGCCGCTCAATTACCGCAAGCGCGAGCATTTCACGCCCGAGTACCTGAAGATCAACCCGAAGCACAAGGTGCCGTCGCTCGTGGTCGACGGCAGGGTGCTGACGGAGAACGTTGCGATCCACGAGTGGGTGCACCGGACATTTCCCGCCGCGAAGCTCCTGCCGGGCGATCCGTGGGACTACGCGCAGGCGATATCGCTGCACAGCTGGTGCGCGAGCGGCATCCACCCGTACCTGAGCCGCATCAATAGCCCGGGCAAAGTCTCGGACAACCCCGCCTCGCACGACAGCGTGACGAAGCTCGCGACCGAAACGCTATTCGAGAATTTCAAGATCGGCGACAATTGGCTGGCCGGCCGCGAATACTTCTTCGACCATTTCACCGCGCCGGACGCGCATTTCTACTGGTGCTGCCGCCGCGCCGGGCAGCTCGGCGTCGACGTCTCGGGCTTTCCGAACGTCGCGGCGCATTACCGGCGCATGGAGCAGCGCCCGAGCGTGCAGAAGTTTCTCGCCTACGAAAATGAAGTGAACGAAAAATTCGCGAAATCGGCCTAGGCGAATGGCTTCACCGGCGGCCGCAAGAACAAACTCAGCACGGCGGAGACGAACAGCATGCCGATGAAGATGCCGAAGGAGAGGTCGTAGCTCTCGCTGTAGTCGAAGAGCAGACCGAAGAACGGCGGGCCGGTGGCCGAGAGGAGGCTCGTCACGAGCGAGCCCATGCCGCGGATTTTTCCGAGCGAGGCGCGCCCGAAAAAATCTGCCCAGATGGTTTCCGCTAAGACGGCGGTGCCGCCCATGCCGATGCCGTAGATGAAAAATCCGGCGTAGAGCGCCGCCATCCCGTCCACCGAGAGCGCCAGCAGCAGCCCGGCGCCCTGCAGCGCGCATTTCGCCATGTTGAGAATGCCGTTGTCCATTTTGTCGGCGAGCATGCCCCAAACGATCGGCGTCGCGAACTGCATGAACGCGATGACGCTCATCACCGTCGCCGCGACCAGGACCGGATGCCCCTGGTCGGTGACGTAGGAGAAGACATGGAGGTTGAGCCCGGTGACGCCGATCTGCGCCACGCCGAAGGTGGCGGCGATGAGCCAGAAGACCGGCGTGCCCAGCGCTTCGCGCCGGCTCCATGCGACGTTGTCGGCGCCGGTGCGCTTGGCGTAGCGAATCTTCTTCGGCGCGGCGGCCGCCGCTGGTTTCGTCTCGCCCGTTCCGCCGTCGGGCAGGTGTCCCATTTCCTCCGGTGCGCGGCGCATGAAAAGCAGCGCCGGCGCGACCACCAGCAGCAGGGCGAAAACGCCGAAGACCGCCCACGAGCCGCGCCAGCCGACGTAGACGATCAGGGCCGCCGCCACCACCGGCATGCAGACCTTGGTCAGGCCGTGGCCCATGCCGGCGATCGCCAGGGCGCGCCCGCGCATACGCACGAACCAGCGCGCGATCGAGACGTTGACGACGAGCGAGCCCATCAGCGAATCGCCGGGGCTGACGAGCAGCCAGCGCACGAGCATGAACTGGATGAAATCCCGCGCCTGGCCGAGGCAGATGAATCCGGCGCCGGAAATCAGGCCGCCCGCGGCCATGAGCCAGCGTCCGCCGAAGCGGTCCATCAGCGTGCCGACCACCGGCGCCGCGGCGGCGCCGATGAGAATCTCGCCGGAGCGGATCAGCGAAAAAGCGCCGCGCGAGATGCCGAGGTCGGCGGACAGCGGCTTCAAAAATACGGCGAGCGTGCTGGAGATCGAAAACGCCGAGGCGATGTGGGCGAGAAAGCCGACGCCGACGATGACCCAGCCGTAAAAGATCCTTCTTCTCGCCGGTTGCACGAGCGCAGGTGAAACGGACATCCCGTCGCTTGTAGCAAGGATCGCGGCGAAACTACAAGAACGAGGGGCCGCGGCCCCGACCGCCTCTTGAAACCAGGTCCCATTTACGACTAAAGTCTGAGTGCCGTTTTTTCTTCGGTTGACCGCGCTTAACGATGGCCCTCGGCGCCCAGATCACTCGTTCGTTTCGCATTCCAGTCCTTTTGCCAATCGCACTCATGTCGGCGCTCGGCTGCGCGCGCCAGTTTCCCGCGACCCAAGTCACGACGATCAAAGCGTCGACCCCCGACGAGCTCCGGAAATACCTGGTCGAGCAGAAGCCCGACGTGGCGCAGTTCCGGTCGCGCGGGCCCTTCACCGTCGTCGCGCGCAAAGATCTGCAAATACCCGTCGCTTCCGATCTCACGGTGGAAGCAGACTTCTACTTGTGCGTGGCGGCCCGCAAGGCCCCGCTGGTGATCGTCCTGCACGGCCAGGACAATTCGAAGGAGGATCATGCGTTCCAGGCGATGCATCTCGCTTCCTGGGGGTTGCACGGGCTCGCGATCGATCTGCCCAAACGCGGCCCGTGGATCGTCAACGGCAAGACGCTCGCCCGGCTCGTCGAAGCCCTTCACCGGACGCCGCAGCTCGTCGACGGCAGCATCGACCCGGACAAAATTATTCTCGTGGGGCACTCTTTCGGCGCGACCGCCGTCGCGACCGCATTGGGCGAGAGCGCGCCGGCGCTGGGCGCCGTGCTGCTCGATCCCGCCGGGATCGGCCGGCAGCTGCCGCAGATGCTGAAGCAGATCGCCGTTCCGGTGATGATCGTCGGGGCGGACGAGGACATCTGGCCCACGCGCAACCGGGGCCAGTTTTTCCGCTTCGTTCCGGCGCGGGTCGGAGAGATCTCGATACGCGACACGGTGCACGCGGACGCGCAGTATCCGAGCCATCAAACGCTGCGCTTTTTCGAGGACCGTCCCGACGACACCGAGGAGGCGCAGGTCGCGTTTGTCAGCGCACTGACCGCATCCGCCTTCAGCCTCGCCGCGACCGGCGGGCTGGATTATGCCTGGAGCAGCTTCGAAAACGGATTCAAGAACGGGACGTTTTTCAACGCGAGGAGAAAGTAATCGTGATGCGCTCACACAATGCGTCGATTAAAAAATTTAAGCCGCGCCTGGCCGTCGCGCTCGGCGTCGCCGTTTCGGCGCTTTGGCTGAACGCCGCCTGGCCGCAGGAGCCCGCGCCCGCGCGGCTCGACGAGGAGATGATCAAGCAGGAAAAAATATACAACAGCCGGGGCGGCGAGGTCCCCGAGGGCTATATCACCGGTCGAACGCTGTTGAGCTACATGCAACTTCTTCCCGGCTTCTGCGGATCGCTCGGCGCTCTCGGCAGCTCGGACCGATGGCTGGATATCGGAGCGGGCGCCGGGCAGGCCATACTCGACTACTACGCGCCCGAAGCCGACTCGCCGGGTAAAATGTGCTCGGGGGCCGGCGGCCGGGTGCGCGCGGTTGCGATGTCCATAGAGGACCGCCGGACGGATAAGTGGCGCCGACGGGCCGCGAGCCTCGGCGAGGGCCGCATACAATATCTCGCCGGCAGGCGCCTGCGGCAGTACTCGCCCGAGGAGCTGGGAAAATTTCACATCATTACGGACGTGTACGGCGGCTTCTCCTACACCGAAGATTTGTCGGGATTCGTGGAGCGGGCGCTGCGATTGCTCGAGACCGGCGGCGTCTTCTACACGCTGATGCAAAGCGTGCGTTTAGAAGACGGTAAGGACAAGCCCAACACCTCGTATCTGACCGAGCTGCTGGACGCTGCCGGCGCCGACGAGAAAGTGTGCTCCTGGCTCAAGCGAACCAGCTGTGTGCAGGTCACCTGCGAGTCGAAGGGCAACTGGCACGCGCCCACGGAGCTGATAGCCGTCAAGAAGATTTGCGCCGACGTATTCGTCCCGCGCATGAAGCTGTTGAAGTACGAAGCGGGTGATCCTCCCGGCAGGCGGTTCCAAACGGAGCCGTAGAGATGACGCAGCGCGCTTCGGCGCGGGTAAAGCAGGGCAATATTTTCGAGCGCGAGGAGAAAGTCATCGTGATGTTCAGATCGTCGAAAAAAAAATATATGCGGACCCGGCTGGCCGTTGCACTCGCCGTCGTCATACAGGCGCTTTGGCTCGGCGCCGCCCGGCCGCAGGAGCCCGCGCCGGCGCGGATGAACGAGGAGATGATCAAGCAGGAAAAAATTTACGGTAGTCGCGGCGCCGAGATTCCCAAGGGCTACGTGACCGATCGCGGGCTCTCGGACTACGCGGAGATTCTCCCCGCGGACTTCTGCGACGCGCTGGGACGGCTCAACAGCTCCGACCGGTGGCTCGACATCGGAGCGGGTCAGGGACAGGCGATCCTCGACTACTACGCGCTCGACGACGACGCCGCGCCCAAAAAATGCGCGCGGTCGATCAGCAAAGCGCGCGCGGTCGCGCTGTCCATAGAGGATCGCCGGACGGACAAGTGGCGGCAGTATTCAGCAACCTTCGGCGGCGACCGTTTGCGCTATTTGTCCGGCAGGCGCCTGCGCGAATATTCGCAGGAGGAGCTGGGAAAATTTCAGATCATTACCGACGTGTACGGCGGCTTCTCCTACACCGAAGACTTGTCGGGGTTCGTCGAGCGGACGCTGCGTTTGCTGGAGACGGGGGGCGTCTTCTACACGATGGTGCAAAACGTACATTTGGAAAACGGCAAGGACAAGCCCGACACCGCGTATCAGACGGTGCTGGTAGACGCCGCCGGACGCGACGTGAACGTATGCTCCTGGATGAAGCGGATCGGCTGCGTGGACGTCGGCTGCGAGTCGAAGGGCGACTGGAACGCGCCCACCGAGTTGATCGAGGCGCGGAAGGTATGCGGCGACATTTCCGTTCCGCGACTGAAAACGGTGAAGTACGACGCGGGCAATCCTCCCTGGAGGCAATTCCAAATGGAGCCGTAGAACGATGAATGTTTTTCGATTTGTGAAGAACATAATAGCAAAGACTTCAGTCGAATCGTCGGCGCAAGGGCGGAGGACCGCGGTAAGACGTATGGGGGTTCTAATCTTCATCGTCCTGCCGGCGCTTGCGACGACCGCCTCGCGGCAGGAGGCCGCTCAACCGCAGATCGAGAAGGAAATCGAAAAACAAGAAAAAATCTATAGCCGGCGGGGCGCCGATGTTCCCCGCGGCTACATCACAAATCGAGGGCTCTCGAAATACGAGGAGCTTCTTCCCTCCGGTTTCTGCAGCGCGCTCGGCACATTGGGCGGTTCGGACCGCTGGCTCGACATCGGCGCAGGCGAGGGACAGGCCATATTGGAATACTACGCCCAAGGTGATGCGGCTGAATTAAAATGCGGCGGATCCGGCGCGAGGGCGGGCGCGGTCGCGATATCCATCGAAAACCGCCAGACCGATACATGGAAACAGCTGGCCGCGAGTCTCGGCGAGGACCGCATACGCTATCTCGCGGGCAAGCGTCTGCGGCAATATTCGCAGGAGGAGCTGGGAAAATTTAAGATTATCACGGACGTGTTCGGCGGCTTCACCTACACCGAAGATTTGTCGGGGTTCGTCGAGAGGGTACTGAGCTTGCTCGAGGTCGGTGGCGGCTTCTACACGCTGCTGCCGGGCGTGCACTTGGAAGACGGCAGCGACGCACCCGGCAGCCGGTATTTGACCGAGCTCGAGGATGCCGCCGGCCACCACGAGAAAGTGTGCTCGTGGCTCAAGCAAACCGCCTGCGTGCAAGTTACATGCGAGTCGAAGAGCGGATGGGATAGGCCCACCGAGCTGATCAACATTCGCAAAGTTTGCAGCGACACTTCGGTCTCGCGTATGAAATCATTGCATTTCGAGGCCGGATATCCTCCCCGCCGCCACTTCCAATTTGATAGTGCAAGCGCCGCGACCGGTCGCGGCGACGATGTTGAGGAGCTAAAACGTACTCGCCGGCTTGCCGAGCAAGGGCAACAATGGGCGCAGAGGCGGCTGGGTTCGATGTACGCAGAGGGCAAGGGCGTGCCGCAGGATTACCGCGAAGCCGTGAAGTGGTATCGCCTGGCGGCGGCGCAAGGCAATGCCCCGGCGCAGTACAGTATGGGTATGGCATATGAGAAAGGTCAGGGCGTGCCGCAGGATTATGAGGAGGCGGCGAAGTGGTATCGCCTCGCGGCGGCGCGGGAGGATGATTGGGCGCAGACGAGGCTGGGATCGCTCTACGCGGAAGGGAAGGGCGTGCCGCAGGATTACGAGGAGGCGGTGAAATGGTTTCGCCTCGCGGCGGCGCAGGGCTCGGCGCAGGCGCAGTCCAGTCTGGGTCAGGCGTATGAGAAAGGCCGGGGCGTGCCGCAGGATTATTCGGAGGCCGTGAAGTGGTATCGCCTCTCGGCGGCGCAGGGAAACCCATCGGCGCAAATGAATCTCGGCGCGATGTACGCCGGCGGTAGGGGCGTGCGGCAGGACCTCGTGCGCGCGCACATGTGGCTTACGCTCGCCGCGAGTGCCGGAGATGCAGCGAAAAAATATCGAGATACATTTGACGCGAAAATGACCGCCGAGCAAATTGCAGCCGCGGAGGAGTTGGCGCGGCGTTGTCAGGAGTCGAAGCTCAAGAAGTGCGACTGAGCGCATCCAAAAAACCCTACCGCCAGCTCGCCGTGCGGCAGCACGGCTTCCTCAGGCCCGCGTAAAAAATTCCGCCACGGTTTCAGCCGCGATATTGCCTGCGAGGGTATATTGTGTCATAAGATAGCACTCATGAGCTTTCTTAGTACGATAGGTTTATGCCGAAGAGTTGTTTAGGCGGGCTTCTCGTCCTCCTGATGGCTCTTGCGAACGCCGCGGCCGCGGCCGCGGCGCCCGCGCCGGTCCGCCTCGGCTACTCGGCGCTCACGTTCACGGTGCTGCCGGTCCTCTACGGCCAGGAGTCCGGCCTCTTCCAGCAGAACGGCATCGACCTCCGGCTGCAGCAGATCCGCGGCGATCTCGCGATCCCGGCGATGCTCAACAACGAGATGGACTACGCGATCGGCGTCTTGCCGACGGTGTGGGCGGCGGCGGAAGGGCTGCCGATCCGCCAGATCGCCGGCGGCCAGATCAAGCCGGCTTTCTCGCTCATCGCGCAGCCCGAAGTGAATTCCTTCGCCGATTTAAAGGGCAAGCTCGTCGGCGTCTCGCGGGTCCGCTCGCTCGCGAGCAATTTGCTCACGGTGATTCTCAAGAAGAACGGCCTCGCGCTTAACGATGTGCGGATGATCTCGCTCCAGACGACCAACAACGTTTACCTCACGCTCGACACCAAGCAGATCACCGCCGGGATGCTGTCGGTGCCGCTCGACATCAAGGCGAAGCTCGCCGGCTACAAGGTGCTCGCCCGCGCGGCGGACTACACGACCGCGTATCAGGGCGGCATCGCGACGACGACGAAAAAGATCGCCGAGATGCGGGAGGTGACCGAGCGCCTGCTCACCGCTTACGTGCAGAGCCTGCGCGGCCTCAAGGCGAACCGCGAGGCGGCGGTCGATCTCATCGTCAAGCACTTCAAGATCGACCGGCCGCTGGCGGCGGCGTCCTACGAGCAGATCGCGCCGCTGTTCCAGGACACGCCGATTATTCCGACCGACGTGATCGAGACCGAGCTCCGGACCTGGACCGAGCTGACCGGAAAGAAGCCGGCCGTGTCGGCCGAGCAAACGATGGACATGGCGCCGCTTATGCGCGTGCTCAAGCGGCTGACGCAGAAATAAAATAATTTAGCGCACAGGAGGACCCATGCCGGAAGAAGTACAGCGCGGCGTCGCGATGCAGTACAGCATGAAGAACTCGCGCATCATCGTCGACGCGCTCAAGGCCGCGGGCATCGACTTCGTCGCCACGCTGCCCGATTCATACAACACGCAGGTGCATAAGCTGATCCGCGACGATCCAGCCTTCAAATGGGTGGTCGCGACGCGCGAGGACGAGGCGATGGCGATCGCCGGCGGGGCGTTTCTCGGCGGCAAGAAGCCCTGCGTCATCATGGAGGCGTCGGGCTACGGCAACTGCGCGGGCTATCTCGCGCGCATCGCCATCGTGCATCATATTCCGCTGTTGATTCTTTCGTCGCACGTGCCCGCGCTGGGCGAGATGTATTATCACCACTCCGAGACGCGCTATCTCGCCGAGCCGGTGCTGAAAGGCTGCGGCATCCCGTACTGCGCGCTCATGCGCATCGAGGACGCCGACACCATCATCCGCGAGGCGCAGCTCACCGTCGAGGGGCAGAAAGTCCCGGTCGCGATCATGATCCCGCGCCACATCTATTACGAGGGAAGGTAAGATGAAACGATCCGAAGTCGTCAATATTTTCGCAAAGAAAAGAACCGAGGAAATCGTCCTCACCAACATCGCGCTGGTGTCGCGCCAGGTCTACGCCGCGTGCCACACCGACATGACGCTCTACCGCATCCAGATGGGCTACCCGCTGCCGATGGGGATCGGCCTCGCGCTCGCGTTGCCGCAGCGCCGGGTGATCGTGCTCGACGGCGACGGCTCGCTCTTGATGGGACTCGGCGCGCTCGCGACCGCGGCCAACGAAAACCCGAAGAACCTCGGACTCATCGTCTTCGACAATCAGTGCTACGACAACCCCGGCGGGCTTCCTTCGGCGACCGCCGGCAAGGCGGACTTGGCCGCGATCGCCCGCGCCGCGGGGGTCGAGAACAGCGTGACCTGCTCGACCGCCGCGGAGTTCCAGCGCGCGCTCGACGGCGCGCTCGCCAGGGAGGGGCTCTTCTGCATCGTCGCCAAGGTCGAGCGCACCGCGCCGGAGGAGGAAAAGATTCCGACGCTTCCGTTCGACCTGACCGAGAACACCTACATGTTCCTCCGCGCGCTCACGGAGGCCGGCCTCATCAAGGGCTGGCGCGAAGGCTTTAGCCGGCCGCTCCGCACGACGAAATAATCCAGCGAGAAATTCAGCGCCAGTCCGCCGCGCGCCGCCAGGGTTTGTTCAAGCCCGCGTAAAAAACTCCCGCGACGATGTGAGAGAAGACGAGCGCCCAGAGGAGCGGCTCGTAGGATTGCTAGCGGGAGCGGCTGAAAAGCGAGTGGTGAGGTGTGAGAAATGTAGCGGGTGATTCATCGCGCCAGCTTATGACGCTGTCGGCGCCGCGCTCCACGCCAGCAATGCGCTTTCCTCGCCGACCGCGTAAATCATCAGCGGCGTTTGGCGGTTGCGCACGCTCACTTCACGCCGGTGCGAAGCGTCGATCGTGACGCCGGCGTGTTTCGCGACCACGTCGGAGATCACGAGCGCGCAGTCGTATTCTTTGGTGAGATCCTGCAAGCGGCTCGCGACGTTCACCGTGTCGCCGACGGCGGTGAGATACGTCGCGACGCCGTAGCCCATCTGTCCCACGACCGAAGGCCCGGCGTGGATGCCGACGCCGACCTTGAGCGCCGCATCCAGCTCCTCGGAGAGCATCTCGCTCAGCCGCGCGACGCCGCCGACGATCTCGCGCGCCGCCGCGAGCGCGGCGCGGCAGCCTTCCTCCGGCGTCGTCTGGATGCCGAACAACGCCATCAGGCCGTCGCCCGTGAATTGGTTGGGGATCCCGCCCGCGCGCTCGATCGCGGTGCCGACGATCTCGGCGTACCGGTTGAGGATGAAGACGACGTCGTAGGGAAGCTTATGCTCGGCGATCGTCGTGAACGAGCGCAGGTCCGCGAACAGCACGGTCACCTCGCACTCGCGCCCGGCGTGGGACGAAGGCCGCGCGAAGCCGTCGCTCGCCTGCGCGTCCGCGGGCAGAAGCGGCATGATGGCGATATCCCGGTCGGGACGGAGCTGGCAAGCGAGGCGCACGCTCGGCGCGGCGCCGATGCGGTGCAGCACCTTGAGCTCCGCGGCGCTCGGCGGCGGCAGCGACTCCGATCCCTTTACCACGCGGATGCGGCAGGTGGAGCAGCGCCCGCGCCCGCCGCACACCGACGCGTGCGGAATGCGCGCGAAGCGGCTCGCCTCCAACACGGTGAAGCCGCGCGGCACCCGCGCCTGGCGCCCGTCGGGATAAGTGATGCAGATGCGCCGGCGGCGCTCGAAAGCGTGTCTGGCGCCGCGCGCCGCGAGCACGGCGGCAAGCAGCGCCCAGAAGCCGTAGACGACCGCGTCGCGCGTATCGCTCAAGTCGTCGCGCTGGCTCGGCCGCAGCACGTTCGTTCGCGCGTTGAGCCTCTCGATCCATCCAGGATCGTGCTCGACGTGATAATCGACCTCCTGCCCGGCGTGGACGAAGCCGAGCAGCGCGCAGACCGGCAGCAGGAGCGCGAAGGCGTAGAGCGCCGCGGCGACACGCGGGAACCACGGCCGGAGCCGGAGCCAGAAGTAGAGCCCGATGCAGCCGTGCGTCCACGCGATCACGACCAGGGCCGCCTGGCGCACGCCGAGCGTCGGATTCTGGCGCCAGAATCCGAGCACGATCTTGGCGTAGAGGTCCTCGATGCCGTAGCGCTCGTACGCCACGCGCGTGCCGACGAAGTGGGTCGCGAGGATGAGCGGGATGCACAGGCCGAGCGCGAGCTGGAGCGCCTCGCCAAGCCGGAGGCGGAGATGCCGCCGCTGATAGATCGCGTAGAGCGCCAGCGCGAAATGCGTGAGCAGCGCGCCGTAGAGCGCGATCGTCCCGATGGGATTCCGCCACAGCGCGAGGAACCAGACGCGTCCCGCCTCCATCGCGTCGAGCGAGATCAATCCCAGGGAATGGTTGAGCAGATGCGTGGTGAGATAGGTGAACAGCACCAATCCCGTGACGATGCGCACGCGGCGAATGTTCATAAAGAAGATTTGCAGTGTATTCCAACCGGCATACATCTTAAACCCCCGCGCGGCATCATTTATTCCCGTCCGTGCCGGAACCCGTGCCGGCTTGACGCCCCGTTTCTTTCTGCCATTCTCTAACTCGGAGCAGGCGAGCCTTTCCGGCCCGCGGCCGAAAATAAAAATCCCAACAGCGAGGTGAGGACGATGGAAATCAAACCTAGCGGCTCGCAGCCGTCCGGCAAGGGGCCGGCGGAGAATTTCACCGGCAGCGTGCGAATCGATCCGCTGGTGCAGGCGCCGAGTCCGGCGCGCGTGGTCGCTGCGGCCGTCACGTTCGAGCCGGGCGCGCGGACGGCGTGGCACACGCATCCGCTGGGACAGAACCTGATCGTGATCCACGGCGCCGGTCTGGTGCAGCACTGGGGCGGGCCGATCGAGAAGATCCGGCCGGGCGACGTCGTCTGGTCGCCGCCGGGCGAGAAGCACTGGCACGGCGCGGCGCCGACGACGGCGGTGACGCATATCGCGATCCAGGAGCGGGAGAACGGCAAGGCGGTCGAGTGGATGGAGAAGGTGAGCGACGAGCAGTACAACGGATCAAAAAAATAGTTTTGAATTTTGAATGTTGAGTTTTTAATTTAACTCAAAACGAAAACCTCAACACTTTTAAAGGGGGGAGCATGCCGCATGTCGTCGTGAAGATGTACCCGGGGAAATCCGAGGAGCAGAAACAGCGCCTCACCGAAGAGATCGTCAAGGATTTCGTCGAGCTCTTCGGCTACAAGCAGGAGTCGCTTTCGGTGGCGATCGAAGAAGTTCCGCAGGCCGAATGGGCGGAGAAGGTCTACCGGCCGGAGATCGTCGAGCATGCGGAGAAATTGTACAAGAAGCCCGGCTACAAGATGTGATACCCCGATGATGTGATGGGTACGTGGACGGATGACGAGCTCGAAAAGATTGCGGCGGCGGACGAGCTTCAGATCGCTTCGCCCCGCCCCGACGGCGCGCTGCGCAAGCCGGTGACGATCTGGGTCGTGCGCCACGGCGACGATCTCTACGTTCGCTCGGCCTACGGTTCGAATGCCGCGTGGTTTCGCGGCACGCGAATTCGCGGTGAGGGCGTCATAAGCTCCGGCGGCATTATAAAGAATGTTTCCTTCGTCGCGGCGGATGAAGGTGTGAACGACGCCATCGACGCCGCGTATCGCGCGAAGTACCGCCGCTATCCCGCCATGTACGTGGATCACGTCGTAAGCCCGGA
>DATDFN010000355.1:0-4624 GCA_036522615.1 Binatia bacterium | reverse complement strand
TTCAAGCGCGCGCTCAAGTCGCTCAGCTCCATGCTCTCGAGGCTGTCGGGCTTGCGCGCGGCATGCCGCGTCGGCTTGCCGTTATAGCTCACCGGCGTGCCCAAATTATGGCAGCCGCGGCCGACGCGCCGCGGATAGAGCTTCTCTTCGATCATCCAGTACGCGAGCCCGTCCATGCCTATGATGGAGGGCCGGTCCGCGCGCCATTTCGGATCGAAGTAGGCGTCACTGAAAGTCACGGGATTTTCTTCTACATGCCCGTCGGCGTCGATAATGCGCATGGCGATCCCTCGCGATTTTTATTTCCCGTACAGCCGGCCGATGAAGCCGCTCGTTTCGAGCCGGCGCACGATCGTATCGTCGTAAAACTTTTTCGGGTCCTCGCTCTGCGCCTTGGGATTGCGCGGCGCGAGCTCTTCCAGCACCGCCTTGACCGCTTCGGGCGTCGGCAGCGGCACCGACTGGAGATATTTCTGCACGTAGACGTCGTAGGCTTCGCTCAGCAGCTCGGGATCGCTGATGCGCAGATACTTGCGCATCACCGTCGTCGCGAACGGCTTGTCCTGCTTCATGCGCGCGATCGCCTCGACGAGCGCCGTGACGTAGCGGCGCGCGAGATCGGGCTCGCTGCGGAGCAGCTTGCCGGTCGTCGTAATTCCCGTCGAAGCGTAGGGAATCCCCAGCGCGGCGATGTCGAGCAGCACGCGGTTGCCCAGCTTCTTCGCACGGTTAATCGTAGGGTACGAGAGAATCCCGCCCTGCACGCGGTTGCCCTGCATCGCCGCGACGATCGACTCGACCGCGCCGACCTGCACGATCGCCACTTCTTTTTCCGGCACGAGGCCGAGATGGCGCAGCGCGACGCGCGCGCCGGTGTCGATCGAGGTGCCGAAGCGGCTGATGCCGATCGCTTTCCCGCGTAGCTGTTCGGCGTGCTCGATCTCGGGCCGGACGACTAAACTCTGCACGAAAGTATTGATCGTCGTCGCCAGAATCAGCACGTCGCCGCCGCCGACCGCCGCGCTCACCGTCGTGCCCCCGGCGATATGCAGAAACTGCACTTCGCCGGCGAGCAGCGCGTTCATGCCTTCGACGCCGCTCGGCATCGCGATCACTTCGACATCGAGCCCCTGTTTGGCGAAATAGCCGCCCTCGCGCGCGAGCCACGGCGGCGCCATCGAGCCGGAGAGCGACGTGAACGCCATGCGGAGCTTGTGCGGCTGCTCCGCGGCGTTCGCGGCCGCTGCAAAGGACAGGGCCAGCAGCCCCGCGAGGCACGCCCCGGCGAATCTCATCCGCGCTCCCAGCCGTAGAAGCGCGCGGCGTTGCCGCCGAGGATTTTTTCCTTGGCGCTGTCGGAGATGTCCTTACGCCCGCGGATCGTCGCCGTGACTTTGGGGAACATGCCGTCCCAGTGCGGATAGTCCGACGCGAAGAGGATTTTGTCCTCGCCGATGCGCTCGATCACATACGGCAGCATCTCCTCTTCCGGCTCGGTCGCGAAGAACCAGTTGCCGTGCTTGACGTATTCGCTCGGCTTTCTTTTGCAAAGAGGCGCCTCGACCTTGCCGCGCTTCTCCCACTCCTCGTCCATGCGCTCCATCCAGTACGGCACCCAGCCGACGCCGCATTCGAGAAAGCCGATGCGGAGTCGCGGGAAGCGCTCGGCGACGCCGCCGTAGATGAGCCCGGCAAATTGGATAAAGGTCTCGACCGGCCGGCCGATCGTGTGCATGTGGATGAAGCTCTCGTAGCGGTCGTCGCCGGCGGGAGCGGCGCGGCGGTTGTGGACGCAGAACGGGACGTTGAGCCGCTGGATCTCGTCGTAGAGCGGCCAGAAGCGCTCGCTGCCGAGATGCTCCTTCATCCCCTGCGTCGCGACCGCGACCGAAGCGAGGCCCAGTTTCGTCACCGCGCGCTCCAATTCTTCGACGGAAGCATCGAGGTCTTGGAGCGGCAGGAGCGCGATGCCTTTGAGGCGCGGGCTTTCTTTGCAGACATCCGCGATGAAATCGTTGTAGGCGCGCGCGTACGCGACCGCATAGTCGCGCTCCATGAAGCGCGTCACAGAAAAGCTGCCGGTGGGAAACAGCACCGAGACGTCGATGCCCTCGGTGTCCATGTCCTTGAGGCGCGTCGGGACGTCGACGTGCTCGCGTCCGCCGACGAGGCCGCCCATGCTGGTGTCGAGGCCGTCGCCGGGCAGCAGCGCGCCCGAGCGGTCGCAGTAGGGCGGCGGCAGATACGCGCGGATGTCGCGCTCTTTCTCGACGATGTGGCCGTCGGCGTCGATGACTTTCATAAAGCCTCCTTCCGAATCGCGGAGTGCGAACGGAAGAAGACTATTCACTTTCACCGCGGCCTGTCAACGAGCAGTGGGCGCGCTAGATCATCTGGATGATCACGTCGACGAGCGCCGGGCGCCGCTCGTTCTTGATCAGCTTGATCGCGCGCTCGATTGCCGGGCGGATCTGGTCCGGCTCGGTGATCGGTCCCTCGCCGGCGACGCCGAACGAGCGCGCGAGCGCCGCGAAATCGACCGATGGGTTTTCCATCTGCATGCCGATGAGTTTGTTTTCCGGCGGCCGGCCGCGCGCGATCGCGACCTTCTCCTGGTGCTCAACGTCGTTGTAGTAGACGCGGTTGTTGGTCATGACCGTGAGCAGCGGCACGCGGGTGTTCGCGGCGGTCCACAGCGCGCTGGTCGTGTAGAGCATGTCGCCGTCGCGCTGGAGGTTAAGGCAGATCGTGCCGTCGCCGCGGTGCGTGAGAGCCGCGCCGATGGAAGCGCCGGGCGCGTAGCCGAGCCCGCCGCCGCCGTAGCCGCCGAGATAAAGCCCCGGCTTGTCGAAGTCCCACAACCGGTTCGGCCAGCTCCTGAAGCCGCCGGCCGCGAGCAGCCACTTCTCGTGCTTGATCGCTTCCCAAATCTCGTACGCGAGGCGCGGCGGCGAGATCGGCTTCTCGTCCCAGCGCTTTTTCAATTCCGCCTGCCAGCGGGCGCGGATCTCGCCGTGCTGCGCGGCGAGCACTTTCTGCCGCGCCTCGACAGTGCTCTTGGAGAATTTCCCCTGGCGGCGAATCTCTTCCGTCAGCGCCGGGATGAAGACGGCGGTGTTCGCCGTGATCGGCAGATCGACTGCGGCGAGTTCCTGGAAGTCGCTCGTCCAGCCGCGCGTCGACAAGTCGGCGAGCGTGGCATGGATGACCTTGCAGCCCGGCTTGGTCGCCGGCGCCGCCGCGTGCGTCGCGGGGTCCGAGCGCGTGAGCGCGCCGTAGAGATCCATCACGTCGAGCGCGAGGACCACGTCGGCGTCGGCGACGAGCTCGCGGTTCCTGCCGGTGAGATTGAGCGGGTGCGTGTTGGGGAAATTGAGGCGCGCGCCAAGGTCGACGACCGGCGCGCCCAAAGTCTCCGCCAGCTCGACGAGCGCGAGCACCGCCTGATTATTGCGCCCGACATAATCGGCGAGTATCACCGGATGCTCCGCCGCGGCGAGCAGTCGCGCGGCTTCTTTGATCGCGTCGGCGTCCGCCTGCAGCGGCGCGGGCGCGCGGTAGCGCGCCGGATCGGGCAGCGGGATTTCTTTTTCTAGCTTCGCCTCCTGATCGCTCACGTCGAAGCAGAGATAAACCGGGCCTTTCGGGTCGCTCGTCGCGAGCCGATAGCCGCGCAGCATCGAGGACGGAATCGCCTCGACGCCGACCGGCTGATCGTCCCATTTGACGAAATCGCGCACGAGGTTGCCCTGCACGAGCGCGGTGTGGATCCAGTCGATCCACGGCCGGCGCTTGGCGCTGTTCATCGGCCCGGTGCCGCCCATGACGAGGATCGGCGCGCGGTCGCACCAGGCGTTGTAGATCGCCATCGAGGCGTGCTGGAGGCCGACGACGTCATGCACGATCGCCGCCATCGGCTTGCCCGCCGCCTTGGCGTAGCCATGCGCCAGCGAGACCGCGATCTCCTCGTGGCAGCAGAGTACCATTTCGGGCTTGCCGCCGCTGTAGTTGACGAGCGAATCGTGGATGCCGCGGAAGCTCGAGCCGGGATTGAGCGCGACGTATTCGACGCCGAGGACTTTGAGCAAATCGACGATCAGGTCAGAGCCAAATTGCGCGGGCATAGAACCTCCAAAAAGATAGTTTCGAGTTTCAGGTTTCGAGTTTCGAGTAAAAACAAACCCGCTTCGGAACGGACAGTCGATTTATTCGAAGAAGGCGTTCTCGATGAGCTCCGGGTCGCCGTAGCCCTCGGCGGCGCGGCCGCCGACCTGCTCGCCCTTGGGATTGATGCGGTGATCGAACTTCTCCGCGTGCGCGCCGAAGCGGATCATTACGAGCGGCTCCTCGCCGTAGTTGGCGAATTGGTAGAAGCAGCCCTTCGGCAGCACGACGGCGTGGTTCTTACCGAGCGTGAAGGGCTTCTCGTCGATGCCGGTGAAGGTCGCGACGCCCTTCAAGACGACGAAGACATGGTCCTCGTTCAAGTGCGCGTGCAGCGCGTTCTCGCCCGTGCCGGTCGCATAGCAGTGGATGCGAAACGTGCTGTTGTCGGTCTCGGAGAGAAGGATGCGGCTGCGCCCTTTCTTGACCAGCTGCGTTTTCAGCTGGATCGTCTGCGGCT
>DATDFN010000354.1:0-2102 GCA_036522615.1 Binatia bacterium | reverse complement strand
CGCCGCAGACGATGCCGAAGATCGTGCTGCGACCGAGTGTTCCCTCGCGTGATACGGATGCCGTACTTTCTGCTGCGCCTAAAGTCATCGGTTGGCTTTTTCGCTCCCGTCTTATTTTCAATCACCCTAGCATAGCCGTGGCTGGAATTGCACCAAGTTACGTTGCGTCGCGGGAATGGGCGGCGTCCGACGACGGACGTCCTTTTGCTATGTAAAAACTGACCGCCAGCGCTAGAACCATGACGCAGAGGCCGGCAACGAAAGACGTGCGGATAGAGTTTCGGAGCACGGTCTCGAGACCGGCGAGTACCGAGGCCGGAATCGCCGAGCGCATCATCGGATCGAGCATCTGCTCTGGCGTCGCGAGCTTTTGCAACGCGCCCCGCGCAGCCGCACTCATGGAAGGGTCCGACAGCGCCGACAGCTCGCGCTGCATGCGGCTGAAGAGCACGCTGCCTACGAGGGCGATGCCGAAGGCCCCGCCGAACAGGCGCGCCAGCATGACGGCTGAAGTCGCCACGCCAAGGCGTTCGCGCGGCGCGTCGTTTTGCGCTGCCACCATCGAAGTTAGCGTGAGCATGCCCATGCCGACGCCGATAAGGGCGCCGATCGAGAGCACGAGAGCAAAGCCGAGCCGCGGCTCGAACGCGACGAACAGGCCGTAGCCGAGCGTCATGACAGCGGCTCCCGCGACGCAGACGGGGCGGTAGCCATAGCGGTTGACGCCGTCTCCGGCGATGAAGCTGCCGGCGGTCCACCCGAGACTCGCCGGCACGAGCGCCAGACCGACGCGCGCGGCGTCGCCGCCGAGCGCGCCCTGGACGTAGAGCGGCAAGTAAGAAATCACCGCGAACATTCCCATTGACGCGAGCCATGCGAGGGCGAGGCACAATTTGAAAAGACGCCGATGAAACAATCCGAGCGGGAGGATCGGCTCCCCCGCGCCCGACTCGATCCGGTAGAAGAGCACGAAGGCTCCGATCGAGAGAAGCGCCGCGCCCGCCAATTTCCAGTCGAGCGCAAAGGCGGTCGTGCGCGCTTCTTCGAGCGCATAGAAAGCAAGGAGCAGTCCCATGAGAAGCGCGACCATCCCCTTCCAATCGAGCTGATGCCGCCGCTCGGAGCCGGCTTCGTCCATACCGAAGGCTATTAAACATGCGGCGGTGCAGCAGATCGGTAGGTTAATAAAGAAAATCCACCGCCAGCTCCAATACTGCGTGATGACGGCGCCCGCGAGCGGTCCGAGGATCGAGGCGATGCCCCAGAGGCCGCTGACCAGCGCCTGCATCTGCGCGCGGCGGTCCGGCGGATAGAGATAGCCGATTAAAATGAAAGACAGCGCGTAAATCGCTCCGCCGCCTATGCCTTGAACGGCGCGGAAGACGATCAGCTGCGCGAGCGACTGCGCGGCGCCGCAAAGCGCGGAGCCCAGCATGAACAGCACGATGCCCGCCAGCATGAGGCGCCGCCTACCGTAAAGGTCGGATAGATTGCCGAACAGCGGCGTGCCGAGCGCCGAAGTGAGCATGTACGACGAAAACACCCAGCTGTAGAGCTCGAGCCCGCCGAGTTTGCCGACAATGGTCGGCATGGCCGCGCTTACCACCGTGGCATCGATGGCGAAGAGAAAAATTACGAGGAGGACGCCGGAGACGGCGACGCCGCGTCTGTATTCGAGCGGTAATCTCATGGATATCGAAAGCTGGAGAGCGCTGCCGGGAAGGACCGGGACGGCCGTTCAAGCCCTCTCGGCGCCGGCTCTTACGCCCTGCCGCGTTAGGATATACAGCGAGGCGACCAGCGCCACGATGAGCAATGTGAGCGCGCCCAGTTCGTAGATGAAATGGCGGAAAATCTCGTCCGCTTTGTCGGCGATTTCGGCGAACTCAGCGGTCAGTACCAGCACGCGCCGGATCGCCGCGATGAGGCCGACGAGAAGAAACGGCTCCGGGACGATCGTGTGCTCGCGGAAAGAAACTTGCACGGTGTAGAGAAGCTCGACGAACAGCAGCACGAGCAGAATGCGGTCGAGCAATGCGACGATCTGCTTGGGGAACGATCCCGACATGAGATGGTGGGCGAAATCCATCATGCCGGTGACG
>DATDFN010000353.1:0-2085 GCA_036522615.1 Binatia bacterium | reverse complement strand
TCCGCGCGAAAAACCTTGTAGCCCACCTCCATATCGGTGAGGTTCAGATTCGTGAGCGCGTTGGAAAACAGCGTGAGGAGTTTGTTGCCGATGTAGTGCCAGAAAAGCATCACGCGGTGCGCGCCGCCCCCGGAAAAGCGCGTCCCGAAAACCACATCCGCCTTGCCTTGGAGGATGGGTTCCAAGAGCCGGTCGTAGTCCGCCGGATCGTATTCGAGATCGGCGTCCTGAATGATAACGACGTCGCCGCTAACATGCGCGATGCCGGTCCGGAGCGCGGCGCCCTTCCCCTGGTTGTACGGCTGTAAGACGACTTTGAAGCCGTCCGAGGGGCTGTTTCCTGCGGCCTCGGCCTCGAGGCGCTTGAGAATGTCGCGGCTGCCGTCGGTAGAGCCGTCGTCGACGGCGATGATCTCTTTGGGAAAATGGACGCCCTGCACCCGCCGCACCGCTTCTTCGAGCGTGCCCGCCTCGTTGTAGACGGGCATCACAACGGAGAGCTTCACTGCTCGAACTCGCGCTTTTTCAGGTCGCGGATAAACGCCGAGAGGTTGGGATCGTTATTGACCGCGTCGTTGACCTTGTTCTGAAAATCGGCGGCGGCGCGCTCGAGCGGGCCGGTGTCGACGCGCAGACCGAGCCATTGCGTGAGCTTCAGCACCAGCGCGAGCGATCCGCGCGGGTTGGGCGTGGCGGACAAATAATGCGGCAGCGTCGCCCACAGGCTCACGTGCGGCACGCCGCTTTTCCGAAACGCGTCGCCGAGGATGCCGATAATGCCGGTCGGTCCCTGATAGCGCGACGGCAGCAGATCGAGCTCATTCATGAGCCGAGCGTCGGACGAGAAACCCGTGAGCGGCACCGGCCGCGTATAGAGGACCTCATCGAGGTAGGCGCCGAGCGTGACCACCAGCTCGATCTTGCATTCGCGCACGACGCGCAGCATTGTCTCGGAGAAGCCGCGCCAGCGGAGATGCGGTTCTCCGCCGATGCCGAAGACGAAATCCCGCTCGATGCCGATGCCGGCGCCGTGGTGGAAATCGTAGGTCGGCCAGTGAATCTCCCGCTGCAGGCCGTCGGCGAGCCGCACCTGCGGCCGCTGAAGGGAAAAATCGTAGAAGTCCTCGGGATCGATGGCGGCGAATTTGGTCGCCATTACCTGCTCGGAGAGGTACCGCACCGAAGTGGTTGCCGACGCGCCGGCGTCGCTCCAGCCGCCGAACGCGAGGACCAGCACCGGTCGCCGAAGCGCCGGGACGGCGCCTACACTGAGCGGGTCGTCAGCCATGATGTCTTTTTACCACAACCGTGGCCGAGGACTCCAGCAGCCATTGCGCCGCTTTGCGGCCAATGCCGGCAAGCTATTTACCGCGATAGCTGATGCGATAGACGAATCCCGCGGCATCGTCTGAAAGGTATAAGGCGCTGTCGCCGCCGACGACCAAATCCACGGGTCTGCCGCGCACGACCTCGGTCCCGTTTTCCTGCGCCAGCCAGCCGGTAACGAAATCCTCCACCTGTGTCGGCTTTCCGTTCAGCATTCTTACGCGAATAACTTTGTAGCCGGTTCTTTTGCTCCGGTTCCACGAGCCGTGGAGCGCGACCAAGAGATCGCCCCGATATGCATCCGGGAATTGTTTCCCAGTGTAGAATGCAAGCCCCAACGGCGCCGAATGGGCCTGTAACTTGACCGCCGGCGGCTCCGTCTTCCGGCAAATTTCCTCTGTGCCGAGATCGGGGTCGGGCACGCGGTCTCCTATACAGTTGGGCCAGCCGTAATCCTTCCCTTGGCGGATGATGTTGATCTCATCCGGCGGCGAATCGTCGCCGAGCCAATCCCTTCCGTTGTCAGTGCCCCATAGTTCCTTGGTGGCCGGATGCCACGCGATGCCGACCGAATTGCGCAGTCCCGTGGCAAAGATCTCTTCTCCTCCGCCATTGGCGTTGTACCGGACGATCGCGGCCCTGCGCGGATCCTTCTCCTTGCAGACGTTGCACGAGGAGCCGATCGAGACGTAGAACCTTCCGTCGGCCCCGAACAGGATCGTGCGTGTGGAGTGGCCGCCGTCGGGAAGGTTCGAGACG
>DATDFN010000352.1:0-13440 GCA_036522615.1 Binatia bacterium | reverse complement strand
CGCGTTTAGTTTTTCGCCTTCCAAGTCTCCCGCGCCGACCGATGCGGGCGGGAGGGCGGCGATCTCGGTGCGGCGCCGCTTGCCGTAAAAGCCCAGCCCCGCGAGCGCGCGCAGCGTCGGCTTGATGCCCTGCAAGAACGGAATCCCCGCGTCTTCCTGAAACACGCGGCTCTCGTCCGTGAGGCTGTAAGTCGAGCGGGCGAAAGCGACGATCGGCTTGTCGGTCGTCGCGTTCAAATTTTTGAACAGTGTCGCCTCGCGCTTCTCGGGAAAGCGCGGCAGCTCGCCGTGGATAGCGAGCAGATCGACATTGTCGTCGTCGGCGTGAAATTTGACGATCTTGATGAAGTTCTCCTCGTCGCCGAATCCGGCGACGCCGCACTCGAGCGGATTCTCGACGACGAGCTCCGCGGGGATCAGCGGCCGCACCGCCTGCCGCGTCGCTTCGCTGAGCGGCGCGAGATCGGTGTTCAATTCTTCGGTATGATCGCAGAGCAGCCCTTTCATCCCGCCGGAGTTGACGACGATCGCGGCGCGGCTGCCGCGCGGAATCCTTCCCGGCATGAAGGCGAGCGTCGTCTCGGTCAGGTCTTCCAGCGTCGGCACACGAACGAGGCCGAGCCGCTTGCAGACCGCTTCGAAGACCTCGTCGGAGCCCGCCAGCGCGCCGGTGTGCGAGATCGCCTGGCGCTTGCCCATCTCGGAGCGCCCGAGCTTGATCACGAGAACCGGCTTGTTCTTCGCCAGCGCCTGCGACGCGACGGTCATGAACTCGCGCGGGCGGCGGATGCCCTCGACCATGAGCGCGATCAGCTTCGTCGCGTCGTCGTCGACGAGGAACGAGAGGTAGTCGACGAGGTCGAGGCTCGTCTCATTGCCGCTGGAAACGGCGTAGGTGAAGCCGATGCCGCGCTCCGACGCGCCTTTGATCCAGTTGCCGAGCGATCCGCCGCTCTGAAAGATCAGCCCGACAGGGCCTTTCTTGAGCAGCGGCACCGCGGTCGGAAAGCTCCAGAGCCCTTCCTCCAAGGAGAACGATCCCATGCAGTTCGGCCCGCAGGCGACCATGCCGGTGCGCTCGCACAACTCGCGCAGCGCCTCGCCGCGCTTCTTCCCTTCGGGATCGTCGCCCTCGCCGAACCCCGCGGAATAGACCGTCGCCGCTTTCGCGCCCAGCTTCGCCGCTTCTTCGAGCGTGCTCAGCACCGCCTTGGTCGGAATCAGCATCAACAGATGCTCGGGAACCTCCGGCAGCGCGGCGAGATTGGGATAGCACGGGTCTTCCGCGATCTCCTTGTAATTCGGATTCACCAGGAAAAGTTTTCCGTTGTACTTCGCCTTTTTCAAATTGCGATAGATTCCCATCGGCCAGCGCCCCTTGGGCGAGGCGCCGACGATCGCGACCGAGCGCGCGCTGAGTAAATTCTCGACGGGTCTGCGTTTGAAAGTCTCGCTTGTGCTCATAATGTTTCGAGGTATTTCACAGTCTCCTTTTTTCTTCAATACGCGTTCACTCGGGAAACACCCGCCAGCGCTCGGGCCGCAGCACGACGGCGGCTTTCTGCCCGACCGCGATGTCCGTGTCGCCCGGCAGCTTCGCCAGCAGCGTCACGCCGTTGACGTCGACCTCGACGAGCGCGGCGTCGCCGAGGTAATTCTTGCTCGCGATCGTACCGACGAGCGGCCCGCCGTCGGCGGCGGCGAGCTCGACGTGCTCCGGGCGGATCGCCAACGTCACCGCGCCGGCGGACGAGAAAGCCGGCGGCACGGGGAGCGACAGAGCGCCCAGCGCGCATTCGACGCATCCGGCGGCGATCTTTGCTTTCACGAAGTTCATCTCGCCGACGAACTCGGCGACGAAAAGATTCGCCGGGCGGGCGTAGATCTCGCCCGGCGGCGCGACCTGCAATATTTCGCCGCCGTGCATGACGCAGACGCGGTCGCCGAGGCTCAGCGCCTCGGCCTGATCGTGCGTGACGTAGAGCGTCGTGACGCCGACCGCGCGCGTGATCTTCTTGAGCTCGACCCGCATCTGCTCGCGCAGCCGCGCGTCCAGGTTGCTCAGCGGCTCGTCCATGAGCAGGATCTTGGGCTCGGTCACCATGGCGCGCGCCATCGCGACGCGCTGCTGCTGTCCGCCCGAAAGATCGGTCGCGGGCCGGTCCTCCAGGCCGTCGAGCTGCACGAGATGCAGCGCGCGGCGGACCTTTTCCGCGACGACTTCCCTGCCGAAGCGCTTGCGGCCGCGCACGAGCGGGAACGCGACGTTTTGAAAGACGTTCATGTGCGGCCAGATCGCGTACGACTGGAAGACCATGCCGATGTCGCGCTTTTCCGTCGGCAGATAAATGCGCCGCGCGGGCGAGTTCACCATCGCCCCCTCGATCTCGATCTCCCCTGCGTCGGGCCGCTCGAGCCCGGCGACGCAGCGGAGCGTCGTCGTCTTGCCGCAGCCGCTCGGCCCGAGCAGCACGCAGAACTCCTTCTCGCCGACGTCGAGATCGATGCCGCGCAGCGCGTCGACGCGCCCGCGCGGAGTATCGAACCATTTTTTCAGCGAGCGGATCGTTATCATTTAACTATTTTAACTACTGAAATTAAAGTAATACTTAAATTTAACTGTGCCACTCGCCCAAGCGCGAAAAGCCGATCTTCAGACCGCCGACGACCAGCACGGCGAAGGCGACGAGGATGACGCCGAGCGCGGCCACCTGCGGCACCCAGCCGTTGCCCCAGAACTGCCAGACGATCGTCGAGATGACGAGGTTCTTCCGCGTGCCGAGCGCGAGCGCCATCGTCACCTCCCGGTACGACAGCATGCTGATCCAGATCCAGCTGTTGAAGATGCCGGCGGCGATGAGCGGCAGGACGATGCGGCCGAGCACCGTCGGCGTCGACGCGCCCGAGACCTTGCCCGCCTCCTCCAGCTCGCGGTGCACCTGGATCATCACGCCGTTGGTCGTGCGCGTGCCGTAGGCGATCCAATTGATCGTGTGCGCGATGGCGATGATCAGGATCGTGCCGTAGACGGGAAAATAATTGCGGTACGCGAGGCCGAGATAGGCGAGCCCCACGGCGAGCAGGATGCCGGGAATCGCGTGCGGCACGAACGCCAGCGTGTCGAGCGCGCCGCGAAAGCTCACGTTCGTGCGTACGACGACCCACGAGACGAGCACGCTCAGCACCATCGTCGCCGTCGGCACGACGAACATGAGAATCGCCGTGTTGATGAACGGCAGCGCGCCGACGTGGTCGAAGATGTGCGTGTAATTATCGAAGGTCATCTGCGCGAGGGACTCCGCCGACGGAAGCTGGAGGTGCGGCAGCAGCGACGCCCAGAGCAGAACGAGAAACGGAATGAACACTTCCATCGCGAGATAGACGAACACGAAGGCGAGCGCCGGCCACTTCCAGCTGCCGAGCGCGATCTCGCGCGGCCGGTAGCCGCGCCCGGTGATGACCGTGTACTTCTTCCCATGCCGCACCAGGCGCGTGTAAAAATAGGCGAGGATGAGTCCTGCGGCGAGCATGATCGCGCCGTAGGCGCCGGCCTGGCCGTAATTGGGCAGACCCGTCGGCGGATTCGTCGAGGTGAAGATCAGCGCGCTCAGCACGAGAATGCGCGCCGGAAAGCCGATGATCGCCGGCACCTCGAAAACCGCGATCGCCGTCATGAAGAGATAGACCATCACGCCGGCGATCGCCGGCAGCGTGATCGGCACGTTGATGCGGAGAAAGGTCTGCAGCTTGCTTACGCCCGAGGTGTACGCCGCCTCTTCCAGCGCCGGGTCCATCGTGCGGTACGCCGCGGCGAGCATGAAAAAAGCCGACGGCACGAACGAGACGCCCTGGATGAACGCCATCCCGGGAATGTTGTAGAGGCTGAGCAGCGGCTGCTCCAGGCCGAAGAGCTGGCGCGCCCATTGATTGACGAGGCCGATGCGCGGACTCAGAAGTAATATCCACGCGATCGTGCGGAGAAAGACCGGGATGAGGATGCCCACCGTCATGAGGACGTAGATCGTGCCCTTGAGCGGCAGATCGGTGCGCATGAGCAGCCAGACCAGCGGCACGGCGAAGACGAGCGTGACGAACACCGTACCGGTGGCGAAGAGCAGCGTGTTCGCGAGAACCTTATAAGTGCCGGGGTTGCTGTAGACGGCGGCGAAGTTGGCGAGCGTGAGCGCGCCGCCCTCGCCGGGAAAGCCGGTGCGCAGGCTCATGAGCACCACCATCGCGAGCGGCGCTCCGATCATGACGAGGAGCAGCGCCGCCAGACCGCCGGCGAAAAAACCCGTGCCGGATACTCTGACATCCACCGCGGGACGCGCGGCGGCGGCGTCGGTTGCTGTGCTCACGTGCGCTGAAGGCCTACAATCCGGCAAGGCCGAGAATTTTTCCGTACTCGCGCGACAGGCGGTCGACCGTTTCGGCCTGGTCCTGCGTCATATACACGACCTTTTTTCCCTGAACGTATTTATAAGCGGAGGTGCCGGGAATCAGCGCAGAGCTTTGTCCGGCGTATTTCTCCCATATCTTCTGCGCCTCCTGCGTCGTGAGATACGCGGCGAAGAGATGGCCGGTTTTCGGATGCGCGGCGTTCTTGGGCACGCCGGCGTGATAGGCCGGCGCGATCAGCGGCGAGACCGCCTCGGCGAAAACGACGGGCGCGGTCTTGTTCTTTTCGGACTTGATCTCGCTGTCGCTGATCGAAACCGCCAGGACGATCTCGCCCAGGAGCAGGCGATTGTAAATCTCTCCCAGCCGACCGAGGATCAAATCCTGCTTCGCCAGCGCCTGGACGAACTGCGTCGTCTTCTCCTCGCCCCAAGCGCCGGCCGCGAGGCGGCCGAGATGATGCGTCGCGGTCGAGACGCCGAGCTTGCCCTTCCACTTCGGGTTCAGCAGATCGTCCCAGCTTTTCGGGGCGTCCTTCGCGTTCACGAGCTGCTTGTTGTACGCCGGCAGGACGAATTGATTGGCGAAGTTGACGGTGCCGTTGTCGTACTGGATCGCCTTCGGATCGACGCCGATGCTCTTGTAGTCGAACGTCTGGTGCAGTTTCCTGAGCCACAGCGTGGCGTGATGCGCGTCGGTGACGACCATCAGATCCCACTCGGGCGGCGTGCCGCTCGCCGAGAGGCCCACGATCTTACCGATGTCGCGCGTCATGTTGCCCGAGGGGTTGTACTGCAGCTTGACGTTGAGCCCGTACTTCTTATTGAAAGCGGCGTTCAGCGCCTGCGCGCCCTGCGGCGTCAGCGTCGACGGCGCGTAGAACTCGAAGCCGCTTTCCTTTTTCGCCGCGGCGACGAGATCGTCGATCGGCGCGGCGAACGCCGCGGAAGCGCCGAGCGCGGTGAAAACCAGGAGGAGTAAAACTGGAATCGAGCGCATGATCACCTCTGTCATTGGAAACCGAGAATCTTGCCGTAATCGGTCGAGAGCCGGTCGATCATCTCGGCCTGCCCCGGCTTCATGTAGAGCACCTTTTTGCCCTGAGCGTATTTGTACGCGGTCGTGCCGGGAATGAACGCGGAAGTCTGACCGCCGTTCTGTTCCCAGAGGTTCTGCCCTTCCGCGGTGGTCAGGAAGATCGCGAACAGCGCGCCGCTATGCGCATGCGCCGCGCCCTTGGGCACCCCCGCGTTGTACGCGGGCGAGACGACCGGCTCGATCTTGTCGGCGTGGACGATCGGCGCGCCGGCCTTTTTCGCCGTGTTGATGTAGCTGTCGGTGAGCGACGCGATCGCGAGGATCTCGCCCGTCTGCAGCCGCGTGTAGAGCGCGCCCATGGTTCCGAGCACCAGGTCCTGCTTCGCCAGCGCCTTGACGAACTCGGTCGTCTTCTGCTCGCCCCACGCGCCGGCGGCGAGACGCGCCAGATGATGCGTCGTCGTCGACATGCCGAGCTTGCCGCCCTTCCATTTCGGGTCGAGCAGGTCTTCCCAGCGCTTCGGCACGCCTTTCTCCGGCAGCGCCGTTTTGTTGTAGGCGGGATAGACGAACTGGTTCGCCATGATGACGGTGCCGTTGTCGTACTGCACCCAGCGCGGATCGACGCCGAGCTTGGCGTAGTCGAACGGCTGGTGCAGCTTTCGAAGCCACAGGGTCGCGTGATGCGCGTCGGTGACGACCATGACGTCCCATTCGGGCTGCGCGCCGGCCGCTTCCTGCGTCACGATTTTGGCGACGTCGCCGACCATGTTGTTCGACGGGCTGTAATTGACCTTGATATTGAGGCCGTACTTTTTGTTGAAGCCGGCGGCGAGCGCCTGCGAGCCCTGCGGGCCCAGCGTCGAAGGCGCGAGCAGCTCGAGCGCGCCCTCCTTTTTCGCCTTCGCGACGAGGTCGTCGATGGGCGCCGCGGCGAGCGTATCGCAAACGAATAGGAGCGCGGCGGCGGCAAGAACAGCTGCGTGCGACTTCATCGTCCCGCCTTCATCGAGATGCCGCTACTGGATCTTCGGTCCGGTGTATTCCAGGATGTAAAGTCCGCCCTTGATGCGGTCCGTGACGTAGATGAGGCCGTCGGAATCGACGTAGAGGTCGTTGAACATCGGCGCCTTCTGCCCTTCGGGCGGCGGCGGCACGAAGAAGCCGACTTCTTCGGGACGGTACTGGTTGCGTATGTCGAAGACGCGGAGCCCCGCGTTGTAGTAGGTGACGAAGATGATGTTCTCGCTGTGGAAAGCCCCGGGGCGATGCTCGTGCACGTTGTGCGGCCCGAAGCGGAGCCCGCGCTTGCAGAAATCCCCTTCCGGGACCGGGCACGTGCTGACGATCACGGGATTTCTTTCCTCGCGGATATCGATCAGCCAGACGCGCTTCTCGCCCTCCTGGCAGTCATATTTGACGGACTCGTCGACGGCGACGACGAGCTTCCTCCCCGGCAGCGGCATGGTCGTATGCGCGTAGCCGCCGAACGGCGGGCTCCAGTCGATGCGACTGATCGTCTTCGGCTTGGAGATATCCGTGATATCGAGGATCGCCATGCCGGCGTCGACCATCGCGACGTAAGCGCGGTTGCCCTCGGGGATGATGCCGTGGACGTGAAAGTGCTCGCCGGGAAACGGCGTCCAGTCCGCCGGCGTCTCCTCGCCGTCTTTGGTGCCGGGAATCCACCAGCGGCCGGCTTCCTTCGGCTGCGTCGGATTGGAAAGATCGGCGATGAGGTACGCGCGCTCTTTGATGCCCGGTAGCATCGCGCCGACGTGCGCGTATTTGCCGTCGGTGAACCACATGCGGTGCACGCCCTTGCCGGGAAGCTTCAGATAGCCGATCTCGCGCGGTTCGTCCGGCTTATCGATCGAATAGATGCGTATCCCCGCCTCGTTCGGCACGCTGGCCGAAACGGTCTTGTCGAAGTACGGCCGCTCCTGATTTTGAATCAGGATATCGCCGGCGATCTGCACCTTGTGCGCGTGCGTGTTGCTCGGATGCGGCATCTGCCGCACGACGCGCGGATCCGTCGGATCGGCGACGTCGACGATCGTGAGCGCCATCGGCGAGGTGCCGAGATGCGCGACGTAGACGTACCTCCCCTTCTTCAATAGCTGCATGCCGTCGCCGTGGCCGTTCAAGTCGTGATGGCCGATCACGCGCACGTTCGAATTTTCGCTTTTTGCCTGGATGTCCTTGACGGTCTGCACTAGCGCCGCTCCCTGGATAAATGGATTTGCTGTACCGGGCTTTTCTTATATTTCGCCCCCCGGGATGTCAACTACGCTCGGTTGGCGGCCCGCGGCATGTATGTTATTAAATGCGTGCCTTAAAAGGAGCGTGTCATGAGACGAACGGCCGTCGTTGCCGCATTGCTCGTTTTCCTCGGCGCCGCGCCGCTTCAGGCGCAGACGAAAAAAATCCCCGTCGCCTACAGCGCGATCAGCGCGACGCAGACCGGCTTCTATCTCACGAAAGAGACCGGCCTATTCGAGAAGAACGCCCTCACTGTCGACATGGTCTACGTCGCCGGGGGCGCGCGCATCGCGCAGGCGCTGATCGCCGGCGAATTTCCCGTGGCGCTCGCGGGCGGCGCGATCGTCAACGCCAATCTCGCCGGCGGCGACCTCGTCGTGGTCGGCGGCGTCGTCAACGTGCCGTCGTTCTACGTCTACGTGCACCCCTCGATCAAAAAGCCCGAAGACCTGAAGGGCAAGACGCTCGGCATCACGACCTACGGCTCGTCGACCGATTTCACGCTCCGCTATCTCGTGCGCAAATGGGGGCTCGAGCCCGACCGCGACGTCAAGATCATCCAGGCCGGCGGACAGCCCGAGATTCTCGCCGGCATGCAGGCCGGCGCGTTTCAGGGCGGCAATCTGTCCTCCCCCGGTGATTTCAAAGCCAAGAAACTCGGTTTCATCCTGCTCGCCGATTTCGCCAAAGTCGGCCTCGACTACCCGACCGTGAGTCTCGTCTCGACGCGGAGCTACGTCAAAAAAGATCCGGCGACGGTGAGGCACTTCATCATGGCGTACAGCGAAGGCGTCCATCGGCTCTTCACCGACAAAGAGCTCGGCATGAAAATTATCGCGAAATACACGCGCACGCAGGACCGGGAAACGCTCGAATCGTCCTATGCATACGCGACAAACTTCATCGAAAAGACGCCGCGTCTGCCGGTAAAGGGCTTCGAGACGGTTCTCGAACAGACCGCGGCGACGAACCCCAAGGCGAAGCAGTTCAAGGCCGAAGACTTCGTCGACGCGAGCTTCTACAACGAGCTGGAGAAGAGCGGCTTCTTCAAAAATCTCTGGCGCTGATGGAACTCCATCTGCACGGCTCGGCGCGCACGGTCGCGCAGGCGCTCGAGCGCGCGCGCGCCGCGGAGGCGGCGGGCTTCGACGGCATCTTCTTCGCCGACAGCCAGCTCAACTCGCTCGATCCTTTTCAGGTCTTGTCAACGATCGCGTCGCAAACCGAGCGGCTCCGCCTCGGCACGGCGGTCAGCAATATGGTTTACCGCGACCCGAGCGTGCTCGCGAACTCCGCCGCGACCTTGAACGAGATCTCGAACGGCCGCGCCGTGCTCGGCCTCGGCACCGGCGACGGGCCGGTGTACAGCCTCGGCCGCCGGGCGACGAAGCTCGACGAGTTCGAGCGCGGATTGAAGACGATCCGCGATCTTCTCGGCGGGAACGCGATCGCCGTGCCGCGCGGGAAAGAGCGCGCCGAAGGCACGGTGAAGCTACGCGTCGGCAAGCGGCCGGCGCCCGTTTACATTTCGGCCGAAGGGCCGCGGACGCTGCGCGTCGCCGGCCGCGTCGCCGACGGCGTGATTCTCGGCAGCGGCTTCGACTTGAAAGTCCTCGCGTGGGCGCGCGAGCGCATTGCCCAAGGCGCGCGCGAAGCCGGCCGCGACCCGAGCGAGGTCGACGTCATGCCAGCCGGCATGACCGTCATCGATAGCGACGGCGCGCGTGCGCGCAAAGCCGTGCGCGCGCGGCTCGCCAACCGAGCGCACCACAATTTTCGCTTTACGATGGAAACCGTCCCGCCGGAGGAAGTAGCCGGCGTCGAGCGCTTCATGCGCGGCTTTGACATCTCAAAGCCGATCGAGGAGCGCATCGACCCCGAGCTCGTGAGCGACTACCTCGTGCACCGCTTTACGATCGCCGGCACGGCCGAAGAATGCGCCGCGCGCGTGCGCGAGCTCTCCGCCGCAGGCGTCAAGCGCCTGCTGCTGACGCCGCCCGAGGCGATTTATCTCGATGTCGTCGCCGCCTGGGGGCGCGAGGTGATACCTCAATTATGAATTTTGAGTTTTGAGTTTTGAATTTGATTAAGCATTCACCATTCAAACTTCAACATTGCAATGAGAGCGATCGTACTTAGAGAGTTTGGAGGACCCGAAGTCCTTCGCTGCGAGGAAGTCGAGACGCCCGCGCCGGCTCCCGGCGAAGTGCTCGTGCAAGTCCATTCGGTATCCGTCAACCGTACGCTCGACCTTGTCGTGCGCGAGGGAAAATATCCCGCCGAGATCAAGCGGCCGCTCGTCCTCGGCGTCGACCCAGCGGGCATCGTCGTAGCCGTGGGTGAAGGGGTAGCGAATCTGCCCGCCGGCGCGCGCGTCGCAGTTGTATCGATGATCGCGTGCGGCGCGTGCAGTTATTGTCGTGAAGGCGAGGAGGCAAACTGCACGAAGAGCCGGCACATCGGCGTGCACCGCTGGGGCGGTTACGCCGAATACGTCGCCGTCCCCGCGAAAAATGCCTACGTGATTCCGGACAACGTTGCTTTCTCCGACGCGACGGTCATTACACGTCACTTTCCGATGGCGTTCAACCTGCTCGTCAACAAGGCCGAAGTGCAATCCGGCGAATGGGTCTTGATCATGGGCGCGGCCGGCGCGCTCGGCAGCTCCGGCATACAGGTCGCCAAGATGCTCGGCGCCAAAGTCATCGCCGGCGCGGGATCGGACGAGCGCGTCGCGATCGCCAAGAGCTACGGCGCCGATTACGGCGTGAACTACCGCACGCAGGACCTCGCCAAGGAAGTCATGCGCATCACCGGCGCCCACGGCGTCGATGTCGTCTACGAAAACATCGCCGACCCGACACTCTGGCCCGGCGCCTTCAACAGCCTCGCGTGGGCGGGCCGTCTCGTCACGGCGGGAGGCCACGGCGGCGGCCAGGTCACGCTCGACGTCAAGCGGCTCTATCTGAGACGCATGAAAATCCTCGGCGCGGCCGGCACGAACCGGCGCGACGTCGAGCGCGCGCTGGCAGCCGCGGGGGCGGGCAAGATCCGCGCGATCATCGACCGTACGATGCCGCTCGCCGAAGCAGCCGCGGCGCACCGGATCATGGAAGAAGAACGGATTCTGGGGAAGATCATCCTCGAACCGAAATGAAAAACGCCGCCTTAAAACGAGACCCGATGTGTGGTAGTTGGCTTGGTCAGATCCTTTTCATGTTTTCAGGCCGCTCAAAAAGGTCCCAGATACTAGGCGCGCAACGATCGACGAGCGGAGACGTACTCTTTGCAGTACGTCGGAGCGAGTCGGTCGAGCGCAACGACGTAGATGGGAGTTTTTCAGCGGCCTAACAGGAGTCGTTATGGCGCAGATCGTCTCGATCATTGGCATCACGCACAACCCCTTCATGCCGCGGCTCTTCAAGCAGCCGACGCGTCCGCCCGGCGCGGAAAAAGTGCTCGAGCGCATCGCGATGATGAAATCGAAGCTCGCGGAGGCGAAGCCGGACGTGCTGGTCACGATCGGCAACGACCACCTGCACCAGTTCTTCATGGACAACATGCCGGCGTTCATGATCGGCAAGATGGACGCTTACGCAGGCACATTTTACGACGAGACGCGCGAGTTCGGCCTGCCGTATCATAAGATTCCCGGCGACGTGGAGCTCGCCGACGCGATCATGGAGGGCGCCTTCGATCGCGGCGTCGACTTCGCCTACTCAAACGAGCTCACCATCGACCACTCGATCATCGTGCCGCTCACCTTCATCCGGCCCGACATGGACATCCCGATCGTGCCGATTCTCACCAACTGCATCGCGCCGCCGCTGCCGCGCCCGAAAAGATTCTATCAGGTCGGGCAAGCGATCCGCGCCGTCATCGACGGTTTGGAGACCAAGAAGCGCATCGCGGTCATCGTGAGCGGCCATCTCTCGCTCGAGATCGGCGGGCCCAAGCAGTTCGAGCGGCATCTGCTCGACCCGAACTTCGACGCGACCGCGGTCGGCTGGATCGCGCAGGGCGACGTCAACGCAGCGGTCAACAACTGCTCGTTCGCCCAGCTCAGACAATCGGGCAACATGACGCACGGCTTTTTGAACTTCATCATGATGATGGGCGTCGCCAGCGCGAAAAAGCCCGCCTACGCCGAAGGCCTCGACGCTGGCTGGCCCGCGATCCCGTTTTTTCGGTACGATTCGGCCTGAAATATTTTGGCTGCTTAAAAAGTGACTCCCGAGAAGATAAAAGCCGCTTGTGCCGCCGTGGGCTTGGAGGAGCGCTTTTCACAAGTCATCCAAGCTTCGCGCCCTTCTATTGTTTTGCACGCGCATAGGATTTCAAAAGAGGCGGAACTTGGCAGTTCGCGATTAGGGGGCTTGCCTGATCTCGGACTGGGTCAGGAATGGCCGCTGTGGAAGGAAAGACCGCTGAGTTTTATTGCACAAATCAATTTACGCGACCTTAGTCATTTTCCAGCGTCACGTGAATTGCCATCGGACGGTTTGCTTTCGTTTTTCTACGACAGCGAACAAAGTACCTGGGGTTTCGACCCTAATGACACCGGTAGCTTTAGCGTAGTGTTTCAGCCTGAACAGAACCTACGAAATGCAGCGCGGCCTAAGCTTCTTCCCGTAGAGGCGGTATTTCCAGCTTGCCGATTGACTTTTACGGAAGTTCTTTCCCCTCCGGCTCCCGACTCGTATGTATTCAATGCGATGGGATTTTCCGACCTTGATAGACACAAATACTTTGACGCGCTCCACCACTTGGACGGCGATGATCCCTTTAGATGGCGGTCTCACCTTCTTGGACATCCCGATCAGATTCAAGGGGACATGCAAGAAGAATGTGCCCTCGTCGCTGCGGGTCTATATTGCGGCGATGAAAAAGCCTACAGCGATCCAAGGCGTCCGATTCTCGTGCGCGAGGCGCCTTCGTGGAAACTTTTATTGCAGATTGCGAGCGAGAAAGAGGCCGGAATGATGTGGGGAGACCTGGGTTGCCTATATTATTGGATTCACGAACGCGATCTTAGAAAGCAATTATTTGACCGCTCATGGATGATTCTGCAATGCGGATGAGCGCGCTCATGTGGAATAAAGTGTAGCGACGAAAGCGAGGCAAAAATGAAGGCTCCGATCTGGGTACTCTTCGTTCTCCTTTTTCCTCTAAACGCCTTCGCCCAGCAAAAACCGTCGCCCTACGAGGGTCAGGAGTCCCGCGAGATCAAGGCGCTATCCGACGAGGACATCCGCGCATATCTCAACGGCCTCGGGATGGCGCTCGCCAAGGCGGGCGAGCTGAATCATTATCCCGGCCCGATGCACGTGCTCGAGTTCGCCGAGCAGATGAAGCTCACCGCCGCGCAGAGGCAGCGCACCGAAGAGATCCGCAAAGTCATGCTGAACGAGGCGATCCCCATCGGCAAGGGCATCATCGAAAAAGAGCGTGACCTCGACCGGCTCTTCGCGACCGGCGTCATCGACAACACCAAGCTCGATTCCACTCTGGCCGATATCGGCCGGCTGCAAGGCGAGCTCCGCGCCGTCCACCTCCGCGCCCACCTGGAGCAGAAGCGCATCCTCACGCCCGAGCAGGTGGCGAAATACGACGAGCTGCGGGGATACGCAAAAGCCGAGACGCACGACGAACACCACGGGCATTGATGGGAGAAACGTCATGAGCAAATACGTGATGAACAAGTTCATCCACCAGGTGAATATGAACGAGGAATGGGAGAAG
>DATDFN010000351.1:0-7557 GCA_036522615.1 Binatia bacterium | reverse complement strand
TCGCTCACGTTGGTATCGACCTGCATTTTCGAGAGGTCGTTGGCGATCAGAAAAAGCACCGGCGCCTGGAGCGACGCCGCGACCGTCTGGCCGACATCGACGTTGCGCGAGACAACGATGCCGTCGACCGGCGAGCGGATGACGGTATGATCGAGGTCGACCTGGGCCTGCTGGAGTGCGGCTTTAGCGAGCTCGACCTGCGCGCGGCTCACCTGCTCCTGCGCCACGGCGCTGTTGTAGGCGGTCTCCGCCGTGTCGAGATCGCTCTGCGCCACGAGCTCGCGTTTTCTGAGCTCGCGGTTGCGCTCGAGCGTCCGCTTGGCGTCGTCGACCGCGACTTTCGTCTTCGCCTCGTTCGCCTGCGAGGAGAGGACGTTCGCCTTCGCCTGATCGACGGAGGCCTTGAACTTATCCTGATCGAGCTGGGCGACGATCTGCCCCTGCTTCACCTTGCTGTTGAAATCCGCGTTGAGCTTGAAGATCGTGCCGGAGACCTGGCTGCCGACCTGAACGGTGATGACCGCCTGGAGCGTGCCGGTGGCGGTGACAACCTGTGCGATGTCGCCGCTCTGAACGGCGGCGGTGATGTAGGGATTTTCTTTGGCGCTGTCGCGGAGCCCCAAATAACCGAAAGCCAGGAGCGCCAGGAGCGGCACGACGGCGATGACGAGGAGTTTGCGGCTGCGCTTCACGGCTCCCTGCGAACGGCCTGATAGATTTTATCCACCAATTCTTCGATCTCCTTTTTCGGCGCGCGCTCGAACATGACGCCGCTCGTGATGACGGCGTCCGGCTCGAGGTCTTCGAGCAGGTGCGCGACGGTGACGCGGAAAAGCGACATGAAAGAAACGTCTTCGATCGATTCTTTCAGCTCGCGCGCGTCTCCCTTGACGTAGTAATTAAGATCGCTGTCGGTGATGAGCAGCGTGATCTTTCCCGAACGGCGTAGATTTTTCGCCGTGGTGCTGCTCTTGCCGATCGCGAGGTCGATCGTCGAGCGGTCTTTCGCCACGACCTCCGAATAGGACAGCATGCCGGGGTGGGGCCATCCCGTCTCGTCGATCGTGACGATGACGATGGCCTTGCCTTTTTTCGCCATCGATTCGCCGCGCAGGCGGTGAAACAATTCCTCCGTCAACTGACTTCCCAAAAGCTGCGACATCTTATGGTGTATCTCCCTCCGCTAGGATTCCGACATTCGCCGATTTGCTTTCAACTCTGCAATTCTTCCGCGGCGAGTTCCTGGCGCTTGCCGAAGCCCTGCTCGTTGTCGATATAAAAGAGCCGCTCGGGCGCGACCCGATAAAACTTGACCTTGAGGAACGCCTTGTACAGCGGCCCGCTCCCCGGGTCGGTGAAGATTTTCATGACCTCGGGATACTTGCGCGCGTAGACGGTCATCGCTTTGGCTTTTTCGATGAGCGAATCGACCGCCGCGACGCAGCCTTCCAACTGGATGCCCTTGATCTTGCGCCAGTCGTGATAATCTTCCTGGATCGTCACCGCGACACGCGGGTTGGCGGCTAGGTTCTGGCAGTGGCGCGAGTCGGGCGCCGAGAAGAAATACAACTTGAGGCCGTCGCTGGCGTAAAAGACCGTCGCCGCCCACGGGCTTTCGCCGTGCGTCGTCGCAAGCGTCATCGTATTGTGGCTTTCCATGTAATCCAGCACCCGGCGTTTCAGCTCCCCCGCCATCGGCAACTATGTGCGGCGCACCACCGGCGCCTGTCTTAGCGCCGCGAGGTCGCGGGCGCCGACGCACAGCATGGCGACTTTGATCTCCCCAATTAAACTGGCGAGGGATTCTACCACCTTATCGGCGGATTCTAAAGCCGGGGCGAGCAGGGGCTGGCCGAGCGCCGCGACGTTCGCGCCGAGCGCGAGCGCCTTTGCGATATCGAGGCCGTTGCGGATGCCGCCCGAGGCGACGAGTTCGATGTCCGGCAGCGCCGCCCGCACCTGCACCAGAGCTTCTTCGGTCGGAATACCCCAGTCGGCGAACGCCCCGCCGACCGGCTTGCCGTGCTGAGCTGCGCGCTTGGCCTCGACGGCGTACCACGACGTGCCCCCGCGGCCGGCGACGTCGATCGCGCTCACGCCCGCGGTCTTCAGGCGGCGCGCGACATCGGCGGAAATGCCGAAGCCGATTTCCTTGGCGACGACGGGTGCGCCGAGCTTCGCGCAGACCTCCGCGATGCGGCGGTGCAAGCCTTTGAAGTTTCGATTGCCCTCCGGCTGCGCCGCCTCCTGGAGAACATTCAGATGCAGGATCAACCCGTCCGCGCCGATCATTTCGACGGCGCGGCGGCACTCGGCGACGCCGTAGCCGTAGTTGAGCTGCACCGCCCCGAGGTTGCCGAGCAGGAGAATGTCGGGCGCGAGATCGCGGACCTGGAAGGAGTCTGCCGCCTCGGGCAGCTCCAGCGCGACGCGCTGCGAGCCGACGCCCATGGCGAGGCCGAGCTGCTGCGCGGCGGCGGCGAGATTGCGATTGATCTTGCGCGCGAGCTCGAATCCGCCGGTCATGGACGAGATCAAAACCGGCGCCTTCAGGCGCTTGCCGAGAAACGTGGTCGAAAGATCGATCTCGTCGAGGTCGGTTTCCGGCAGCGCGTTATGGACGAAGGCGTAGCGGTCGAAGCCGGTGCCGGAACCCTCGACCGACGGGTCGAGGCAGAGCTCGAGATGCTCCTGTTTGCGCCGCTGCGTGGGCGAGAGCGGCTTTTTACCGCCGGTGCGGGCCATGGCGGGGTCGCGCGAAGATCACTTCGTTTTCTTCGCCGGCCGCACATCCTTCCGCGACGCCACCGAGATGACGCGCTCGGGCCCGGGATGCCGGCCCATTTGCTCGTCGCTCCAGCGTTCGAAGAGGGTCACGTCGATTTCGAACTGGTCGAGGATGCGCGTCACGGTCTGGTTGATGACGTCGTCGAGCGTCTTCGGGCGGTGGTAGAACGCCGGGACGGGCGGAAAGATGATCGCGCCCATGCGCGTGAGCGCTGCCATGCTTTCAAGGTGGCCTAGGTGCAGCGGCGTCTCGCGCGCGACCAGCACGAGTTTTTTACGCTCTTTCAACACGACGTCGGCGGCCCGGACCAGAAGGTCGCCGCCGATCGAGTGGGCGATGCCCCCCATCGATTTCATCGAGCAGGGAGCGATCACCATGCCTTCGGTGCGGAAGGAGCCGCTGGAAATGCTGGCGCCGACGTTGTTGATGTCGTGCACCACGTCCGCCATCGCCTCGACCTCTTTGATGGAATGAGGGGTCTCGACCTGGATCGTCATCTTGGCCGCGCGGCTCATCACGAGGTGCGTCTCGATATCTTTGATCCGCGCGAGCACTTCGAGCATGCGCACGCCGTAGATCGCGCCGGTGGCCCCGGAAATTCCCACTATGAGTCTTCGCATAACGCCTCAGTCGCCAAATTCTATCGTCAGCCGCGCGCCGTCCGCAAGCTGGAGCGCGTCCTTGAGCCTGACCGCCGCGACGATTTCGAGCTTATCCGCCGGGTAGCCCGGGACCTCGGGAAGGATCACGGCGACGCGCCAGTTTCCCTCAATCAGGGCCGGAAAACAACGGGCGGCGCAGAAGCCCGCGCCGGCGGCGATCGGGATGCCCTCGCCTTCGCGCACCCGGCTCCAGAGCGCGCGCGCCTCGGGTGTGTCGAGCCTTACGTTCAAGGTGCCGGGATAAGCAGCGAAGCCGAGAGCGTCTTTCATCGCTGCGGCGACCCAATCGACGGCCATAAACGACGCAGCGCGCCCGAGGTCGGAGAAGACCACCCCGGTCAATTTCAACCGCTCGGCCACTGAGGCTCCGGGTTTCCGCTTATTTCCCCGATAGCGACTTCGCGGTCCCGCCGCGGCGGACTTTGACGATCTCCGCCATGATCGCGAGCGCGATCTCCTCGGGAGTTTCGGTGCCGATGTCGAGGCCGATCGGGGCGTAGACGCGCGCGATGACTTCTTCGGCGATCTTCTCCTCGTTCTTGAAGCGCTCGAAGCACGCCTTGATGCGGCGGCGGCTGCCGATCATGCCGATGTATTTCGCGCTGCTGTGGATGATCTCGCGCAGGCACGGCTCGTCGTACTTGTGCCCGCGCGTAATGAGCACGATGTAAGTCGACGGCGTGATCGCCATCGCCTTCAGCTCCTCGGCCATGTCGCCGACGCGGACGGCGTCGGCGTCCGGAAAGCGCTCGCGGTTGGCGAAGAGAATGCGATCGTCGAGCACGATCACATGGAAGTCGAGGATCTTGGCGATCTTCACGAGCGGCACGGCGATGTGGCCGGCGCCGACCACCACGAGCTTCGGCGGCGCCGGCAGCACCTCGAAGAAAACCTCCGCGGCGCCGCCGCCCGCGAGCGCCAGCGGAACGAGCTTCGATTTTTCTTCCTTCAAGCGCTCCGCGGCTTCGGCGATCACCGCGGCCGTGAGCCGGTCGTCGCCAAGCGAGCCCTGCACCGCGCGCCCGTCGCGGATGAGAATTTTTTGTCCCGCCCGCGCGGCGCCGTTGTCGGCCTCGACGACGGTGGCGAGGACGCCCGCCGCGCCTTCTTCCTGAATGTTGATCAGCTCGTCGACTAGGCTCGCCATGGCTTTGTCTAGCGGCCTTCTTCCTTCGACCAAGGCTCTATGAAGACGTTCATGATGCCGCCGCAAACGGCCGGGCTGTCAGAGGCGATGTCGTCGAGGAGATCGACCTGCACGGTGCGGGGCTGGCGCGTGCGGATCACCTCGATCGCTTCGCGTTTGACGTCCGCCTCGCCGCAGCCGCCGCCGATGGTGCCGAGAATCTCGCCCCACGCGGTGACGACCATCTTCGCGCCGACCTCGCGCGGCGTCGAGCCTTTGGTCGAGACGATCGTCGCGACCGCGAGCGTCTCGCCCTTGTCGAGAAACTCTTTCACTTGATGATAGATCGAATCCTTTTTGGGTCCTTCGACTTTATCCGCGTCGTGACACGCGCCCGGTCCGGCCATAGGAACCTCCCATTTTACGCAACCATTCGTTGCAGCGTTCTTCCCAGCGCAACGAGACTGCTTAAGTTGTTCACCGACAGAAACAGATCGAGATACGGCAGCGCCGCTTGCATCCCTTTACAAAGCGGCTCGTAGTTCTCGCTCGCCAGCAGGGGATTCAACCAAAGAATTTTGTAGCAGCGGCGCTTGATCGATTGCATCTCGTGCTCGAGCAGCGAGACGTCGCCGCGGTCCCAGCCGTCGCTGATGATCACCACGACGGTGCGGTGCGTGACCAAGCTCGGCGCGAAGTCGCGGTTGAAGGTCGCGAGCGAGCGGCCGATGTTCGTGCCGCCGGACCAGCCCACGACCGAGTGCGAGATGCGCTCGAGCGCGCCGGCGATCTCCTTGGTGCGGATGAGATGCGTGATGCGGCTGAGCGAGGTGCTGAAGACGAACGTCTCTACGCCCCAGAGCTCGTTCTGCAGGCCGTACATGAACTGGATCAAGAACCGGCTGTAGCAGTCCATAGAGCCGGAGACGTCGCACAGCAGCACCACGCGAGTCTTTTTGATGCGCCGCTTGCGCTTGACGAGCTCGACGACCTCGCCACCGTACTTGAGACTCTTCCGCATGGTCCAGCGCGCGTCGACCTGCTGGCCTTTGTTCGAGCGCTTTTTGCGCCGGCTCATCTGCGTCGCGATTTTCGTCGCGATCAGAAGAATCGCGCGGCTGATCGCGCGGCTCTCTTCGATGCCGAGGTCGCTGAAATCTTTTTTGCTGAGCGATTCGCCCGGGCTGTAGGTCGGCAGCGCGATCGGCTCGGTCTCGCCGTCGCGGCCAGTCTCGGCGCCGGCGAACTCCGCCAGCATTTGATCGTTGCTTTCGGCTTCGCTGCCGTCCTCGATATCGGCGTCGTCCGGCGGCAGCGGGATGTCCGACGGGGCGTTCGGCTCGCCGTCTGGCCGGGCGCGCCAAAACAGATCGAAGGCGCGGTCGAAGATCGGGATTTGCTCCTTGTCCGAAAGGAGATTCGAGCGCAGTGCGGCGCGAAAATCGCCGCGGCTGCCGACGTTCACGTAGTGCAGCGAGCGGTTCGAATCGATTACCTGGCTCAAGCCGATCTTGACGCCGAGCTCTTTGAGCACGCGGCTGAAGGCGAGAATGTTCGTCACGGTCCCGCGCCCGCCGTGCGGCGCGAAGCGATCGACCGTTTTTGCGATCAGCTCGTCGGTGATGTCCATGGTATTACGCCGACTGCGCCGCCTTTGCCGTCCCGTCGAGATCGATTTTCTTCGCCGCGAGCTGTTCTTCGACGTGGTTCAGGTCTTCGCGGTATTTGAAAACGCACCCGACGGTTTCCTTGACGGTCTCTTCATCGAGCTCGTCGCGATTGAGCGCGAGCAGCGCCGCGGCCCAGTCGAGCGTCTCGGCGATGCCCGGCCGCTTGTAGAAGTTCATCTGGCGGACCTGCTGCATGAACGCGCATATCTGATCGGCGAGGCGCCCGCGCATCGCCGGAAATTTGGCGGCCACGATCTCGTGCTCCTTCTCGAAGCTCGGATAATCGATCCAATGGTAAAGGCAGCGGCGCTTGAGCGCGTCGTGAATCTCGCGCGTCCGGTTCGACGTGAGCACGACGTACGGCCGCACGCGCGCGCGGATCGTCCCGAGCTCGGGAATCGTAATTTGGAAATCCGACAGCACTTCGAGCAGAAACGCCTCGAACTCCATGTCGGCGCGGTCGATCTCGTCGATCAGCAGGACCGGGGCCACCGATCCCTCGCTCTGGATCGCCTCGAGCAGCGGCCGCTTGACGAGATATTCGGGGCTGAAGATCTCCGTCTCGACGGCGGTGCGGTCGCCGGCGGTTACCTCTTCGAGCTTGATGCGGAGCATCTGCTTGGGATAGTTCCACTCGTAAAGCGCGGTGCTGGCGTCGAGGCCTTCATAGCATTGCAGGCGGATCAGCTTGCTGCCCATGATTTCCGCCAGGACTTTGGCGACCTCGGTCTTGCCGACGCCGGCCTCGCCCTCGAGCAGGAGCGGCTTTCCCATAGCGGTGGAGAGATAAACCACCGTCGCGAGCGCCCGATCGGCGATGTACTTCTCTTTTCTTAGCGCTTCCTGGATTTTTTCGATCGAAAGGTTGTCGGAATTCTTCACGTCGTCCCCTTCTCCGCTATCGGCCGCGGTCATGTGCTGATCTCTTCATCATAACAAACGCCATGCGGATATAAAAACGCCGCCGTCATGCGCCGCTCAGCCTGCCGCCGTATTTCTCCCAGCCGCTTTCGATGCGATTTTTCAAGTCCTGAGTCGCTCGATCGAACTCGTCCAGGCGCGCGGCGAGCTCGACGAGCAGGCGAACCGCGTTTTCCACATCCGCGATCGCAACCGCCTCCGCGCCGATCCGACTTTTTCCCTGATTATGGTAGTTGTGCAGCGGTATCGCGACGCCGCCGGAGATGTGGCCGGCGAGCTGATAAGGCGTCGCCTCGCACGTGCCGCCGTCCATGACGCGCCGCTGGAACCGGAAGCGCCGCTCCTTCTTTGCGAGGTCGCGAGCGATCGCATCCATGAAATAAACCATGC
>DATDFN010000350.1:0-8544 GCA_036522615.1 Binatia bacterium | reverse complement strand
ATCGTTCTACTATGGCTCTTCGCCGTGCAGCACAGCGTGATGGCGCGCCCGTGGTTTAAGCGCCGATGGACCAGGATCGTCCCCGAGCCGGCCGAGCGCAGCACGTTCGTGCTGTTCGCCAGCCTGCTGCTTCTTTTGCTTTTCTGGCAATGGCGGCCCATGACCGGCATCGTCTGGGAAGTCACTTTACCGGCGGCGCAAAATGTCCTATGGGCGCTCTTCGCCTTCGGCTGGGGGCTCGTCCTCACGGCTACTTTCCTGATCAACCATTTCGACCTCTTCGGACTGAGACAGGTGGTAGTCCACTTGATCGGCAAACCGCTCGCGCCGCTTCCCTTCCATACGCCCGGGCCGTACCGCTTGGTGCGCCATCCGCTTTATCTCGGTTTTCTGATCGCCTTTTGGTCGACACCGAAAATGAGCGTCGGCCATCTGGTTTTCGCGCTGGTGACGACGGCCTACATCCTTCGGGCGATCACCTACGAGGAGAGCGACCTGGTGGGAATTTTCGGCGATACCTACCGCGAGTATCAGCGGCGCGTGCCCACCATCATTCCGTTCGGTTGGGGTAGAAAGAAGGTCTAGGATTTGCCAGCGATCGGTGCTCACAAGCTCGATTAAGGAGACTGATATGAAAAAACTTCTTATTTTCCTCGCTATAACTTTGGTGCTCGCCCTCAAATTCTCCTGGCCGGCCGAGAGCCAGGAGAAGCAAGCCAAGAGCAAACAAGCGGTCTTCGCCGCCGCGGACGAGGCCAAATACAAGGAAGTCGTGCCCGGCGTCTCGCGGGCGGTGCTTTGGGGCAATCCCGACAAAGGGGCGTACGGCGGATTCACGAAATTCAAGCCGGGTATGGACGCCGGAATGCACACGCATACGAACGATGTCTGGCTAGTCGTGATCAAAGGCGCGTATCTTTATAAAGACGACGCGGGAGAGAAGCGCGTCGGCCCCGGGAGCTTCATCCGGATTCCAGCCAAGCACAAGCACTGGAGCGGCGGCGACGCGAAGGAGGGCGCCCTATTTTACGAGGAAGGTTCCGGAAAATTCGATTTGATTCCGGCGAAGTGAGCAGGCCGTCGATTAATACACCACGACGCTTCTGATCGACTCGCCTTTGCGCATCAGGTCGAACGCGTCGTTGATCTTCTCCAGCGGCAGCGTGTGCGTGATGAGATCGTCGATGTTGATTTTTTTATCCATGTACCAGTCGACGATCTTGGGCACGTCCGTGCGGCCTCTCGCGCCGCCGAAGGCGGTGCCTTTCCACGTGCGGCCGGTGACGAGCTGAAACGGACGCGTGCGGATCTCCTGGCCCGCGCCGGCGACGCCGATGATCGTCGAGACGCCCCAGCCGCGGTGGCAGCACTCGAGCGCCTGGCGCATCACGTCTACGTTGCCGATGCATTCGAAAGAATAATCGGCGCCGCCGTCGGTCATGTCGATGAGATGAGCCACAAGGTCTCCCTGCGCATCCTTGGGATTGATAAAATCGGTCAGGCCGAATTTCCGCGCGAGCGCCTCGCGCCGCGGATTTAAATCGACGCCGATAATCCTATTCGCGCCGGCGATGCGCGCGCCCTGGACCACGTTGAGGCCGATGCCGCCGAGTCCGAAGACGACGACGTTCGAGCCCGGCTCGACCTTCGCCGTGTTGAGCGCCGCGCCGATGCCGGTCGTGACGCCGCAGCCGATATAGCAGATCTTGTCGAACGGCGCGTCTTGCCGGACTTTCGCGACGGCGATCTCCGGGAGCACGGTGAAATTCGCGAACGTCGAGCAGCCCATGTAGTGATGCAGCTTCTCGCCGCCGAGAGAGAAGCGGCTCGTGCCGTCGGGCATGACGCCTTTGCCCTGCGTCGCGCGAATCGCGGTGCAGAGATTCGTCTTACGCGAAAGGCACGCCTTGCACGCGCGGCATTCGGGGATGTAGAGCGGGATGACGTGATCGCCCTTGGCGACGCTCGTTACGCCGCGGCCGGCGTCGACGACGATGCCGGCGCCCTCGTGGCCGAAGATCACGGGGAATAATCCCTCGGGATCGGCGCCCGAGCGCGTGAACTCGTCGGTGTGGCAGACACCGGTCGCCTTGATCTCGATCAGCACCTCGCCGTCTTTGGGGCCTTCGAGCTCGACGGTTTCGATCGCCAGCGGCTTGCCGGCTTCATGCGCGACGGCGGCTTTGATTTGCATGTGCGCTCCTCTTCATCATCTGTATTAAATAAGCGCCATCGCTGCAAGAATTGTTGACGCGTCGGGGAAACGCTGCTATGGCTCGCCGTATGAAGCGGCACGAGTGCCTGAAAGAGATCGCCGGCACGGTAGGCGATGCGCTCGTCGTCGTCTGCGTCGGCGGCACGTCGTCGGAATGGAACGCGTACCGGCCGAGCGACGGCAATCTTCGCTGCTGGACGCTGGGGCTAACTTCTTCGGTCGCGCTCGGCATGGCGCTCGGTCTGCCGCATCGGCAGGTGATCGCGCTCGACGGCGACGGCTCGCTTCTCATGAATCTCTGCGGGCTGCCGACGATCATGCGTAAAAAGCCGAAGAACCTGATCCACGTCGTCTTCGACAACGGCGTCTACGAATCATCCGGCGGCACGAAGACCGCGACGGCCGATGGCGTAGATTTCGTCGGCGTCGCCAAGGGTGTCGGCATAAAAAACGCCTTCGGCGCCGAGACCGTCGATGAATTCAAAAAGCTTTTCGCCGACGCGCTCGCGCGGCGCGAGCACACCTTCATCTGCGCGCGCGTCGAGCCGGGCCGGGGCGAAGTGCCGCCGTGGCCGTGGCCCGACGTCGAGAATAAATATCGCTTCACGCGCCATATCGAGCAGACCGAGGGCATCTCGATTTTGCAGGCGCGCATTCCCGGAAGCTGGAAGAAAAGCTGATGCGAAAATATCTCGGCGTTCTGGCACTCGTGTTGATCTTCGGCCAAGGCTCCGCCGCCGCGCAGGAAAAGAAGGCGGCGCCGCTCACCGTGAGCTATCCTTCGATCAGCGGGGCGCAGGCGGTGCTGTGGATCGCCAGGGAAACGGGCATCTTCCATAAAAACGGCCTCGACACCGATCTCGTTTATATAACCGGCGGGCCGCGCTCGATGGCCGCGCTCTTGTCGGGGCAGCTTCAGGTGATCGGCACCGGAGGCAACGCGCTCGTCGCGGCGAATTTGAACGGCGCGAAGGACGCCGTCCTGATCGCGACGACTTATAATACGCCGGTCTTTTCGGTCATGACGCGCGCCGAGATGAAAGAAGCGAAAGATTTGAAGGGCAAGCGATTCGGCGTGACCACCGCCGGCAGCCTTTCGGACTTTACCCTGCGCGCTGTTCTGAAGCGCTCGGGGCTCGATCCGGCGCGCGACGTCGTTGTGCGCGCCATGGGCGGTTATCCCGAGATCCTCGCCGGCATGAAGTCGGGACAGCTCGAAGGCGGCGTCTTCTCGCCGCCGAGCAATATCACGGCGCAGACGCTCGGCTTCCGCGAGTTCATGGACGCGGGCGCGGCGGGCATCGAGTACGCGAGCACCTGCTACGGTACCACGCGGCGCTTCATCCGCGAGCGCCGCGAGACCGTCGCGCAGTTCATCCGCTCGCTCGCGGAGGCGATCCATCGCTTCAAGACCGACAAGCCGCAGGCCCTCAAAATCATCCAGCGATACACCAGGACGAGCGACCCGGAGGTGCTGGAGGAGACCTACCGCGTTTACGCAGTCAAGTATCTGCCGCGCGCGCCGTATCCGACGCCCAACGGCGTGCGCGCGATCCTCGAGTCGTTCGAAGCGACGATGCCCGACGCCAAAGGTGCCGACCCCGAGACTTTCATCGACGGCAGCTTCGTGCAGGAGCTCGACAAGAGCGGATGGATCGCGCGGCTATATCAATAATGGATTCGAGCATGGATGCAAAAGCGCGGGCCACCGCTATCCTCGGCGGCATGAAAAAGGCCGGGATCGACCTGGTCGCGAGCCTGCCCGATATCAACTGCCTCGATCTCATCGGCGCGCTCGAGCGCGACGGCGAGATCATCCACGTTCCGCTTTGCCGCGAAGAGGAGGGCGTCGGCATCTGCGCCGGCGCGCGTCTTGTCGGAAAGAAGCCGGCGCTGCTGATGCAGAACGCCGGGCTGCTCAACAGCTGCAACGGCATCGTGACCACCGGCATTCAGCTCGAGCTGCCTCTGCTTCTCGTCGTCTACTACGCCGGCGATATCGGCGACCGCGGCTTCGCGCGCGTCGGGACGGCGACCGTGCCGGTGCTCGACGCCCTCGGCGTCCGCCACTATCTCTTGCGCGACGTAGAAGCGATCGACTGGACGTTCAAGAACGCCTGGATCCTTGCGGAAGATTCAAGCCGGCCGGTCGCGGTGCTCCTTACCAAGGACGTTCTCGGGACGCGCTCCTGAGAGCAGCCCGGATCGCCGTCGCAATTTCATCGCTCACATTCTAAAATCGCCGCGCCATGACTTCGGCCGGTCCCGTTAAGCGCAACGCGCCGCTGCTCGCCGCCTCGGCGGGACTACGCTTCGCGCTCTTTCCGATTCCTGTCATCACGCTCTTCTGGAAAGACCAGATCGGCATGTCACTGACCGAGATCATGTGGCTCCAGTCGATCTTCGGCGCGACGGCGGTCGTCTGCGAGTTTCCGTCCGGCTATGTCGCCGACCGGCTCGGCTACCGCCGTTCGCTTGTGATCGGCGCCGGCTTTTGGCTCGCGGGCTGGATCGCGTATGCGCTGGGCGCGACGTTCGCCGGCATCGCGCTGGCGGAGATTCTGCTCGGCGTCGGTCTCGCGTTCATCTCGGGCGCGGACAGCGCACTGCTCTATGTTTCTGTCGAAGGCGGAGAATCGTCCGACCGCTATCGCGCGTGGGAAGGGCGCGTGCGCGCGACTTCCCAGGCGAGCGAGGCGGCGTCGGCGGCGGTAGGCGGATGGCTCTACAGCATCGCGCCGCGCCTGCCGTTCTGGCTGCAAATTCCCGTCGCGGCGGCGAACCTGGGCGTGATCGCCGCGCTCTATGATGTCCACCCGCTGGAAGGAGCCACGCGCACGAGCCATCTGCGCCGCGCCTGGCACATCGTCGCGCACGCGCTCGTGCGCCACGCGCGGCTGCGCGCGTCGATGGCGCTCTCCGTCGCGCTCGGCATCTCGACCTACATCGCGGTGTGGCTCATTCAGCCCTGGATGCAGCGGCGCGGCATCGCGCCCGCGTGGTTCGGCCCGCTCTGGGCGGCGGCGCACCTCTGGCTCGCGGCGGTCTCGCTCGCCAACGCGCGCGTGGCGCAGACGCTCGGGGTCGCGCCGGTGCTGCTCGGCTGCAGCGTGCTGGCGGGGGCGAGCTATCTCGCCCTGGCGCTGGGCTCCTCGGCGGTCGCGGTCGTCTTTTACCTGGGATTCATGACGGTTCGCGGCCTGCAAGGGCCGCTGCTCGCGGGCGCGCTGCAGGCGGACGCGCCGCCGGAGGACCGCGCCAGCGTGTTGTCGCTTAACGCGCTGCTTTTCCGCCTCGCCGCGGCTATCGTTTTGCCGCCGGTCGGCGCGCTCGCCGACCGCATCGGTATCGAGCCGACGCTAGGCGTCCTCGCCGCGCTCTCGCTTGCTGTCTGCCTCGCGGCCTGGAGCGCCTTCGCGCGCGCGCACAGGGGCTAAAGGTCAGTGCACTTTGACGCGCAGCTGCTTCACTTTGCATTCGCCGCAAATCTCGCCCAGGTCGGGCTCCATCTCGATCTGCAGGTATTCGCCGGTGGGCCAGCCGGAGCAGTTCTCGGAGAAATGCCAGACGGTGCCGCCGGCGGGCTTACGGTAGACCGCCTCGTTTTCTTCGCGCAGATCGATGCGCCGCAAATAGCTCTGGTCGCGGCCGCCGGGGCCGGAGCCGACGTGAAGCTGCGTGCAGCAGTGAGGACAAAAGGTTACGAGCGGAGAATAGAAGACATAATCGAGTTCCAGGTGGCGCAGCGTGAACTTCTGCCGGCAATGGTGGCAACGAACGGAAATCGTCCACTGCGTGCGTCTGGCCATCGTTCGTTCAGCTCCGCCGCGCCGCGGCCTTCGCCTCGCGCCGCCGGGCGTGCAACACCGGCTCGGTGTAGCCGTTCGGCGCCTCGCGGCCTTTAAAAACCAGGTCGAGCGCGCCCTGGAAGGCGATGCTGTCGTCGTAGTCCGGCGCCATCCGGCGATAGTTCGGATCGCCGGCGTTCTGCCGGTCGACGACCTCCGCCATGCGTTTGAACGTCTCCAGCACCTGCTCGCGCGTGACGATGCCATAGTGGAGCCAGTTGGCGATATGCTGGCTCGAGATGCGCAGCGTCGCCCGATCTTCCATCAGCGCCACGTCGCGAATGTTCGGCACTTTAGAGCAGCCGATCCCTTGTTCGATCCAGCGCACAACGTAACCCAGAATGCCCTGCGCGTTGTTGTCGAGCTCGCGGCGAATATCGTCCGGCTTGAGTTCGCGATTGAGCTGCGGCGGCGTGAGAATATCGTCAAGGCTCGCGCGCGGACGGCGCGCCAGCTCCGCCTGGCGCTCGGCGACGTTCACGTAATGATAATGCAGCGCGTGGAGCGTCGCGGCGGTCGGCGAGGGCACCCACGCCGTGTTGGCGCCGGCCTCGGGGTGCGCGATCTTGGTTTTCACCATCTCGCGCATCTCGTCGGGCATCGTCCACATGCCCTTGCCGATCTGCGCCCTGCCGGGAAGGCCGGTCTCGATGCCGATGTCGACGTTCCAGTTCTCGTACGCCTTGATCCACGGCTCGGCCTTGATTTCTTCCTTGGGCAGCATCGCTCCAAGCTCCATGCTGGTGTGGATCTCGTCGCCGGTGCGGTCGAGAAAGCCCGTGTTGATGAAGACGACGCGCTCCCTCGCCGCGCGAATGCATTCCTTCAAGTTCACCGTCGTGCGCCGCTCCTCGTCCATGATGCCGATCTTGATCGTGTTACGCGGGACCCCGAGTGCGTCCTCGATGCGGGCGAATAACTCGACCGTCGCCGCGACTTCTTCGGGACCGTGGAGCTTGGGCTTGACGATATAGATGCTGCCGGCCCGGCTGTTGGCTTTTTTGCCCTTAATGTCGTGCAGCGCGGCGAGCGCCGTCACCATCGCGTCGAGAAACCCCTCGGGGATCTCTTCGCCGCTTTCGGTGGTGACCGCGTCGGTGTACATGTGGATACCGACGTTGCGCACGAGCAGCAGGCTGCGCCCGGGAAGCGCGACCGTTCCCCCTGCCGGCGTTGTGAACGTTTTATCCGGGTTCAAGCGCCGCTCAGTCGGCGTGCCGTTCTTGTCGAACGTCGCCTCCAGCGTGCCTTTCATAATGCCGCACCAGTTGCGGTACACGACAGCCTTGTCGGCGGCGTCGACCGCCGCGACGGCGTCCTCGCAGTCCTCGATCGTCGTGATCGCCGCCTCGAGGACTACGTCCTTCACACCGGCGGCGTGCGATTTCCCGATCGGATGTCCGCGGTCGATCTGAATCTCAATGTGAGAGTTGTTGTTGCGCAGCAAAACCGCCGACAGCTCGCCGGTCTTCTCCTGATAGCCGGCGAAGTTCTCGGGATTCGCCAAGCCGACCGTCGCTCCGTCCTTTAACTCTATCGCGAGCTGTTTTCTGCCGCCGATATCTTTCAGCGCATACCGCTTGATGTCCGAAAAGTTGCCGCGCTCTAGGCCCACCGTCTTGTCGAGAAATTCCTCGACGTAGGCGATGACCTTTGCGCCGCGGCGCGGATTATACGATTCGCCTTTCTCCGCGCCGCCGTCTTCGGGAATGACATTGGTGCCGTAAAGCGCGTCGTAGAGGCTGCCCCAGCGGGCGTTGGCGGCGTTGAGGGCATAGCGCGCGTTGTCGAGCGGGACGACGAGCTGCGCGCCGGCGATTTCTGAGATCTCAGGGTCGACATTCGCCGTCGTAACCTTGAAGTCGGCGCCTTCGGGCAGCAGGTAGCCGATGCGTTCGAGAAAGGCGGCGTATTTGTCGCGGTCGAGCGGCCGGTCCTTGCGCGCGCGATGCCAGCCGTCGATCTCGGCCTGCAGCGCATCGCGCTGGTCGAGCAGCATGCGGTTTTTCGGCGCGAGGTCTTTAACAATGGCGCCGAGGGCGCGCCAGAACGCTTCGGGATCGACGCCGGTGCCGGGCGCAATCTCGTCGTGGACGAGGTGGTAAAGCTTATCGTCGATCTTGAGTCCGGCTACATCTGCCGTCATACGGCTGCTCCTTCGTCGAAATCATAGATAGGCCGCCGAGGGATGGCAAGGACACTTATTACCCCTCGGCACAGATTTTTTTGTTGACGGAATGAAAACGCTCCGGTTACACTCTCCGGCATGAAAAGCGTTGCGGCTTTTTTAATGGTCGGTTTTGTCGCCGCGCTCGGCGCCGGATGCAACATGCGCTTTTTGGGTCCGAGCGGCGCTCCGCCGGGCCCGCCCGAGCGGAAGACAGCGGCGGAATGCATCGCTCCGGGGTGCGCTCAAACCGGGGTCGTTTCCGCCAGGCCGGTGGCGCCGCGGGCGGCCGAGCGTGTCGGCCCGGCGGCGCC
>DATDFN010000349.1:0-3121 GCA_036522615.1 Binatia bacterium | reverse complement strand
CGCGGCGAAATAGATGCCCAAGCCGCCGAGCGCGACGAAAAGATAGATCATGGAGAAAGTCGCGGCGAGGTTGTAGTTCGTCGGCACCTCGCGCGCGGCGAGATAAATCTCCGTCGCGAGGACAGTGATGCCGGCGGGAATGCCGAGCACGGTCGGCTCCTCGAAGGTCTCCAGGCCGCGGATGAAGAGCAGCAGCCACGCCGCGAGCATCGCGGGAAGGACGAGACGGAGCGTGACGCTGCCGACCGTGCGAAAAACGCCGCTGCCGGAGACGATCGCCGCTTCCTCGAGCGCCGGATCCATGGCCCGGAACGCCGCGGCCATCAGCAGAAACGGCGTGGCGAAGCTGCTGACGCCGAAGGCCCAGATCATCCCGCCCATGCTGTAGACGTTGAACGGCGGCTCGGTCAGGCCGAAAAGCGCCGTCGCGTAGAGATTGACAAGCCCGATCTTGGGGCTGAAGAGCAGCACGAGCGCGATGCTCTCCAGCACGCCGGGGATCATGATCTCGATGAAGACCGCGGCGTAGACGAGCGCCTTCCCCGGCATATTGGTGCGCTCCGTCAGCCACGCGAGAAAGCCGCCGAGCGCGAACGCGACGCTGCCGCCGCCGAGCGCGAAGACGAGCGAATTGGAGAACGCGCGGTAAAGCTGCGGATTGGAAAACGCCTGGACGTAATTTTTCAGCGTGAACGCCGCGGACGCGCCCGGCGGGCCGTCGCGGAAGCTGCCGTAAATCACCATGAGGATGGGAATTAGCGTGAGATAGATCACGACGGCGGCGACGCCGACGAGGAGTAAAAAGCGGGCGTCGAAACGCCGGCGGAGAGGCGGCATGCTCGGCAAAAGCCCGAACGATCAAGAACCCTGGATTCCCGCTGCCGCGGGAATGACGTTAAGAGGTTGTCGGTGAGCGCGACCTCCCTTGTTCGTCACCCCCGCGAAAGCGGGGGTCCAGGTTTTAAGGATTCGGGATTTTGCCTGCACGTCGAATCTATACGCTGATAAATTCCAGCGGCCGCTTGCCCAATCGGCGCGCGCCGCCGGCCTCGATCGCGACGGTGTCGCCGGCGCGGATGGAATCGCGCATCGCGCCTTTGCGCGCCGCGGGTTTGAGGATGAAGACGTGGCCGGCCTTGAGCTTCTGCCGCGCTTCGGGGAAGTCGCTGACGCCGCCCCACACCATCGGCGCGTCTTCGCCCAGGCCGCGGCCGTGCATGAGCGCCTCGCCCGGCTCGTAGCCCGCCGCGCGAACCTCTTCCTGATAGAAGGCGACGATCTCGCCGAACGTAACGCCGGGCTTTAACAGCCTCAGCATCTTATCGAAAATTATTTTCGTCGCGTCGTACATTTTCACGATCGCGTCCGGCCGCGGCCCGAGCGCGATCGGCTGGAGCGCTTGCGCAATGTATCCGGCGTAGCGACCTTCGACTTCGGTGTTGATGAGATCGCCCCGTTTCAGCGGGCGCGCGGTGAAGACGCGCTGCGCCCACGGAACCTCGGGGCCGCCGGCGCCGAAGAGCAGCATCGTGATCGGCTCGCCGCCCCGGCGCGTCATCTCGCGCAGCATCTCCGCGATTAAATGATTCTCCGGCACGCCCGGGCGGGCGATCTCGATCATCGCGCCGATCGCGCCGCCGATGATCTCAGCCGCTTTCTCGATGAACGCGATCTCCTCGGCGCTTTTTACCGAGCGCGCCTCTTGCATGAGATCGGTCGCGTTTACGAATTCAGCACCGGGAAGCGCGCTGCGGATTTTTTCATACGTGCCCCAAGGCACGACGCCCTCCGGCGCGCGCACCATGCCGGAGAGGCCGATCACGCCGACTCGCTGCGCGCGGATTTCTTTGAGGCGTTGGAGCACCGGCTCGCCGTAGGAGCGGCGCGAGGGCCGCAGGTCCTTGATCCAATCCTGCGCCAGGCCCCACCACTCGATCTCGTTCGCGCCGCGCACGACCGCGGTCGGGTCGGCTTCGAGCGGAAAAACGGCGGCGACTTCGTTCTGAAAGCCGCCGATCTGCGTAAGATAACGGATGTCGGCGCCGAACTGGTCCCAGTGGCCCTGGTTCGGCAGGCCGATCACGGCGTCGAGATTCGCTTTCTTCATCTCCGCGCGTACGGCGGCCCAGCGCCGGTCGCGCTCTTGGAGAGAAAAAGTTGGGATGATGGGCTTGTCCATAGTCTGGGCTCGGTCTGATCGGACGGATCGGACCGATCGGTCTGATTTTACTTCCTTCTTCCCGCGTCGAAGCTCGAGATGCCTTTGCCTATTTTCGCGCGGTTCTCCTGAATCCGCCGCCATTTTTCATCGTCGGGCAGCAGGTCCCAGTTCTCCGTGCCGTGGGCGGTGATCTGGAGATAGTTGTTGTCCGTGTCGAAGAAATAAATGCTGCGCTCGCCGGGCGGACGCAGGCCGTCCTCGGAGCGGTGGTCGCCGAGCGAGCGGCCGCCGAGCTCGGGGATCGCGACGAGCATGCGGTCGAAATCCTCCTGGCTCACGTTGAAGGCGACGTGGCAGGCGCGCCCGTGTTTTTTCGTCCGCTCGGACAACTCGTTCACCTGCTTGAGGCCCAGCATCTGCCCGTTCTGAAATTCGAAGAACGTCTCGCCGCGCTCCGCGCCGGCGGGCTTGAGCCCCAGCGCCTCGGTCCAAAAGCGCGACGCCCCCGCGAGATCCTTGGTCTCGAAGACGACGTGGCTCACGCAAGGCGCGGACGGGCCGCGGCGCGTGAGGCAGATCTCGATGTGATTGTCGTCGGGATCGATGAACGTGAGCGATCTCACGCGGAACGCATCCGCCGGATGCTCCACGATTTCGCCGCAGGGAAGGCCGCTCGCCTTAATCTCCTTCGCGGCCCGCGCGAAGCTCGCGTCGGAATCGAGGGCGATGCCGTAGCGCGGCGCCTCGCTCTGCGACGGCGGCACCTGGACTCCGGGAAGCGTGAGCCCGACGATATTCTCGCCGGCCAGAACGTAGGTGTGGCGCGGCGAGCCGTCGGCGTTTTTCCGCTGCGTATGGAACTTGAGTCCGATCGTCTCCTGATAGAATTTCTCCGAGCGCGGCAGATCGCGCACCGGGAAAGCGATGTGGTCGAGAGTCTCGGCGCCCATAATCAATCCT
>DATDFN010000348.1:0-4697 GCA_036522615.1 Binatia bacterium | reverse complement strand
TACGGGGAAGCGGGTTGAGGTGCCGCTGGTCGCCATCGTTCGATTCCGGGAGGGCAAGTTGGCGCACGAGCACATTTACTGGGACCAAGCTTCCGTGCTGGTTCAACTCGGGTTGCTCGATGTCGGCACCCTGCCCGTCGCAGGCGTTGAAAGTGCGCGCAAGGCGCTCGATCCGAGTTTGCCATCGAACGCACTGATTAGCCATGCCGACCAATTCAAATAAACATTTCAGCCAACCATGAAACGGATGGACCCGGTAACTTTGGGGGTCAGGTCTTGAATCTTGACTTTCGTCGGTACCGCCTATCTTCCCCTACGGCAACCCACTTTCGCCCATCAAATATCTATCGCACTCTCTTGCCGCTCCTCTGCCTTCATTAATAGCCCAGACGACCAGGCTCTGGCCGCGGCGGCAGTCGCCGGCGGCGAAGACGCCCGGAACGGAGGTCGCGAACTTGCCGTGCTCGGCCTTCGCGTTGGAGCGCGGGTCGCGCTCGACGCCGAGGTCCTCGAGAATCTTCTGCTCGGGGCCTAAAAATCCCATCGCGAGCAGGACCAGGTCGGCGGGAAAGACTTTTTCCGTGCCGGCCAGGTTCTTCGGCACGAAGGCGCCGTTGTTCTTGGTCCACTCGACGTTGACGCAGTGGACTTCCTTCACGTTGCCCTTGCCGTCGTCGGTGAACTTCTGCGGCGACATGACGTAGGCGCGCGGGTCGGCGCCGAAGCGCGCCGCGGCCTCTTCCTGGCCGTAGTCGAGCTTGTAGACCTTGGGCCACTCGGGCCACGGGTTGTCGGGCTGGCGCGCGTCCGGCGGGCGCGGGAGGATCTCCAATTGCACGAGGCTCTTGCAGCCGTGGCGCATCGCGGTGCCGACGCAGTCGGTGCCGGTGTCGCCGCCGCCGATCACGATCACATTTTTATCTTTCGCGGAAATATATTTTCGGTCCTTATGCTGCGAATCGAGCAAGGATTTCGTGTTCGCGTGTAAAAATTCCATCGCGAAGTGAATGCCCTTGAGCTCGCGCCCCGGCACCGGGAGATCGCGCGGCTTGGTCGCGCCCATAGCGAGCACGACCGCGTCGAAGTCTTCGAGCAGCTTTTTCGCCGGGAGATTGTCGCCGACGGCGGTGTTGACGACGAACTTGACGCCTTCGGCCGCCATGAGATCGACGCGGCGCTGCACGAGCGTCTTGTCGAGCTTCATGTTCGGGATGCCGTACATGAGGAGCCCGCCGATGCGGTCGGCGCGCTCGTAGACCGTGACGAGATGGCCGGCGCGGTTGAGCTGCGCGGCGGCGGCGAGCCCCGCCGGGCCGGAGCCGACGACGGCGACTTTTTTCCCGGTGCGCTTGGCCGGCGGCTCGGCCTCGACCCAGCCCTTCGCGAAGCCGTTGTCGATGATCGCGGCCTCGATATTCTTGATCGTGACCGGCTCCTCGGTGATCCCGAGCACGCACGAGCCCTCGCACGGCGCGGGGCAGACGCGCCCGGTGAACTCGGGAAAATTATTCGTCTTGTGCAGCCGCTCCAGCGCCTCGCGCCAGAGGCCGCGGTAGATGAGGTCGTTCCACTCGGGGATGAGATTGTTCACCGGGCAGCCCGACGCCATCCCGCTGATCAGCGTGCCGGTATGGCAGAACGGAATGCCGCAGTCCATGCAGCGCGCCCCCTGCGTGCGCAGCTTCTCCTCGGCGAAGTGCTCGTGGAATTCCTTCCAGTCGCTCGTGCGCTCTTTCGGCGAGCGGTCGTGCGGCAGCTCGCGCGCGTACTCCATGAAGCCTGTCGGTTTTCCCATTCCTCTTATCTTCTCTTTCCTAGAATTTTCTGTTCTTTGGTTCTGCGCTTTTCGTAGGGGCGGGTTTTAAACCCGCCCCTACATCGTTCCCATTCTCGGTATCTTCGTAGGGGCGGTTCGCGAACCGCCCCTACATTCGGAATCAAAAACGGCGCGCCGGATTACCCCCTCTTCATTTCCCCCTTGATCAGGGGGAGAAATCGAAGAGTGCTTCGACAAGCTCAGCACGAACGGAAAATAAATCCCGGATTAGAATTAATCCGTTCGCCCTGAGCCTGTCGAAGGGCTCCGATTCGGGCACGGCACGCCGTGTCCCTACACAAGAAACGCGGCCTCTTTCATGCGGGCGGTTCGCCTGGCCTGAGCCTGTCGAAGGCCGAACCGCCCCTACATCGTTTTTTCCGGCGGTCGAGAAAGGTCCCAGTCGCAAGGCGCGCAAGGATTGCGAGCGGAGGCGTACTCTCTGGAGTACGTCGAGCAAGCAATCCGCAGCGCAACGCCGTAGATGGGCCTTTATCGGCCGCCGGGCTAGTTCCCGCTCACCCGCGCCGCGTCGTTCTTATTCGCCTCGAACGCCGCCATCACGGCCTCTTCGCCGCGCAGCCCCTTGCTCTCGGCCTGCGCCAGCGCCTCGACCATGCGGCGGTAGTCCTTCGGCATGACCTTGACGAACTTGGGCGCGAACTGGTTCCACAGCGCGAGCATCTGCCAGGCGCGCGCGCTCTTGGTGTAGGTCGCGTGGCGCTTGAGCATCTCTTCCAATTCGCTCAAATCGCGCTCGTCGAGCCGATCGAGCGAGACCGTCTCCTTGTTGCAGCGGTCCTTGAACGTGCCGTCCTCGTCGAAGACATAGGCGACGCCGCCCGACATCCCCGCCGCGAAGTTGCGCCCGGTCTTGCCGATCACGGCGACGCGCCCGCCGGTCATGTACTCGCAGCCGTGGTCGCCGACGCCCTCAATGACCGCGTTGACGCCGCTGTTGCGCACGCAGAAGCGCTCGCCCGAGACGCCGCGGATGTAGGCCTCGCCGGCGGTCGCGCCGTAGAACGCGACGTTGCCGACGATGATGTTCTCCTCCGGCGCGAAGCTCGAGCCCGCCGGCGGATAGAGCACGACCTTGCCGCCGGAGAGCCCCTTGCCGAAGTAATCGTTGGCGTCGCCTTCGAGCTCCAGCGTCATGCCCTTGGGCACGAACGCGCCGAAGCTCTGCCCCGCCGAGCCCTCGAAATGGAACTGGATCGTGTCCTCCGGCAAGCCCTCCGGGCCGTAGCGGCGCGTGAGCTCGCTCCCGAGGATCGTGCCGACGACGCGGTTGGTATTCCGGATCGGGAGCGTCGCCTTCACCTTCTCGCGCCTGTCGAGCGCCGGCTCGGCCAGATCGAGCAGGACTTGATTGTCGAGCGCGTTCTCCAGCCCGTGGTTCTGCGGGATCTGGCAGTAAGTGCCCACGTCTTTTTTCACCTTCGGCCGGAAGAGGATCGCCGCGTAGTCGAGCCCCTGCGCCTTCAGCTGCTCGATCGCGCGCTTCATCTCGATGCGATCGGAGCGGCCGACCATCTCGTTCAGCGTGCGGAAGCCGAGCGCGGCCATGTACTCGCGCATCTCCTGCGCGATGAAGCGCATGAAGTTGACGACGTGCGCCGGGTCGCCCTCGAATTTTTTTCTCAGCTCCGGGTTCTGCGTCGCGACGCCGACCGGGCAGGTGTCGAGATGGCAGACGCGCATCATGATGCAGCCGAGCGTAACGAGCGCGGTCGTCGCGAAGCCGAACTCCTCGGCGCCGAGCATCGCCGCGATGACGACGTCGCGCCCGGTTTTGAGCTGCCCGTCGGTCTCGACCGCGATGCGGCTGCGGAGATTGTTCAGCAGCAGCGTCTGGTGCGTCTCGGCGAGGCCCAACTCCCACGGGAGCCCCGCGTGCTTGATGGACGTCTGCGGCGAGGCGCCGGTGCCGCCGTCGTGGCCGCTGATGAGCACGACATCGGCGTGGCCTTTGGCGACGCCCGCGGCGATCGTGCCGACGCCGACTTCGCTGACGAGCTTCACGCTGATGCGCGCGTTATGGTTGGCGTTCTTGAGATCGTGGATCAGCTGCGCGAGATCCTCGATCGAATAAATATCGTGGTGCGGCGGCGGCGAGATGAGGCCGACGCCGGGCGTCGAGTAGCGCACCTTGGCGATCCACGGGTAGACTTTTCTTCCCGGCAGCTCGCCGCCCTCGCCGGGCTTGGCGCCCTGCGCCATCTTTATCTGCAATTCTCTCGCTTGAGTTAAATAATAACTCGTGACGCCGAAGCGGCCCGAGGCCACCTGCTTGATCGCGCTGTTGCGCGAGTCGCCGTTGGCGTCGAGCGTGTAGCGCGCCGGGTCCTCGCCGCCCTCGCCGGTGTTGCTCTTGCCGCCGATGCGGTTCATCGCGATCGCGAGCGCCTCGTGCGCCTCCTTGCTGATCGAGCCGTAGGACATCGCGCCGGTCTTGAAGCGCTTGACGATCTCGTCCACCGGCTCGACCTCGTCGATCGGCACCGCCTTGTTGGAGTTCTTGAACTCCATCAGCGCGCGCAGCGTCGCGATGCGCTCGGACTGGTCGTCGATGAGCTTGGTGTATTCCTTGAACGTCTTGTAGTCGTTCGTGCGGCACGCCTTCTGCAGCAGATGGATCGTCTTCGGGTTGAAGAGGTGCAGCTCGCCGTCGGCGCGGTACTGATACTGCCCGTGGACTTCCAGCGTATGCCCGTTCAGCGGATACGTCGGATACGCCTTGTCGTGCTGGCGCTTCACCTCGACGGCGACCTCGTTAAGGCCGATGCCGCCGACGCGCGACGGCGTCCAGGTGAAATACTTGTCGATCAACTCCTGTCCGAGGCCGACCGCCTCGAAGATCTGCGCGCCGCAGTAGGAC
>DATDFN010000347.1:0-19897 GCA_036522615.1 Binatia bacterium | reverse complement strand
GCCGGTCAGGCCGGAGGTTTACCGTCGCTCGCGGCCGTCTATCTGCGTCACCGCTACGCATTTTTATTTTACACGCTGCTGGCGACGATAGCCGCGGCCCCGGTGATCGATGCCCTCGGCTTGAGAGCGTCCCTGATCGAGTTCTTGCTGGCGCTCAACCTGCTCGCGGCGGTGATGCCGCTGCGCTCGCCCCGCAGCCGCCGCGCGGTTCTGCTGGTCACGGTGCTGATGGGGGCGGCCCGTCCACTGGCAGCCTGGTTCGGTCATCCGGCGCTGCTGGCGGCCACGCTCGGCGCTTGGACGCTGATCGGCTTGTTCGCCGCGGCGGCCGCTTTGCGCTTCGCCATGCGCGCGGCGCGCATCGATGCGGAGCATCTCTACGCCGCGCTCAGCGCCTATCTCCTGGCGGGCGTTTTTTTCGGCTCGTTCTACTGGGTGCTTGAGCAAGTCCGCCCGGCAAGCTTCGCCGTCTCCGGTGAATTCACGCGCATGAGCGCGATCTATTTCAGCTTCGTCACGCTGGCGACGCTCGGCTACGGCGATATTGTGCCGCGCAGCGATATCGCGCGAGGCCTGGCGATCGTCGAAGGCGTCGGCGGGCAGCTTTTTCTGGCGGTGATGGTTGCTCGCCTCGTGAGCTTGTACAGCAAGGAGCCGCGGGACAATAAGTAGAGGAGGTGCGAGGTAAGCCGATGAAAAACAAGGATATGAAACAATTGATCAAAAGGGCGCGCAAGGTCGCGGAGCCGTTCCGCGTGACGGACGATAAATTTCGCCTGAAGGATATCGATCCGGACGACACGCTCGACTTCACGTCCGAGGACAAGCCGCGCGCCAAGGAGGCCCTTGCGAACGGCGTCGAGGTGCTGGCCGAGCTTCAGGCCAGGCTCTACGCGCAGGACAATTGGGCCATGCTTCTGATGTTCCAGGCGATGGACGCCGCGGGGAAAGACGGAGCGATCAAGCATGTGATGTCGGGCGTCAATCCGCAGGGCTGCCAGGTTTTTTCCTTCAAGTCGCCGACGAGCGAAGATCTCGACCACGATTATCTGTGGCGCTGCGTCAAATCTCTCCCCGAGCGCGGGCGCATCGGCATTTTCAACCGCAGTTATTACGAAGAAACGCTCGTCGTGCGCGTGCATCGGGAATTCTTGGAAAAGCAGAAGATCCCGCCTGACCTGGTCACGAAAGATATTTGGGACCAACGATTTCAGGACATCCGCAGCTTCGAGCGGTATTTGTCCCGCAACGGCGTCTGCATCCGCAAATTTTTTCTCCATGTCTCCAGGAAGGAGCAGAAAAAACGATTTCTAGAGCGCATCGAGGAGCCGGAAAAAAACTGGAAGTTTTCCGCCAACGACGCCAAAGAGCGTCGATACTGGGGCGATTACATGCAAGCTTACGAAGATACGATCCGGAATACCGCGACGAAAGCCGCACCCTGGTACGTCGTGCCCGCCGACAACAAATGGTTCACGCGCGTCGTCGTCGCGGCCGCCGTCATCGAGGCGCTGGATGATCTCGATCTCGAATATCCGAAAGTCTCCGACAGCAAATTAAAGGAGCTGGCGGCGGCAAAAAAGGAATTGCTGGAGGACTAATGATTGGTGTTTCCCGCAATAGAAAGGTAAGCCGCCGCTCCGCTTTGCCGCGCGGTGTGGAAACCCATGTTTGATCTCGGCCTGGCATTGCGTTTTGGCGCGGCTCTCGGCCTCGGGCTTTTGCTGGGCCTCGAGCGCGAGCGCAAGCGCGACGCCGAGATGTTGTTCGGCGGCGTTCGCACTTTCGCGTTGATCGCTTTGTTGGGGGCGATCGGCGCCTTCATGGAACATGAGATGGACCAGGGCTGGCTGCTGGTCGCCTCCTTTGTCGCTCTCAGCGCTCTGGTTATTGTCTCTTACGCTACGACGGCGGCGCACGGCGAGCTCGGCATCACGACGGAAGTCAGCGCTTTGCTCGCGTTCATCGTCGGGGCGTTATGCGGCTGGGACAGAGTCGGGGTGGCGAGCGCCGCGACGGTGGTTTGCCTCCTGCTCCTGACGCTCAAGGACTTCCTGCACGGGCTGGCGCGGCGCGTCGAGCTCGCCGACGTTGACGCGATGCTCCAGTTCGCCGTGATCAGTGTGATTATTCTCCCGCTCCTTCCGAACGCCAACTTCGGACCGCCGCCGCTGGACGTCATCAATCCCTATAAGATCTGGCTCATGGTGGTGCTTATCGCCGGGCTCAATTTTCTGGGCTACCTGCTTGTCAAGATTTTGGGAGGCGAGCACGGTTTCGTTCTCACCGGGATTCTCGGCGGGCTCGTGTCGAGCACGGCGGTCACGCTGAGCTTTTCCCAGCGCAGCCGAAGCGAGCCCGCAATGTCGAGGGCGTTCGTGCTGGCGATCGTGCTCGCGTGGACAATCATGTTTGTCCGGGTCGTGGTCATGGTGGGTCTGATCAACAGACCTCTCGCCGCGAGTGTGGCCGTGGCGCTCGGGTGCATGGCGGCGGCGGGTGTAGTGATTTCGTTCTTCCTCTGGCGGCGCAGCAAGGCGCGCCAGACGGGAGTCGTGACCGCGAAAGCGAATCCGTTCGAGCTCTCCGAAGCGATCAAGTTCGGACTGTTGTTCGGCGTTGTGACGATCGCCGCCAAAGCCGCGCAGGTCTATCTCGGCGCAAAAGGACTCTATCTCGCAGGCGCCGTCGCCGGTCTCACGGACGTGGACGCGATTTCTCTTTCGATGGCGAATCTCGCCGCGGCCGACCCGCAGAGCACAATGGTCGCCGCTTACACGATCGTCATCGCGGTGATTTCGAATACGCTGGTGAAGACGGGAATGGCGGCGTTTATGGGTGCGCCGGGACTCAGGCGCATCATCATACCCGTTACGCTAATCCTTTTTATCGCGGCTGCGGTGGGAAGCTGGATAGCATGAGCGTCGCGCACGGCAGCTGCTCGCCGGCGTATTGGACGAATCGGCCTATCGCGCGATCGGCTCGAGCGAGAAGGAGATCAACGAGCTGATCGCCCGCAGTCGAAGCGCCGTGAGCGTTTGCCCGCCGCCATCGCTTGCGACCTTGTTCGTGAGAAGTTCGTATGAATAAATAGAGAGACGCAGAGTTTGGCGAGTCCTATTTGAGCGAAAAACCCGATAAGCCTTCGAAGAGCGGGTGCGCTCTGGAAAAATCAAGCCGGCCTGATCGCATATCCGCGGCGGGCCGGGTTTTGCTATTGGACCAAAGTCCAATAGCCAGTCATTCCATCTCGTTAATACACTCAAAAAACATGGACTAGGTGTCGCTTTCCGATGCGTGCGTGCGATGTGGAGGGGGAAAGTGATGGGCACGAATGAACCGATCGAATTGGATCAGCCTACCCGACCAGGAACCAGCGAGGCGGGAGCGAATGATGATGTCAATCAAAAAAGTGACGGTCGCCCTGTTTGTGGACCGGCTTTCGAACCAATGGGTCGTGCGCGATCCCGACGGCGATTTCTGGATCGTGCCTTTCGGCGAAAGCGGCTGGGATCGGCGCCGGCCGTTCGAGCTGAGCGAAATATCGCAGCTCGAATCGATTCCGCGACACTACATATATTTACTTGACCTGCCGTTTTAGCCGGCCGAGGAGGTGTTGTGAACGCCGAACAGATCCGTCTCGCTGAGGCGCGGGATGGCAAAGCCGCATGGAAAAAATGGGGTCCTTACTTGAGCGAGCGGCAATGGGGCACGGTTCGCGAGGACTATAGCGAGAGCGGGGATGCGTGGAATTATTTCAGCCACGATCAGGCGCGGTCGCGCGCCTACCGCTGGGGCGAGGACGGTCTCGCGGGCATTTCCGACGATCAACAGACGTTGTGTTTCGCGCTCGCGCTGTGGAACGGAAAAGATCCCATTTTAAAAGAGCGCCTTTTCGGGCTGACGAACAGCGAGAGTAATCACGGCGAGGACGTCAAAGAATACTACTTTTATCTCGATTCCACGCCGACGCATTCCTACATGAAATATCTCTACAAGTACCCGCAGGGTGCCTACCCATACGGCCAGCTCGTCGAAACGAGCCGGCGACGACGCAGGAACGAATTGGAATATGAGTTGGTGGACACTGGAGTTTTCGACGCGAATCGCTACTTCGATGTGTTCGTCGAGTACGCCAAGGCGTCTCCCGAGGATATGTTGATTCAGATCAGCATCCATAATCGCGGCTCTGAAGCTGCGGAACTCCATGTCCTGCCGACGCTCTGGTACCGCAATCAGTGGTCTTGGCAAGCCGCGGCGGATCGGCCGGCGCTCGAACAGATCTCTAGCTCTAAAGGCTATTGTGTGGTCAAAACCTCCGACGCAAAGCTCGGCGAGCGGTATTTTTACTGCGAGGGGGGAGCGTCGCTTCTATTCACCGAAAACGAAACCAACACGCAACGCATCTTCGGCGTCCCAAACCGGACGCCATACGTCAAGGACGGCATTAACAACGCGATCGTTCACGGTCGGGAAGAGGCAGTGAATCCGGCCCGAAAGGGAACGAAGCTCGCCGGTCATTATTACCTAACCGTTAAAGCGGGCGAGCAGCAAGTTATCCGGCTGCGTCTAAGCGACGCTGCCCCCGCGGCCGCGGGCCGCGCGAAACTTAAAAGCGGTTTGTTCGGCGCCGATTTTGACGATGTGATCGAGGCACGCCGCAAAGATGCCGACGAATTCTACAACGCTATTATTCCTATCTCGCTGAACGCGGATCAGGCGAACGTGATGCGACAGGCGCTCGCAGGCATGCTGTGGTCCAAGCAGTTCTATCATTACGACGTTGATAAGTGGCTCGAAGAGCGCGGCTCGGATCCTTTCAAGACAAAGCGAAAGGCGGCGCCGCGGAACGACCGCTGGCATCACATGTACAACGGCGACGTGATCTCGATGCCGGACAAGTGGGAATACCCCTGGTACGCTGCGTGGGACCTCGCCTTCCATGTCGCTGCTTTGACGCTCGTCGATGCGGACTTCGGCAAGGAACAGCTGAAGCTCATGCTGCGCGACCGTTACATGCATCCGAACGGCCAGATTCCCGCGTACGAGTGGAATTTCGGCGACGTCAATCCGCCGGTGCACGCTTGGTCGACGATCTTCACCTATCGGTTGGAAAAGGCGCAAACCGGAGCAGGAGACAGGGAATGGCTCAAGAGCAGCTTTCAGAAGCTGCTTTTGAATTTCACCTGGTGGGTCAATCGCAAGGACCGTTCCGACCGCAACGTCTTCGAGGGCGGCTTCCTTGGTCTCGATAACATCGGCGTCTTCGATCGCAGCGCACCGCTGCCAACGGGGGGCTATTTAGAACAGGCCGACGGCACCGCGTGGATGGCGCTTTTCTGCGAGAATATGATGGAGATCGCCACCGAGCTGGCGATGACCGAAACCGGATACGCCGATATGGCGACGAAGTTCGTCGAACATTTCCTGTGGATCGCGTCCTCGATGGCGCGGATCGGCGACGACACGGGCATGTGGGACGAGGAAGACGGATTTTTTTACGATGTATTGCGGCTGCCTGACGGTGGGGCGCAGCGGCTGAAGGTTCGCTCGATGGTCGGTCTGCTACCCTTGTGCGCCGCCACGGTTTTCGAAGGCGAGCTGCTGGTGAAGTATCCCGAAATTCGACAGCGGCTCAAGCAGTTCCTCGAAGTGCGCCCCGAGCTGCGCGCCGCGATCCACGATCCTGCGAAGATCGGCCTAGCTGACCGCCGGCTCGCGTCGATTCTGGATGAGGCGAAGCTGCGGCGCGTGCTGGCGAAAATGCTCGACGAGAAGGAATTTTTGAGTCCTTACGGCATTCGCTCGCTGTCGCGCTACCACGCGGAGCATCCCTATGTCTTCAAGACGGGCGGGCAGGAATTCCGCGTCTCCTATCTGCCGGCGGAATCCGATAGCGGCATGTTCGGCGGCAACTCGAACTGGCGCGGGCCGATCTGGATGCCGGTCAACGCCCTGATCCTCCGAGCGCTGCTGCAGTATTACAGCTACTACGGCAACACCTTCACGGTCGAATGCCCTACGGGCTCCGGGCGGCAGATGAACCTGTACGAAATAGCGGCCGAGATCGCGCGCCGCCTTGCAAATATTTTTCTCCGAGACAAGGATGGCCGGCGGCCGGTCTATGGCGAAATGGCAAAATTTCAGGACGATCCCTACTGGCGCGACCACATCTTGTTCCACGAATATTTTCACGGCGATAACGGCGCCGGCCTCGGCGCCAGTCACCAGACCGGGTGGACCGGAATGATCGCCCGGAGCCTGCATCTGTTCGCGACCGTTTCTCCGGAAGACATCCTCGCCGTCGGAAAGAAGGCATATGCCGAGAAGACCGCGAAGCATCGGCATCGCGCCACACGCTCGCCGTCGAAACGTGCAGCCGAAAAACGGCTCGAACGCTGACGTCCACGCGAATGACCGCCGTCCGATATCCCTCGCTGTATCAGATCAACACACGCGTCTGGCTCACCGACTTGTCGCGCAAGCTCGGACGCCGAGCGCGGCTCGACGACATTCCCGACACCGAGCTCGACGGCATCGCGAAAATGGGGTTCGACTGGGTCTGGCTCCTGAGCGTCTGGCAGACGGGCCGGGCGGCGCAGAGCGTCTCGCGCGGCCACGCCGAATGGCGCGCGGAATTTCAGCATACATTGCCGGATTTGCTCGAAGAGGACATCGCCGGGTCCGGTTTCGCGATCACCGACTATACCGTGCATCGCGACCTGGGCGGCGATGAGGCGCTCGCGCGACTGCGGGTGCGGCTGCGCGAGCGCGGCCTGCGGTTGCTGCTCGATTTCGTTCCCAATCACACCGGCCTCGATCATCACTGGATCGAAGAGCATTTCGACTATTATGTATCCGGAACCGAGCTCGATCTCGCGCGAGCGCCAAAAAACTACACGTGGATAAAAACCCGAAGCGGCGACCGGCTTCTCGCCCACGGCCGCGATCCCTATTTCCCCGGCTGGCCCGATACGCTGCAGATCAACTACGGCAATCGGGCAGCGCAGGAAGCGCTGATCGTCGACTTATTGAAAATCGCGGGGCAGTGCGACGGCGTGCGCTGCGACATGGCGATGCTCGTCCTGCCGGAGGTTTTCGAGCGCACGTGGGGCATCAGGGCCGAGCCTTTCTGGCCCAAGGCGATTGCGCGCGTCCGCGAAAAATCGCCGCGTTTCTGTTTCATGGCCGAGGTCTATTGGGACCTCGAATGGACGATGCAGCAGCAGGGCTTCGACTACACCTACGACAAGCGGCTCTACGACCGGCTGCGCGCCGGCCACGCGCGGCCGGTGCGCGAGCATTTTCTCGCCGACATGGATTACCAGAATAAGCTCGTGCGGTTTTTGGAGAATCATGACGAGCCGCGGGCCGCGGCGGCGTTTTCGCCGGAGATGCATCGCGCCGCGGCGGTGATCACCTTTCTCTCGCCCGGTCTCCGCTTCTTTCACCACGGCCAGTTCGAGGGGCGAAAAAAACGCATCTCGCCGCACCTCGTCCGCGCGCCGGAAGAGCCCTTCGATGAGAACGTTCACAAGTTCTACGACCGGCTGCTCGCCGTCCTGCGCGATCCCGTCGTCCGCAAGGGCGACTGGCGCCTGCTCGAATGCGCGTCGGCTTGGGAAGGAAACTGGACATGGGATTGTTTCGTCGCTTTCGCCTGGGAGAGCGCGAAGGGAGGCCGCTTCATTGTCGCGGTGAATTATGCCGCGAATCAGAGCCAGTGCTATCTGCGACTACCTTTCACGGACCTGCGTGACCGACAGTGGGGGCTGCAGGATCATCTCGGCGAGACGCGCTACGACCGGACCGGGAATGATCTCGCTTCGGCAGGCCTCTACCTCGATATGGCTCCCTGGCAGGCGCAAGTTTTTTCCATCGCAGAGAAAAAGCGGGACGAAAACAGGACCGATCATGGAACAAGAGGCTTGGCGGGAGGCGCGCGATGAGCACTGTCGTCGGAATCGTGAGTAAAAACCTGTTCGCGAGAATCGACACGCCGGAGGATTTCTCGCTGGTTCTCGGCGGGCCGCTTTATCAATTTTTCCGCCGGTGGCATCTCTCAGACGACGTGCTCGACCACGTGCGCCGCCGCCTCGGTGTCATCACGCTGCTTGCCTGGCTGCCGCTGATCATACTCTCAGCGCTCGCGGGTACCGCCGTACGCGGCTCGGTCGCGGTGCCATTTCTTTACGATATCGAAGCCCAGGTTCGCTTTCTCGTCGTTCTGCCGATTCTGATTGCCGCGGAGCTGGTGGTCCATCAGCGTATGCGTTTCGTGGTGCGGCAGTTTCTCGAGCGGCATTTAATTCCGGAAAACGCTTTGCCGCGTTTTCACGCCGTGATCGAATCGGCCTTCCGGCTGCGCAATTCCGTTATCGCGGAAGTGCTGCTGATCGCCTTTGTCTACATCGTTGGCGTCCTGCTTTTCTGGCGCCATTATGTGGCGCTCTCGGCCGCCACTTGGTACGGGACGCCTGGCGCGGACGGATTGCAGTTTTCCTCCACGGGCTTTTGGTTCGCGTATGTGAGTTTGCCGATTTACCAGTTCCTGCTGGTGCGCTGGTACTTTCGTATTTTCATATGGATTCGCTTTCTCTGGCAGGTGTCGCGCATCGAGTTGAGCCTCATCCCGACGCATCCGGACCGTGTCGGCGGCCTCGGGTTTCTCGGTAATACGGTGTATGCCTTCGTTCCGCTGTTGATAGCGCACGGAGCGATCCTCGCCGGTCTGATCGCCAACCGCATTTTTTACCTCGGCGCTTCTCTGCCGCAGTTCTTGATCGAGATCGCCGTCATCGTCGGCTTTCTATTGTGTATCGTGCTCGGCCCGCTGCTGGTTTTTGCTCCTCAGCTCGCGCAACTCAAACGCACGGCCGATCGCGAATACGGCGCGCTCGCCGAGCGTTACGTGCGCGAGTTCGACGCGAAATGGGTGCGTGGCGGCGCGCCCGTGGACGAGCCGCTCATCGGCAGCGCCGACATCCAATCGCTTGCCGATCTCGCCAATAGTTTCGAGGTCGTCCGCTCGATACGATTGGCCCCGATTTCCAAGGAAGCCGTTTTACAGCTCCTCGTCGTGACGCTTCTCCCGGTGGCGCCGCTCGTGCTCACGATGATGTCGGTCGAGGACGTGTTGAAAAAGCTTTTAGGAATATTGTTCTAGCACAAGGTACGGGATCCGGTCTGCTGTTACTCAAAGCGGCGGACGAATTACGGATTTGAATTGATGGCATGGAAAATCATCCCGAGCTTGAACGGCGCTTGTGGCTTTTTTCACGCCGGGCGGATTTTTGGCTCGCTTGCGGCGGCGCTTCGGCCGCAGTACTTGCCGCCGTCGCCCTGATTTTTCTTCACGGCGACCGCGAGATCGATGCGATCGATTTCGTTCTCTCCGAGTTCCATCTGGGAGCCACCTACGACGCCGTTCTGCGCCGGCGGCTCTGGCGTCGTCGTCCAGTTGACGTGCTGGCGATCCCGTCGGCGATCCTGGCGCTGACCTATTTTCTTTCGCTCGGCGGTCACGGAGTTCTGCTTACTTCCATCGCCATGTACGCCGCCGTCTGGCACCGCGGCCGGCAGAATCTAGGCGTCGCCCGCTTTTATCAGCGTCAGGTCGGCGGGCCGGTGTCGCGCACGCACGGTGTCTTGTTTCGCGGGGCCGTCTATCTGCCGATGCTCGCCGCAGCGCTCGCATATACCCATATCGCGCCGCGTGCATACGAGGGCGCGCCGTACTTCGCGATCGATCTCGGCGCCGAAACGACTGCCATCATCGGTTTTGCCGCTGCTGCCTGGGTCGGCGGATACCTCGCATGGTCATTCTGGCGACACTTCGTTGGCGCGACTCGAACACCCGATTTGATGATTCATCCCGGCGAGTGGTGGGTGGTGCTCGCGCATGCCGCCGCTTTCGGCAGCAGCTACGCGCTCGGCGCATCGAACGCATCTTTCCTGCTGGTTCTCGCCGTGCATCACGAAGTGCAATATCTCTACTTCACGTATGCCATGGCGCGGCGGCCTGCGGCATTTCCTTCAACGATTACAACGGATACAGTGCGCTTCTCGATTTTGCCTCGCCCCAAATGGCGCATCGACTTAGAACAAACCGCGTCCTTTTTTACGTGGCCGATCATCGGGTTCGCCGGCGCAGTCGCGGGTGGCTGGCTGCAACTGCCGTGGCTCGCTCCGCTCGGCGTGGGCGGACTCTTTTGTCACTATTGGCTCGATGCGCGCATCTGGACGCGCCGGGCATTTCAGAATTGAACTGGAGATCGCCATGGGAAGAAAAATCTTATCGCTCGTCATTCTGTTTTCGTTCAGCTTCGGCGGCTGCGCCAGCATCGGCCCGGGCACCGTGGCGCGCGACCGCTTCGACTACGTCACGGCGATTTCCGATTCGTGGAAATCGCAGATGCTGCTCAATCTCGTCAAGCTGCGCTACGGCGACGCGCCGGTCTTTCTCGACGTTGCCTCGGTGATCAATCAATACGCCGTCGAAGGAACGATCGGCTATACCGGCAACTGGGCCCACGGCGCCGAGCTTCCGTGGCCGTACAACGCGCTCTACAGCGTCGCGGGCGCGGGCCGCTATACCGATCGCCCGACGATCACCTATTCGCCGCTCAGCGGCGAGCGATTCGCGCGCAATCTCATGACGCCGATCACACCGGCGGCGATTCTAAATCTGCTGCAGGCGGGCTACCCGGCCGACCTGGTGCTGCGGATCGCCGTGCACAGCATCAACGGCGTATTCAGCCGCTACGGCGCGGGCGCGCGCGCACGCGAGGCAGATCCGGAATTTTATCCTTTGATCGAGAAGCTGCGGCAGATTCAGCAATCCGGCGATCTCGGCATGCGCGTGCGCAAAAACGGGGAGCAGTCGGCGACGTTGATCGTTTTCAGCAAGAAGCCGAGCCCGGAGGTCGAAGCCGCGCGCGCCGAGGTGCGGGATATATTGGGACTCGATCCCAAAGCCGGAGAGTTCAGCGTCGTCTACGGCTCGGTGGCGACCAGCGATAAAGAGATCGCGATACTTACGCGCTCGATTCTTGAAATCCTCATGGACCTCTCTTCCTATATAGAAGTTCCGGCAGCCAGTACGGCGGAGCGCCGGACTTTTCCGACGCCGCCGCCCGAGATCGTGAACGGCGCTCCGATCATGCCGCTCATCCGCATTCCCAGCTCGGCGCAGAAGCCGAGCGACGCGTTCGCCGCGGTGCCTTACCGCAACGAATGGTACTGGATCGACGACAAGGACTTTCCGTCCAAAAGAATATTCTCTTTCATCATGTTTCTTTTCTCGCTCACCGAGACGGAGGGCAAGCAGAGCGCTCCCGTGATCACGATCCCGGCCGGGTGAACATCTCGGCCGACCGTTGCCTTGAGAGATTGGACCAAAGTCCAATATGCGCAGAGATTCGCGGTCTGTTATCACGGTTCGGGTCCATAATTCGTCGTTGAGCGGAGATGGTTTAGCTTGTTCGAGTGGGTGTACTTGTTCGAGTGGGTATAACAGAGGGGAAGGAATCTAATGAAAAAAGCGACATGGATGCTGGTTTGTTTGCTTGTGATATTCATCGCGTGGCCCGCGCTCGCGCAAGACCTCAGCGGCACGCTGAAGAAGATCAAAGATTCGGGCACGTTCACACTTGGCCATCTGACTACGGCGCCGCCGTTCTCTTTCCCGGGGCCGGACAAAAAACCGGTGGGCTATTCCATCGATCTCTGCACGCATGTCGCGAGCCGCATTCAGGAGCAGCTCGGCACCACTCTGAAGCTCAATTGGGTGCCGGTCACTCCCGAAAATCGTCTCGACATGGTCGCCTCCGGTAAGGTCGATATCGAATGCGGCACGACGACTATGACTCTCGCGCGCCAACAGCGGGTGGATTTCAGTCTCATGACGTTTGTCGACGGCGGCGGGCTGCTAACCAACGCCGGCGTGAATTTCCGCTCCGCCTCCGATCTCGCGGACAAGCGCATCGCCGTGATTCCCGGCACGACCACTGAGACCGCTTTGGCCAAGTTTACCAAAGAAGGATTCGTCAAGGTTCAAATGGTTAAAGTCAAAGATCATCTCGAGGGGATTGCCGCCGTCCAGAAGGGCTCGGCGGACGCGTTCGCCTCCGACCGCGGCATTCTGGTCGGCCTTGCCGTCACATCCAAGGAGCCGACACGTTTCGCGCTTTCGGATATTTTGCTTTCGTATGAGCCGTACGGCTTCATGGTGCCGCGCAACGACGCGGCGTTCCGATTGGCCGTGAACCGTGCGCTCGCCGGGCTTTATCGCTCCGGCAATGTCGCGCTTGCGTACGACCGTTGGTTCGGCGGCTTCGGCAAACCGAGTCCCGCGATTCAGGCGATGTACCTTCTCAATGGCCTGCCGGAGTAATGAACAGTCAAGTTTACCTAAAGCTGTAAAGTTATCCAAAGAGGATATATAGTCCCCACCTGTGACCGACATTTTAGATTGTATAAGTTAGGTTAGTTGAAACGAGTAGGTTAGGAGCGGTTCTTTACGCTGTGACACCGCCTCCACCATTTTCTTCCTAAATCTTCCCGCCTGCCGATCGGGTTCAGCGCGAACTGCGGAACCCGAAATAAATCGCGCTCGAAATCACCGCTATCGTCGCGGCCAGGCGCACGCCGTGCGAGTGAAAGGTCAGTACGGCGACAAGCGCCGACACGACCGATACCGCGTAAAGCACAAGCACGGCGTGCTTCTCCGTTAGTCCGGCGGACATCAGCCGGTGGTGGATATGCTCATGGTCGCGGCGAAAAATCGCCATGAAACGCTTGGAGAGGTCGCGACCGTTCGCTTGGCCGTTCGCCTGCCCGAAGCCGCGGCGGATGATCGCAAGCATCGCGTCGGCAACCGGGAACGCGAGCGCCAATATCGGCGTGAGGACCGGCACGCCCTCCGCCTGCTGCGCCCCGCGCACATACAGGGCGGCGAGCACATAGCCCACGAACATGCTGCCTGAGTCCCCCATGAAGATCGACGCGGGGTAGAAGTTGTAGAAAAGGAACCCGAGCAGCGCGCCGGCGAGAGCGAGGGCGATCAGGGCGATTTCCGGGCGCCCGGCGGCGGCGGCGAGCGCGGCGAGCGTGAGCGCCGCGATGAGACCCACGCCCGCCGCGAGTCCGTCGAGCCCGTCGATCAGATTGAACGCGTTCGTCATGCCGATGATCCATAACAGCGTGATCGGCGCAGCCAGCCACCCGAGGTATAAAGTCGCGCCGGTAAAGGGATCGATCACGCGTCCGATGCCGTGGCCGTCGGCGACGACGAGCAGCGCCGCGATCGTTTGAAACGTCAGCTTCGTTGCCGGGCGGAGTTTGCAGACATCGTCGAGGAGGCCCAGCGCGGCCATCAGAACGACGCCGCCGATGGACCAGCGCCAGCTCAGCAGCGCGGCGAGAATCATGTCGCCCAGGCCCGGTCGGGCGGCTGCGATAAAAGCCAGCGAACCGGCGAGCGCGGCGAGCACGGCGAGGCCGCCGAGGGTGGGAATCGGGCCGGCTTGCGGCCGCTGCGCGCTCAGTTCTGCGACCGCTGCCCGGCGCGCAAGACTCCGCACGGCCGGCGTGATAATCAAGCTCAAAGCGGCTGCAGCTCCAAAGAGGAGCCAGTAGGATGGTAGAAAGAATTCCACCGGCTGGCCGAACGCTTCTCGAAGCGAACTCTCGCGGACCCAAAATGCGGCTTCTCCACCGTAAAAGAGTTGGCCGCGAAGCGCAAGAACAAAATTTAATCGTCAAGCGATTGAAGGCCTTTCCGCTTCCCGCTATAGTTCGGGCTTAATTTTCGACCTGCGCGCGTTTTCGTCCGATGCGCTTTTTTCCTCCTCGTTTTTCCGCCGATCGAGTCTCGTCGGCTTTCTTCGTGCTCGCCTGCGTCGCGGTCGTCGTTTGGATCCGCCTGCTTCCCTGGTCGCTGCCCGCAGCCGGTCCGCTCGCCGAAAGCATCCTCGAGCGCCAGCTGCGCGAGCAGGTCGCGCCCGATATCATGCGCCGCGAGCCGGCCGACCGCTGGCGCGACGCGGTCGCCGCCGCCGCTCGCGAGCGGTTGAAAAGCGGCGGCCCCGAGATCGCCGCCGCGCGGGCCAAGCTCGCGGCGGAGATCAAAAGCCAGTTGAGCTTTGTCGGAAAAGACGGCCGAAGCTACGCTTACCTCGGCGATTACGACAGCTACGTGTGGTTGAGAAACGCCCGCAACTATCTGCGGCACGGCACCACGTGCGACGTGATTGTCGCGGGCGAATGCCGCGATACTTACGGGGACGCGCCGGTGGGCTACCGGATGATCTACAACCGCTCCCTGCATATCGCCGCGATCATCGGCGTGCACCGGGTCGCGACGTTCTTTCATCCGGGCTATCCGCTGGCGGCGAGCGCGTTTTTGGTTCCCGTGATCGTGGGCGCGCTGGGCGTGCTGCCGGCCTTTTTTATCGGGCGGCGGCTCGGCGGCAATATCGGCGGCGGCGTCGCCGCGCTGATGATCTCGCTCGATCCCGCGTTTCTCCTCCGCAGCGTCGGCAGCGACAACGACGTGTGGAACGTCGTCATGCCCCTTTTCATCGCCGGCGCGATCAGCGCGGGCTTGACTGCGCAGACGAAAACCAAGGCATTTGGCTACGCCGCTCTCGCGGGGCTGACGACGGGCTTGTATGCAGCGGTGTGGCGCGGCTGGATTTTTACTTTCCTGGTGGTCATAGCCGCGGCTCTGGCTTGCTTGATCCTCACGTTCGTCCGGCGCCTCGGCCGGGAGGGATTGCGGCGGGCGGCAACGGGGGCCGACGTTCGCCGGCTCGCAGGCGTCGCTGGATTTTACTATCTTTCTTCCGGCGTCTTTACCTGGCTCGCCGGCGCGCCGTTTTTTCTCCCGTTCAACTTCTCTGCGCTCCTCGGCCCGGCGCGCGGCGCGGCGCGGGCGACTGCATGGTGGCCGGTGGCTTACAGCACCGTTTCCGAGCTGAGCCGGCCGCTTGCGAGCGATCTCGCGATGTTCATGGGCGGCACGATAGTGCTCTTCGCGGGATGGCTCGGCCTCTTGTGCCTTATCCTGCCGCAAAAGCGGCTTGAAAAGCGCCACATCCTGATAATCGTCTGGACGCTGGCTCTCTTCGCAGCGCGCTATGTTTGGCTCGGCTACGACGCGGCTTGGAAAACGACCTTCATCGCTGCTTTTGCGGCGCCGTTTGCCGCCGAGCTTTTGTACCGCGCGTGGAAAAACGAGCCTGATGAGACCAACGACCCTGTGGCCTTGCTCGTGCTCGTCTGGTTTTTCGCATCGCTCTATCAGGTCTTCGGCGGCGTTCGTTTTTTAATCATTTTCGCCGTTCCGTTCGGCTTTGCCTTGGGTGCACTCGCCGGCCGTGTGCGCGAACTCCTTCAAAGCGGCATCAACTGGTTGGCATCGAATCGAGCGCTTGCGAGCGTCGCGAGCGGCGCGATCGCGCTGGCCATCGTGCTCTATCCGCTCCAGCGCGGTTACGCGACGGTCGCAAGCTATTACCCGGCGGTGAACGACGCGTGGTGGGACAGCCTCGTGGCGATTCGGAGTCATTCCGCGGCGGACGCGATCGTCAACACGTGGTGGGACTACGGCTACTGGGTAAAATACGCCGCGGAAAGAAAGGTGAGCAGCGACGGCGGCTCGCTGGCGACGCACGTACCGCACTGGCTCGCGAAAGCGTTCATCGCATCCAGCGATCAAGAAAGCCGCGGCATACTGCGCATGCTGAACTGCGGCTCCGACACGACGCCGCTGCCGGAAGGGCGTTACGGCGCTTTCGGCAAACTCGCGGCGATGGGCTTGAACGATTACCGCGCCTATGGATTTTTGACGGATCTGGTGAGGCTCGATCGGGCCGACGCCGAACGCTACCTCGCCGATCGAGGCTTCAACGCCGAGCGGCGCGCGAATATTCTCGCTTCGACGCACTGTGCGCCGGCGGAATCCTTCCTCGTGATTAGCAAGGAGATGATCAGGAAGGCCGAGTGGTGGATGACGCTCGGCTCGTGGGATGTCCGGCGCGCCTATCTCGCCAAACGGACCCGGCTGCTTACCGAGTCCGACGCTCTCGAAGACCTCAAGCGTCTGGGTTATCGCCCCGCCGACAGCAAGGTCCTTTACGACGCGGTCGCCGGACTCCAATCACAGCCGGAAATCGACGATTTTATCGCGCCGCCGCAGCGTCTGATCCCGACCGAATGGATTCCGTGCGGTGAAGCCGCCGGCGCGATAAACTGCCGCATCACGATTACGAACACGGCCGGCGGCGGCTATGTGTATTTCGCCTACGATCGCGCAGCGCCCAAAAAGGCGCGATTGCGAGACGATCGCCGCGAAGGAGCGATTGCGGCGCTGGTTGTCGCGGGAAGTCAGGGATTGCAGGAGGTGCTCGAGCCCGCCGCGACTTTCCCGGACGTCGGCGTGCTGCTCGACGTGGAGGCGCGGCGCATTTTAGTCGGCAGCCCGCTGCTCGTGCGCTCGACGCTCGTTCGCTTGTTCTACCTCGGAGACCGCTACAGTAAAATATTCAAGAGTCTTTCGCGGCGCAGCACGCTGCTCGGCGAGGAAGTCGCGACGTTCCATATCGATTGGCGGGAATGACGCGCTCAATCGCCGCCTATTAGCCGCTCGCAGTCGGCGACGATTTTAGCGGCGGCGTCGAGCGCCGCCGAATCGGGCCGCGGGCGCTCGCTCCGCATCTTGGCGATGATTTCCCGCGCGAGCCGGGCGGCATCCCAGCCATTCTCCGCCGTCCAGAGAGCGGCGCAGGCTTCGGCGCACGCCTCCGCATTCGCGACCTGATGGCCCGCTGCGGCGCTCGACAGCGGCACGGCGAGAAACGGCAGGCCGCAGATCGCAAGTTCTGTTAGCGTCTGCGAACCGGCCGAGGTGACGACGAAGTCGGCCCAGTCGTAGGCGCTTTCCATATCCTTTATATAGTCGGTCACGGAAGCCGTCACGCCGCAGCGGTCGTACGCGGCGCGAATCGGCGCCAGCGGAAAGGCTCCGGCCTGGTGGAGAGCTTCGGGTCTAACTCCGCAGGACGCAACTTCGCTCAACAAAGCCGGTGTTTCCCGATTGAGAAAATTCGATCCGCCGGAGCCGCCGGTCACGAAAAACCGGACCGTGGGATGGGAAGGGGTGGAGCGCGCGCCGATTTTTTGCGCCAGCCCGACGATCTCGCGGCGCACGGGATTGCCCGTGACGAGCGCGCGCGACTCGGGAAAACCCGCGGCGGTGCGATCAAAGGCGAAATAGACGCGGTCGGCAAGACGGGCGAGCCACCGGTTGGTCATGCCGAGCTCGACGTTCGCCTCATGCATCGCGATTTTCAATCCGAGGCTGCGCGCGGCGACGATCGCGCCGGCGGTTGCGTAACCGCCGAAACCGATTACGATCTCGATTTTATTTTTGACGAGCAGCCGCCGCGCGGCGACGATTCCGGCCGTGAGACGCGCGAGCGCGCGGAGCTTGTCGACGAGAGGCTCGCGGGCTAGAGGATCGCCGGGAATCAGTTCGAGACGATAGCCGCGTGCCGGGACCAATGTCGATTCGAGGCCGGTGGGTGTGCCGATAAAGAGAATTTCCGTTTCCGGGGAAACTTCGCGGTATGCGTCCGCGACAGCGAGCGCCGGATGGATATGGCCGGCTGTTCCTCCGCACACGATCGCGACGCGTCTTTTCATAGAATCTCAGGCGACGAAGGTGGAAGCGGCCGTCGACTTTAGCATATACTCCGTGATCGAACCATGAACGGCAATGGCAGGATCAACGCGACGGTCGTCGTCCTCGGCGATCTCGGGCGCAGCCCGCGCATGCAATATCACGCGCGCTCGCTCGCCGATCTCGGCGCGGAGGTGGATCTCGTCGGGTATGCGGGCAGCGATTTGCCGGAAAGCATCGCGCGCCACCCCAAGATTCGCTGCCACCTGCTGCCGCCACGCCCGGTACGCGCGCTCGAGCGGTTCGCAACTTCGCTCCCCAGCGTCGTTTCGCTTATCAGGATTGCATTCCAGGCGATGAAGCTTTTCCGCCTGCTCCTTTTCGGTGTCAGGCGGCCCGACGTTATGCTGCTGCAAAATCCGCCCGGCATCCCCGCGCTGGGCGTGATGCTTATCTGCGCGCGCCTCCGTTCCGCGAGTCTGGTCGTCGATTGGCATAATTTCGGTTACACCGTTCTCGCGCTCAAGGTGCCGCGGGAAAGCTGGCGCGTGCGACTGACGCGCTGGTACGAGCGGACGCTCGGCCAGCACGCCGACGGCCATCTATGCGTCTCGCGCGCGATGCAGAAAGAACTGCAGGAAGGCTGGGGGCTGCGCGGCGTCGCGGTCGTTTACGATCGTCCGGCCGCGCCTTTCATTCCGCCGCGCTCCGAAGAGCTCAGAGGCACTTGCCCTGCCATCGCAAATCTCTTCACGAAAAACGGCCACAACGCAACGCATCGGCCGGCGCTGCTCGTCACATCGACCAGCTGGACGCCGGACGAAGATTTCGATTTATTGCTCGACGCGCTCTCGCGCGTCGATGCGGCGGTTGCGCGCCAGGAAGCTTGCTCAACTTTTCCGGACTTGCGCGTCGTGATCACCGGCGACGGGGCCCTCAGGGGTTTTTACGAAGAGAAAATCGCCGCCATGCAGCTTCGGCGAATTCAGATCCGCACCGCCTGGCTCGCGCCTGAAGATTACCCTCTGCTGCTGCGCAGCGCCGACCTGGGACTATGCTTCCATCGCTCGTCTTCCGGCCTCGACTTGCCAATGAAGGTGGCCGATATGCTCGGCTCCGGATTGCCGGTGCTCGCCGTCGATTACGGTCCGTGCCTGGCCGAGCGGCTTCGCCACGGCGACAACGGGCTGGTTTTTTCAAACGCCGCCGAGCTCGCGGAGCAGCTCTTGGAGTTGTTCAAGGACTTTCCGGAGCCGGCCCACGCGCTCGAGTCGCTGCGGCGAAACATCGCACGGTCCGACGAGCCGCGCTGGGACGATGAATGGCGCGCGTGCGCGTGGCCGGCCTTGCGGCGCAGTCTGAATCGACATGAGTGAGACCGGTCTCGCCGTTGCGTTCGTCCATCGCGACCTGGGTATCGGCGGGGGCGAGCGCCTGGTGATCGACGCGGCGCGCGCTTTACAGCGCGCCGGGCACCGCGTGACGCTATTCGTGGGTCACCACGATCCGGGCCACAGCTTCGAGGAGGCGCGCGACGGCACGCTAGACGTGCGGGTCTGCCCGACGATGTTCCCCGGTCATCTCTTTCAGCGCGGCCGCATCCCGTGCAACGTTGCGCGCATGTGGGCGCTCGCGGCCGGCGCTGCGCTGCGGGGGCGGTTCGACCTCGTCTTCTGCGATCTCATTCCGCACGCTATCCCGGCCCTAAGGCTCTTCAGCCGCGCGAAAATCCTCTACTACTGCCATTATCCGGATCGCCGCATCGGCGAGACGCTGAGTTTGCCGCGCCGGCTGTATCGCGCGCCGCTCGACGGTTTGGAAGCAATGGGTCTCAGGCTCGCGGACCGCATTCTCGTCAACAGCCGCTTCACCGGCGCGCAATTCCGCAGAGCCTATCCTGCGCTCGGTGATGTCGCGACCGAAGTGCTGTATCCCGGGGTCGATCCGGCCTCTTACTCGGAGCGAGAGGACGACATTGGCCCGAGCGGCGAAATCGTGCTGCTCTCGCTCAATCGCTTCGTGCGCTACAAAAATCTCGGCCTCGCACTCGATACAATGTTGGCGCTTCGAGCGCTCGTCGCGCCGGATATTTACGAGCGTATCTCGCTCGTTCTCGCGGGCGGCGTCGATGCACGCGTGGAAGAAAATGCCGAGGTCTTGCAGGAGCTTCAAGAGCGCGCGCGCATACTCGGAATCGCCGACCGCGTTATCTTC
>DATDFN010000346.1:0-29196 GCA_036522615.1 Binatia bacterium | reverse complement strand
CGATCTCCGCCGCCCGGCTGGGCGACCCGTCGCTTCGAAGCTGATCGACACGCCAGACTTTTCGCGTGCCGGCGACATAGAGCTTGCCGTCGTGAAACGCGAGCCCGTGAGGCCGATCGAGGCCCTCGACGACCCGTTCAGCGCGCGCGGCATTGCCGTCCGGCCGAAGCCGCGCGATGGCCCCCGCCCCCATCAGCGACACGTAAATCATACCGTCGGGACCGACGGTCATAAACCGCGCCCCGGAAAGACCGCGAGCGAAAATGCGCATCTCGAAGCCCGTCGGCATGCGCATCCGGCGCGCCAGGTCAGCGTCCGTCAATTGAGCGGTATCGGCTGCAAAAATGTTTCCTGCGGCGAAGGTGAAGAGCGCCGCGAGGATAAACCTGTGCATTCTTCCTCCTAGGACTGCGGAGACCTCTTTGCTATATTGGCAACTCGGCGAAGACGCGGCAATATGACAGTGTGCGAATCGAATTTTTTCGCGATGCCAGCGAGGAGTTTTCATGACCGGCGCGGACGCTAAAACCGCCCTCATTACCGGCGGCGCGCGCGGCATCGCCCGCGCCGTGGCGCTCGATTGCGCGCGCAGCGGCTGGAATGTGGCGATCTGCTACCGCACGAGCGCGGCGGAAGCCGCGGACGTCGCCGACGCCGCAAAACGGAGCGGCGTCCAGGCGTTCGCCGTGCAATGCGATGTCTCCGACCCGAAGGCCGCCGCGGCGATGGTCGAGCGGGTCGAGAAAGAATGGGGCCGCGTCGACGCATTGATCAACGGCGCGGGACCGTATCACCGCGTCGATCTGCTGAAGGAAACGGTCGAAGGCTGGCACGCCATGTTCGACAACAATCTCCACCCGGTCTTCTACCTGAGCCGGGCCGCGCTGCCGGGCATGATCGCGCGCAAGTGGGGCCGCATCGTCAACTTCAGCATGGCAAACGCCGACCAGATGATCGCGCAGCCGAACCTGACCGCGCACTATATCGCCAAGACCGGCGTGCTCGTGCTCACGCGCACGCTGGCGAAGGTCGCCGCGCCGCACGGCGTCACGGTTAACGCGATCTCTCCGGGATTTATCGACACCGGCAGCGCGCCCGCCGAAGAAACCGCGGCGATGGCGAAGCGCATCCCCGCGGGCTACGTCGGATCGCTGGACGATGCGGTCGCGACGGTCCGGTTCTTACTTTCGGAAGAAGCGCGCTACGTGAACGGCGCCAATATCCATTTGAGCGGTGCTTGGGGAATTTAAAGGTTTAGAGAAGGGCACGCGACCGCCACTTTACCACTAATTGACCACCAATTACTTGACCACCGACGAGAAGATCTCTAGTGCGGTATCGATCTCCGGTTTGCTCACGATCAACGGCGGGCAGAAGCGGATAACGCGGTCGCCGCAGCCCAGGAGCAGCAAACCCTTTTCGAACGACGCGCGCACGACGCGCTCGCGCTCTTCGGCCGACGCGAACTCGACCCCCACCATCAGGCCCATCCCGCGCACGTCGGCGATCGTCGAGCGGGACGTTTTGAGAGGCGCGAGCTTTTCTTTCAGATACGCGCCGGCCTCCGCGGCGTTCTTCATCAGCCCATCTTCGATGAGTTCGATCGTCGCGAGCGCCGCGGCGCAGGCGACCGGATTGCCGCCGAACGTCGAGCCATGGTTGCCGTGCCTCCACGTGCTGATGTCGCTGCGCGCGATCATCGCGCCGAGCGGCAGGCCGCTCGCGATGCCCTTGGCGACGCAGAGAATATCGGGCTCCAGCTTCCAGTGCTCGCACGCGAACATCTTTCCCGTGCGGCCGAAGCCCGATTGAATCTCGTCGGCGACCAGCAGGATGCCGTGACGGCGGCAAAGCGCGGCCAACGCCGGAAGAAACTCAGGCGGCGGGACGATGTAGCCGCCCTCGCCCTGGATCGGCTCGACGAAAATCGCCGCGACCTCGTCCGGCGCTGCCTCGTGGCGAAAAATCTCCCTTTCAATGGCCTCGAGACCCTCCATGCCGTACGGCACATGATGCACGCCGGGCAGCAGGGGGCCGAAGTGTGCGCGATGCGCGGCGCGGCTGGCGGTGAGCGAGAGCGAGCCCAGCGTCCGTCCGTGAAACGCGCCGAGAAAAGCGATCAGATGCGTCCTTTTCGTCTCGTAGCGGGCGAGCTTGATCGCCGCCTCGATCGCCTCGGTGCCGGAGTTGGTGAAAAAAACCTTTTTCTCCGAAGCGCCCGGAGATAACCGCGCGAGTTTCTCGGCAAGCTGGGCCATCGGCTCGTAGTAGAAGTCGCTGCCGCAGTAGTGGAGAAAACGCCGCGCCTGTTCTTCTACCGCCGCGAGGACCTTCGGATGCGAATGTCCGGTGGAGGAGACGGCGATGCCGGCGGTGAAGTCGAGAAAAAGATTGCCGTCGACGTCCTCGATCGCCATGCCGCGCCCCTGTTTCACGGCAAGCGGATAGACCCGGCCGTAGGCCGGCGCGGTATAAAGCTCGTCCCGCCGGATCAGTTCCTGAGCCTTCGGACCCGGCGGCTTGACTTTGATGTGCGGGACTTTGATTTCGCTCATTCCGCGTTGTCGATCTGCGCCTTTTGCAGCTTTCCCGAGTAGTCGACGTAGACCGACTTCCACTCGGTGAAGATATCGTAGACGGTCGTGCCCGCCTCGCGGTGCCCGTTGCCGGTGTCCTTGACGCCGCCGAACGGCAGGTGCACCTCGGCGCCGATCGTCGGCCCGTTGATATACGTGATGCCCGCCTCGATGTCGCGCATCGAGCGGAACGCGCGCGCGACATCGCGCGTGTAGATCGAGCTCGAGAGGCCGTAGCGCGTGCCGTTCAGCACCTCGATCGCCTCCTCGAAGCTGTTAACCTCGACGATCGAGAGCACGGGACCGAAAATCTCCTCCTGGGCGATGCGCATCGACGGCGCGACGCGGTCGAAAATCGTCGGCCGATAAAACCAGCCGTTGATCCATTGCTCTCCTTCGTAGATCGCGCCGCCGGTCAAAAGCCGCGCGCGCTCGTCCTTGCCGATCTGCACGTAGCGGTGCGCCTTCTCGCGCGCCGCCTCGTGGATGAGCGGCCCCATTTCCGTGCTTTCGTCCAGACCGGCGCCTACGACGATCTTCTCGGCGCGCGCGACGAGCGCGTCGGTGACGCGCTGCTTGACGTCGCGGTGCACGATGAGGCGGCTCGTCGCGGTGCAGCGCTGACCGGTGGTGCCGAAGGCGCCCCACAGCGCTCCTTCGACCGCCAGGTCCAAGTCGGCGTCCTCAAGCACGATCTGCGCGTTTTTGCCGCCCATCTCGAGCGCGACGCGCTTGAGATTTTTCCCGCACGACGCCGCGATCTCGCGTCCGACTTCCGAGGAGCCGGTAAAGGAGATCAGCTTGACTTCCGGATGGTTCACGAGCGCGGCGCCGGCGATCTCCCCGGAACCGTGGACGAGATTGGCGACGCCGGAAGGGACGCCGGCCTCTTCCAGTATCTCGAAAAATAGCGCTGCGGTGTGAGGCGTATCCTCCGCCGGCTTCAAGACGACGGTATTGCCGCACAGCAGCGCCGGGAAAAGCTTCCACGTCGGGATCGCGAGCGGAAAATTCCACGGCGTGATCAGGCCGCAGACGCCGACGGGCGCGCGAATCGACATCGCGAACTTATCCGGCAGCTCGGCCGGCGTCGTCTCGCCGAAAAGCCGCCGACCCTCGCCGCCCGCGTAAAACGCGGTGTCGATTCCCTCCTGCACGTCACCGCGCGTTTCCTTCAGTATTTTTCCCATTTCGCGCGTCATCGCTCGCGCGATCTCTTCCTTGCGGCGCTTAAGAATCTCCCCGATTTTGAAAATGATCTCGCCGCGCTTCGGCGCCGGCACGAGCCGCCAGGACGACAGCGCACGGCGTGCGGCGCGCACGGCGCGATCGACATCGTCGGCGCCGGAATCCGGAAATAAGCCAATTAAATCGCGGTGGTCCGCGGGGTTGCGGTTTTCAAATGTCCGCCCCGACACGGCCTCGATCCATCGTCCATCGATGTAGTTTCGGTATATAGGATTCATAGCTTCGATTTTACGAAACGCTTGCAATACGCGCATTCATTTTAGTAAGCTACCGGCCTAAAAACAATCACGGGCGAGCCATGCCGACTTCACACGGCTGATTGGAATCAGTCTCGCGCCGCATCCTTGCCGTACGGAGTTTAGCCGAACCGGGGCAGCGCCGCGCGCGCCGCCCCCGCCGGTGGTTTTTTTTCGCGTGGCGATAGCAGCATTTTTATGAACCTCAAGGAAATCTGTCTGACACTTTGCCGGGAGATCCACAAGCTCGCCCCCTACGATCGCGCTGCGATCAATCTTCCGGACAGCGAAGAGCAGTTCACCGTCTACGCCGAAGAATCGCGCCTGCCGGCTCCCGCGATTCCACAGGGCTTTTCCACGGTCATCGGTACTGCGACCGGATGGGTGATGCGCAACGCCGAGCCGGTGATCTGTGAAGATATTTTGAACGACGACCGGTTTCCCCTCACGCACCAGAGATATCGCAGCGTCGGCATACGCTCGTATGTGATGCTTCCGCTCATCGCCGAGAATGAGCTGCTCGGCGTGTTGAATTTGGGCAGTCTCGTCCCAGAGCGCTTTGGCCGAAAGGAGCTCGAACTTCTGACGCCTATTGCGGACATCCTTGCGCTGGCGGTTCAAAATTCGCGCCGCTACGAGGAATCGCGCAATCGCGAAGAGATGCAGAAGGTCTTGAAGGATCTCAGCCAGGACATCGCCGTTCTCGACGTCGATACGCTGCTGCAGAAACTCACCAAAAAAATCCGCGACGTGTTGAAGGTCGACGTCTCCGACGTGCGCCTGATCGTCAACGGCGAATGGTGCTCGCTCGGTGTCTCGGGCACGGAGCCGGGATCGCTCCAACCGACTTCTTCCGGGGCCGGTCGCGGGTTGTCCCGATCGGTCGTCCAAAGCGGTCGACCCGTCGCGATCTCCGACATAATGGCAGCGAATGCGAGCACCGCGCAAAAGACGACGCGCCACGGGTTCCGCGGCTATGCCGGCGTTCCCTTGCTTTCGCGTAACGGAGAGGTGATTGGCGTGCTGCGCGTTCTGACCTACGGGCCGCGCCATTTTCATCAGCACGAGATCGAGTCCCTGCAGCAGCTCGCCGGCGGCGCCGCTATTGCCGTCGAAAACGCGCGGCTGTTCGAGGAAGTCCGCCGAAAATCCGCCGAATTGGAGAACGCCTTCAAGCTCAAAAGCGATTTCTTGAATACCATGGCGCATGAGCTGAGAACGCCCCTGAACGTCGTGATCGGCACCCAGCAGCTTCTCGAAGAGGGCGCATACGGGACGCTCGCCGACCAGCAGCAGAAAGCGCTCACGCGCATCGGGCGTTACGCCAGGGATCTCCTCGATCTGATTAACGAGATTCTCGACCTCATGCGTCTCGACGCGAAGAAAGTCCGGCTTCATCCCGAGGAGTTCGCCGTGCGCGACGTCACCGACGACCTCGAGCTTTCGTTTGAGCCGCTCGCGCGGGAAAAAGGGCTCCATCTGGAGATCGCCGTCGCGCGTGGCCTGTCGCGGCTCACGACCGATCGCGTGCGGCTGAGAGAAATTCTCGAAAACCTCCTCGCCAACGCCGTGAAATACACGGAAACGGGCAGCATCCATTTACACGTTGAAATGCAAACGGCCGGCCCGCAGAAACGCGTCGTCTGTTCAGTATCCGATACGGGAATCGGCATCGGCAGTTCGGACTTGCCGCACATCTTCGAGCCGTTTTACATGGCCGAGGGCGTCGACCGGCGCAAGTATCCGGGCAGCGGCCTCGGCCTAAGCATCGTCAAGCGACTCGTCGAGCTGTTCGAAGGCGATATCGACGTTGAAAGTGAACCGGGCCGCGGCTCTACCTTCACAGTAAGCTTGCCATTGCACTCCAAGAGCGAACCAAGCTGCAGGTAGCCTACCTGCAGCATTTTATCTTGCTTTAACAAGCCGTTTGCAATAAGACACGGCTCCAGCACGCATGGAGCGACGCCGACTGGCGCGCGATGCTCGCGGATTTCGCTCGCGTCAAGTGTCATACCGGAGTTGAACGGGGTTCACCGTGTTCGAGATGCTGACATCGTTCGTTTCGGGCTTCTACCAGGTCTTCGCCCCGACGACCTTCGGCCTGATGTGTGTCGGCCTCGCGATCGGTTTCGTCGTCGGCATCCTGCCGGGGCTCGGCGGTCCGACGGCGATGGCGCTCATGCTCCCGTTCATCTTCAAGATGACCCCCGTCGAGGCGTTCGCGTTCCTCCTCGGCATGACGGCCGTTACAGCGACGACGGGCGACATCACCTCGGTGCTCTTCGGCGTGCCGGGCGAGCCGACCACCGCGTCGACGATCGTCGACGGGCACGCGATGGCGAAGCGCGGCGAAGCCGGGCGCGCCCTCGGCGCGGTGCTGATGAGCTCGCTCATCGGCGCCATCTTCGGCGCGGTCTGTATCGCGCTGGCGGTGCCGATCGTCCGACCGCTGGTGCTCACGTTCGGCTCGCCGGAATTCTTCATGCTCGCGCTTTTGGGCATCTCGTTCGTCGCGGCGCTGAGCGGCGAGGCGGTGTTGAAAGGCGTCGTCTCCGGCGCGCTGGGTCTCATGCTCGCGACGATCGGGCTCGATCCGATCTCCGGCATCCAGCGCTACACTTTCGGCCAGTTGTTCCTCTGGGACGGGGTCGGCCTCGTGCCGGTGACGATCGGCTTTTACGCCATTCCCGAAACCATCGAGCTCGCGGTCCTCGGCACCAGCATCGCGCAGGATAAAGTCGAAGAGCTGGGCGGAGTCATGCAGGGTGTGAAGGACACTTTTCGCCATTGGTGGCTCGTGCTGCGCTGCAGCGCAATCGGCACATTCACCGCGATCATCCCGGGCATGGGTGCGGCGACGACGCAGTGGATCGCCTATGCCCACGCCGTGCAGAGTTCGCCCAGAAAAGAGCGCTTCGGCAAGGGCGCCATCGAAGGCGTGCTCGGCCCCGGCGCCGCGAATAATTCGACGCTCGGCGGCAGCTTGATCACGACCATCGCCTTCGGCGTTCCTGCCAGCGTCATCATGGCGATTCTCCTGGGCGGCTTTATCATCCAGGGCATCGTCCCGGGACCCGATATGCTGCTTCCGCCGCCTAAGGGCAAACTCGACGTGACCTTCTCCTTCGTTTGGGTCATCATCATCTCGAACATCATCACCGTGGCGGTATGTTTTCTGTTCCTGAAGCCGCTGGCGAAAATCACGCAGGTGCGCGGCGCCCTGATCATCCCGATCATCCTGATCCTCGTTTACCTCGGTGCGTTCGCCGAGAAAAACGCTTTCGAGGACATGCTCGTCGTGCTCTTCTTCGGCGGGCTCGGCTGGGTTCTGGAGAAGCTCGAATGGCCGCGCCCGCCGCTGCTGCTCGGGCTCGTTTTGGGGCCGCTGGCGGAAAATCGTCTCTTCCTCGCGACCGACAACTACGGCTTGACCTGGACTCATCGGCCCGGCGTGCTGCTCATCTTTGCCATCACGCTCGTCGGCGTGCTCTATCCGGTGTTCAAGGAACGCCGGAAAAGAAAAAAACCGGCGAACGCCGCGGAGGCCGCTCTTGCGAATCCGACCGTCGCCGATCCCGCGCGCGCGCGCTCGGCGTCGATCTTCAGTCTTATCGTCGTCGTGATGCTCGGTCTGGCGCTGTGGCAGAGCCGGAGTTTCGGTTATCGCGCGGGGCTTTTTCCCTGGGTGATCGGCATCCCGGCGTTGGTGCTGGCGGCGGTGCAGTTCTTCATGGACGTGTCCGGAAAAACACGTTTCAAGGCCGCGGATGAGACCGGCGTCGGCGCCGATCTTCCGGCGAACGTGGTCAAGCAGCGCACCGTAAATATCCTCCTCTGGACGGTGGGCTTCTTTCTCGCGATTTGGCTTTTGGGATTTTCCGTCGCGGTCCCGCTGACGACGGTGCTTTATTTAAAGATCGCGGGCAGAGAGAAATGGCCGATTACGATCGCGGTCGCCTTCTGCTCGTGGGCGTTTTTCTACTTTCTCTTTGTGAGCGGTCTTCACGTGCCGTTTCCCGATCCGCTGATTCCAATTCCGTACATCACGACGAGCTGAATCAGGCGGAGCTTTTTGCGCTGAGCGCGCGCCAGACTTTCTCCGGGGTGAGCGGCAGATCGTAGAGGCGCACGCCGACCGCGTTGTAGACCGCGTTCGCGACCGCCGAGGCCACCGGGAGCAGTCCGCCCTCCCCCATTCCTTTCGAACCGAACGGACCCGGGCCGTTTTTATTCTGCATCAGGATCGTCTCGAAATTTTGCGGCACGTCGAGAAAGTTCGGCACGTGGTAGTCGACCAGGTTCGGATTCAGCAGCTGGCCGTCCTTATAAACCATTTCCTCACACAGCGTATGGCCGACGGCGAACATCACGGCGCCTTCGTCCTGCCCCTCGCACTGGATCGGATGAATCGCCTGGCCGACGTCGGCGATTGAGACGTACTTGAGCAGCTTGATAGCGCCCGTGTCGCGGTCGACGGCAACTTCCGCGCCGCCCCAGCCGATTTCCCAGAACGTCGTCGGCGCGCCGAGCGCGGCCTCTTTGCTCTTGATGTCCTGGTACGATCCCTTGCCGATGATCTCACCGGCGTTCGCGCCGAAATATTTCGCGATGACGGCGCTGTAGGAAATTTTCTTGCCGTCGCGGGTCTGCACGCTGCCGTTTTCAAGAGAGAGATCCGCAGCGTTTTCGTTCAGCGCTTTGGCCGCGGAATCGAGCAGCTGGCGCTTCAAATCCTGCGCGGCGCGCTGAACGCACAGCCCCATGACGACCATCGAGCTGCTGGCGTTCGTGCCCGGGTCGTAAGGCGTCGTGTCGGTATCGAGCTGCGCGACGACGACGTATTCGAGCGGGAGCCCGAGCTCTTCGGCCACGACCTGGCTGAGAGCCGTGCGCGCGCCCTGACCCAGCTCAACCGTGCCGGTGAGCAGCACGACGCTGCCGTCGGAGATCATCTTCGCGATCGCGGAGGCGAATTTGTACGTCCCGCCGCCGTCCTTCATGCAGCAGCTCAGCCCTTTGCCGGTGCCGGCCGGGCCTTTTTCTCCCCAGCCGATCTCGCGCGCCGCGCGCAGCAGCCCTTCGCGCAAATCGGCGTCGACCGGCGTATCGCCCGGTGTGTAGAGATCGCCTTTGTCGAGCATGTTTTTGAGCCGGAATTCCAGCGCGTCGATACCGAGTTTCTCCGCGATAATATCCATCTGCGACTCGTATGCCCACGTGACTTGCAGCGTGCCGAAGCCGCGAAACGCGCCCGCCGGGGCCGTATTCGTGTATACGGTGTAGGCGTCGGACTTGACGTTGGGGATTTTATACGGGCCGAAAGCGCGGTAGCCGGCTTTCTGCGTCACGCGCGGCCCAGCGTCGGCATACGCGCCGGTGTCCATATAGATCTCGCATTCGCGCGCGAGCAGGCGCCCGTCGCGCGCGACGCCGGTCTTGATACGGAAGCGCGCCGGATGGCGGGTCACGGTCTTGAAGCTCTCTTCGATAGAGAGAACGAGCTTGACGGGGCGCCCCGCTTTCCACGACAGGGCCGCGGCGAGCGGCTCCGGCTTGACGGAGAGCTTGCCGCCGTAGCCGCCGCCGACGTACGGCACCACGACGCGCACGCGGCTGAGCGGCATGCGAAAGATCTCCGCCAGGTGCTCGCGCAGCGTGAACGGGTCCTGCGACGACGCCCACAGCGTGATGCGGTCGCTCTCGACGTTGGCGATGATCGCGTGCGGCTCCATCGAAAAATGCTGAACGCGCGGGAACGTGAAGACATGCTCGAAGATGTGGTCGGACTGCTTGAAGCCCTGCGCCACGTCGCCGTTCGCGTAACTGAACTGATAGCAGATGTTCGTGCCCTTGAACTTCTCCGGCGCCTGATAGTGGTATCCGTGCAGCTCGCCGCCCTCAGCGAGCGCTTCGTGAATAATCGGCGCGCCGGCTTTGAGCGCGCTTTCGAGGTCGTCAACCGCCGGCAGCTCCTCGTATTCGACCTCGATAAGATTAAGCGCCTCCTCCGCCGTCTCGCCGTCCGCGGCCGCGACGCCGGCGACCGGATCCCCGACGAACCTGACTTTATCGGTCGCGACGATCGGCTGGTCCTTGTAAGCGGCGCCGTAATAATAATTGAGCGCCGACAGATCGTCGCGCGTGATGACGGCGAAGACGCCCGGCAGCTTCGCCGCCTTCGACGCGTCGATCCTCACGATCTTCGCGTGCGGAAAAGGACTGCGGAGAATTTTCCCCACGCCCATGTTGGGCAATTCCAGATCGACCGTGTAAGCCGCTTTGCCCGTCGCTTTGTCTTTGCCGTCGACGCGGTTCAGACCTTTGCCGACGACTTTGTAGGCGTTCGCCGCTTCCATGTCAGTGTCGTCCCCCGTATTCCTTCTCGATCCAGTCGAGCGCCTGCTGCCGGTCGCGCAGTTCGCCCTCGAGCTGCGCTTCTTTGACGCGGTCCAAGATCACATGAAACATCGGCCCCGGCTCGAGGCCGAGCGCGATCAAATCCTTGCCGGTGACGAGCGGAGGCGGATGAATCTCCTCGTGCTTCAGCTCGGCCATTTTCTGCCGGCAGAAGTCATAATATTGCAGGTCGCCGTTCGATGCCAGCGCGTCGAGGCGCGTCACTTCCAGCAATTCGTCGATGCCCGGCTCGCCGAGAAAACGTTTAAGGGTGGAGACGCGCATCTTCGGCGCCTGAACGTGGCGCAGATGATTTTTCACGAGATAGGCGACGCGCTCCCACACGCTGCGGCTCCGCTTCAGACGCTTCAAGATCGCGACCGCCATCTCCGCGCCTTGCTCCGTGTGGCCGTAGAAGGTGATGCGCTGCTCGTTGCGGCCGGCGGTCACCGGCTTTCCGACATCGTGCAGGAGCGCGCCGTAGGCGACCGATTCCGTCGGCTCGACGAGTTGCTCCAGCACGAGCATCGTATGCACGAACACGTCGCCTTCGGGGTGATAGTCCGGCGACTGCTCGACGCCGTGCATCGCCGAGATCTCGGGCAGAATCAGGGGCAGCAATCCGGTGGCATCCATGATCTCGAAGCCGCGCCGCGCGCCGCCTTCGGTCAGAATGCGCGTGACCTCCTCACCGATGCGCTCCGACGAAACTTGGGTGATGTGTGACGCCTCGGCGCCGATCGCATCGAGCGTTTCCGGTTCGATGTCGAAGCCGAGGCTCGCTGAAAAGCGCGCTGCGCGGATCATGCGCAGCCGGTCTTCCTGGAAGCGCGCGCGCGCATCGCCGATGGCGCGGATGCGGCGCCGCGCGAGATCGTCGCGACCGCCGATGAGATCGATCAGCCGGTCCTCGAGCGGATCGTACATCAGGCCGTTGACGGTGAAATCGCGCCGGCGGATGTCCTCCTCGAGACCCGCGTAGCGTACTTCGCTCGGTCGGCGACCGTCGAGATACGGGCCGTCGTAGCGAAAGGTCGCGACCTCGAAGGCGTCGCCTTCGGAGAGCACGAGCACGACGCCGAACTGAGCCCCGACCTCCAGCGTCCGCGGAAAAATCTTCTGGATATCCTCGGGGCGCGCCGAGGTCGCGATATCGTAATCGTCGGGGTCTCTGCCCAAAAGCATGTCGCGCACCGATCCGCCGGCGAAATAGGCCTCGTATCCCGCTTGTTTCAGGCGCTCGATGACGGCGACGGCTTTTTCCCGGCGTGTCAAGGCACGACCTCGGGAACAATATGGAATCGAATGGTAAACGAAGGAGCGGAAACGGAAACTACTGCAGAATCATGCGCGAATCGGTGATGAATTCCTGGATCTTGCCCTGCAATTCCTGGAAGGTGAACGGCTTGACGATGTAATCGTTGCATCCCGCGTCGATACAGGTCTTGAGATCGGCGTCGCGAAAAAGGGCGGTGGCCGCGAGAATGGGGATATCCTGAGTGTCGGGATGGGAGCGTAAAAGCCGCGTGGCCTCGCGGCCGTCCATGCCCGGCATCATGATGTCCATCAAGATCAGCTGGGGCTTTTCCTGGACGGCCTTTTCCACGCCCTCCTTGCCGTGCTTGGCGGGAATCGCCGAAAACCCCATCAACTCCATCTGCCAGATGAGGAGCTCGCGCATATCTGGGTGGTCTTCGACGACCAGGACCTTTTTCATCCGCGCGCCTCTCCTCCTTCTGTGTCTGAAACGAAGGTGGTCTTACTATAGACCCCCTCCCCTGTCAAGCGGCTGGAGCGCGGCCTTTGATTGGTCCGCGACCACGACGGTAATAAGCTTTTCAGGATGGAGGTAGGTCGTAGCCGCCCGCAGGACGTCTTCACGGCTGATTTTACGGATGATTTCGGGGTATCGGTCGGGATAGTCGAGGCCCAGCCCGTAGAATTCGACCTGCGATAAAAAAGCGGCGACTTTACGGTTTGTGTCGAAGCGCAGCGGAAAGCTGCCGATGAGATAATCCTTAGCCTCGTTGAGCTCCGAATCGGTCACGCCCTGCTCGCGCATTTTACGGATCTCGGCGACCGCGATCTTGATCGCTTCGCCGGCGCTCTCGTTTTTCGTCTGCATCACGACTTGGAAGCTTCCGGTATATTTCCCCGGGTCGAACTGGCTGTAGACGGAATAGGCAAAGCCGCGCTCGTTGCGGATCGAATCCATCATGCGCGAGGAGAAGCCGCCGCCGCCAAGAATGTAGTTCATGACCTGGACCGCGTAATAGTCGGGATGGTTGCGCGGGACGCCGGCATGGCCGAGCACGATGTTCGCCTGCGTAAGCTGCTTGTTGATTTTGATGAAAGCCGGCGCGCCCGGAACGGCGTTCGGCGGCGGCAGCTTGGCGGCGGGCTTCTTCTGCCAAGGACGCAGTGCCGCATTCAGCTTCTCGACGATCTCCTGCTGCGACACGTCGCCCACGACCGCGAAAATGGCGCGGTCTGGACGAAGCTCGTTTTCATAAAACGCGAGCAGTCCGGCGCGATCGATGTTCTTGACCGAGTCCGGCGAGCCTTCGACCCGCCGGCCATACGGGCTTTTGGGAAAGAGCGTTTCGAGAAATTTCACTTCCGCGATCTGCCCGGGCTGTTCCTCCTGCGCGCGGATGCCCGCGATGACGGCCTGCTTGCGCCGCTCGATCTCTTCCGGCGGAAACGAAGCCTCGGTCAGCACCTCGGCGAGCAGTCGAAGCCCCTCGTCGAGATCCTTTTTCAGCAACGTAAAGTTGATCGTGACCGTTTCTTCGGTGCACCCCGTTGTGAGCGACGCACCGAGAAAATCGAGCGCTTCGCTCAGCTGGACGGCAGTGTGATTTTTCGTGCCGTAGGTCAGGAGCTGCGCCGCCAAGTTGGCGAGGCCTTCGCGGCCGGCCGGATCGAGCCGCGCCCCGCCTTCGATCAACAGACTCATCGTCACCATCGGGAGCGCTTTCTGCTCCGACGTGACGACGACCGCGCCGTTGGCGAGGGTCGTCCGCGACGGGGTGAGCCGGGCCTCAGCGGAAGACTGCGAGCCTAGGATAGCTATCATCATCACCGCCGCAAGAAACTTTCTCACGATTCGGATTCTTTCGTGGGAATTAAGACGCCGATCGTTCGCCGGTCCGGATCGAGGTATTTCTTCGCGACCCGAAGAACGTCTTCCGCCGTCACGGCGCGGATTCCCGGAAGGTAGTCGTTGATGAGCTGCCATTTCGCGAGCGACTCGAACATCCCGATGCGGAGCGCCTGGCCGAAAATCGAGTCCTGGCCGAAAACAAACGCCGCCTCGACCTGGTTTTTCGCCTTCTGGAGCTCGCGGTCGGGCACCGGCTCGGACTTTATTTTTTCAACGGCGGCGTCGATCGCGCGCTGCACCTCGTCCGCCTGCTTCTCGGGCATCACCTGAGCCGACATCGAGAGCAACGAGGGTCCGATCAGGAAGCCCTCGTAATCGGCGTCGACGGCGGCAGCGATCTGCTTTTCGTACACGAGATCGTGATGCAACCGCGAGCTGCGCCCGCCCGCGAGAATCGTCGAAAGCAGGTCGAGCGCGAACGCGTCGCGATTGAGCAGATTCGGCGCGTGATAATAGGCCGCGAGCAGCGGAAGCTCCGCCTCCTTCTTCAGGGCGGCGCGGCGCTCGCCCTGCTGCGGCGGCTCCTCGAATTTCACTTTGGGCGGGTCGGGCCGGCGCGCCACCTTGCCGAATTCCTGCTTGATCTTGGCGAGCATCTCGTCGGTGGAAAAATCGCCTACCGCGACGATAAACGCGTTGTTGGGCGCGTAATAGGTCTTGTAGTGCTGGATCAGATCGTCGCGCGTGAGATTCAAGATGTCCGACATCCAGCCGATGACCGGCCGGCGGTACGGATAGACCATATATATGATCGCGCCCGCGACCTCGGCGAGCGCCTGGTCGGGATTGTCGTCGGTCCGAAGCCGACGCTCCTCCATGACGACCGACTTTTCGTTTTCGAAAGTCGGCCCGTCGAGAATCGCGTTCGCCATGCGGTCGGCCTCGAGCCCGATCTCGATGCCGATCTTCTCCCGGCTCATCGTCGCGAAATAGACTGTGTAGTCCTGGGAGGTGAAGGCGTTCGAGTTACCGCCGTTCCGCGCGATGATCTTCGCGTACTCTTCGGGCTTTACGCTCGGCGTCCCCTTGAACATCATGTGCTCGAGAAAATGCGACAGGCCGCTCTTGCCGTCGATCTCGTTGCGCGAGCCGACGCGGTACCACACCTGAAATGTCACCGCGGCGCTCTTGTGGTCTTCGAGCAGGAGAACTTTCAGACCGTTGTCGAGAATCGTTTCTTTCACGGGGTAGTTCTGCGCCGCGGCCGGCGCGGCCGCAGCCGCCAAAAGAAGACACACGAAAGCCACGACGCGCATTTATTCCAGGAATACAGGAACGGCGGCAAAGCGCAAGAGCCGGAGCGCGTGTTGACAGCATCGGGCCCGGGAAATAGGATGAGTTTTTTGGAGGAATCATGCGTACTGTGACCGACATGCGGGAATACATCCAGTGTCTCGAAGAGATGGGCGAGATCAAGAAATTCGACGGCGCCGATCTCAAGATCGAAGTCGGCGCGCTGACCGAGCGCGCGGCGGAAAAGGAAGGTCCGGCGCTGCTCTTCGGCGGCTTCGCGGGATATCCGCCTGGATTCCGCATCATCTCGAACGCCTTCCGTACATGCAGGCGCACCGCGCCGGCGATGGGTCTGCCGGAAGATTTGAACGGGGTCGATTTTCTTTACGCGTGGCGCAAGAAACTCGCGGCCTTCAAGCCCGTCCAGCCGCAGCAGGTCGAGGGCGGACCCGTCTGCGAAAATCAGATGGAAGACGGCGACGTCGATCTTTATAAATTCCCGACGCCGAGCTGGCACGAGCTCGACGGCGGTCCGTACATCGGCACCGGCTGCGGCGTCATCACCAAAGATCCCGAGACGGGCAAGGTCAACGTCGGCACCTATCGCGTGATGGTGCAGAACAAAAACACCGTCTCGGTCAAGATGAACATGGGCAAGCACGGCCGGCTCGCGTTCGAGCGCAGCCGCGCCGCCGGCAAGCCGCTGCCGGTCGCGATCACGCTCGGCCAGGCGCCGAGCGTCTTCCTGGCGGCGCAGATGCCGCTGCCGCCCGACGTAAACGAATACGAATTCGCCGGCTTTCTCCAAGGCGCGCCGGTGCCGGTGCTGCGCGGCGCGGTGACCGGGTTGCCCATTCCCGCCAACGCGGAGATCGTCCTCGAAGGCGAGATGCCGCCGATGGCCGATAAGGACATGCCGCGCGAAGGTCCGTTCGGCGAGTGGCCCGGCTACTTCACCGAGGCGAACGTCGGCGAGACGCCGATCATGAACGTCAAGCGCGTCTACTACAGGAACGATCCGATCATGCTCGGCGCGCCGCCGCTCAAGCCGCCGGCGAGTTATCTGCCGATCGCGCTCGGCGCCGCCACGCTCTGGGAGCAGCTGGAAAAAGCCGGCGTGCCGGAGATCAAAGGCGTGTGGGGCTTCGTCTACGGCGGCCAGCCCGGTCCGTTCACCGTTATTTCCATCAAACAGCGCTACGCCGGCCACTCCAAGCAGGCGCTGCTGGTGGCGGCGGGCGCGCGCGCCGGCGCCTACGGCGGCAAGTTCGTCGTCGTGGTCGACGACGACATCGACATCACCAATCCATACGACGTCATCTGGGCGATCGCGACGCGCTGCTACGTGCGCGACGGCATCGACGTGGTGAAAAGCGTCTGGGCCTCGGTGTGCGAACCGGCGATGCCGCCGGAGGAGCGCTCGCCCAAAGGCTACGTCTCCGACCGCGTGCTGATCGACGCGTGCCGGCCCTACCGCTGGATGGAGGACTTCCCGGCGGTGAACGCCTTCGAGAAAGAGATCAAGGACCGCGTCGAGAAAAAGTGGAAGATTTGACGAAACCCAATTGACGTGGAAACGCTGCAGCTGTTGAGCCTCGCGCTCGGGAGCGCGTGGACGTCGGGCATCAATCTTTATGCCACCGTCGCGGCGCTCGGCATCGCCGGACGGATGCAGATGATCCATCTGCCCCAGGGGCTCGAAGTGCTGATGGATCCGATCGTCATCGGCATGGCGTGCATCATGTACGTCGTCGAGTTTTTCGCCGACAAGGTCCCCTACTTCGACAGCGGCTGGGACCTTCTGCACACCTTCATCCGCGTCCCCGCCGGCGCGATCCTCGCGGCGCGCGCGCTCGGCCCGATGAACCCGGCGCTGGAATTGGCCGCGATTCTCGCCGGCGGCACCGTCGCGTTCGCCGCGCACGCCACCAAGGCGACGACGCGGCTCGCGATCAACGTGAGCCCGGAGCCGTTCAGCAACTGGGCCGCGAGCGTCGGCGAAGACCTTACCGTGCTCGGCTCGCTCTGGCTCATTTTTCATCACCCGCTGATCATGCTGGTCCTGATCGCGGTTTTTCTCGCGCTCGCGATCTGGCTCATCCCGAAGCTGTTCCGCATGGCGAAGCGCGGCTTCCAGGCGCTGCGGCAGCGCCTGCGCAAAAAAGAAGTGCCCGAACCGAACACGACGTGAAAGACGAACTCCACAGCAGACAATCGCCGGTTCCGCTCACGCTGGAAGGCTCGTACATCCTGCACCAGATGTTCCGCTTCCGCCGTCCCGCGTGGAAGCTCCTTGAGAACTCCCGCAAAACTGCCGCGGCCGAGGAAGCGGTGCGCCTTTTGGGCTCGATGGAGCAGAGCAAAGAAGAGCCGAGCGCGGCGTTTTCTCTGCTGGGGCACAAGGGCGATCTGTTATTCATCCATTTCCGCCGCACGCTCGAGACGCTGAACGCGGCGCAGCTCGCGGTCGCGAATCTAGATCTCGCCGAATACCTCGAGCCGACGACTTCATATGTCTCCGTCGTCGAGCTCGGCATGTACGAGGCGACGGTGCGGCTTTATCAGAGTCTCGCCGAAAAAGGCTTGCAGCCGGGCTCGGCCGAATGGAATCAGGCAGTCTCGGCGGAGCTCGAAAACCAGAAGAAGATCGTCGCGCCGCGGCTCTTCACGCCGATTCCGCCGCGGCGCTACGTCTGCTTCTATCCGATGAACAAACTGCGCGGCGAGACGAAGAACTGGTATTCGGCGCCGATCGAGGAGCGGCAGAAAATGATGGCGGAGCACGGTATTATCGGCCGAAGATACGCCGGCCAGGTGACGCAGATCATCTCGGGATCGATCGGCTTCGACGATTGGGAATGGGGCGTCGACCTTTTCGCCGACGACCCGTTAGTGTTCAAGAAGCTCGTGTACGAGATGCGCTTCGACGAGGCGAGCGCCGTCTACGGTCAGTTCGGCACATTTTACGTGGGGATCAGGCTTCCCGCAGCGAAGCTCGGAATGTTTCTGGATGGCAAGAATCCCGCTTAAGCCCGCTCCAGCCAGTCCTCGTGCAGATCGACGCGGAGCTTGTCCGCGCTATTCGTCCCGAAGACCTCTTTGACATCGAACGCCACGGTGTAGAGCGGCGGATAGTGGCCGCGATGATCGCGCAGGTTGCTGATCACGCCGTGCGTCTGGACGACCACGCCTTTTTTGCCGCGAATGTATTTCGGCGTGCGCGGATTGCCCGTGGCGTTTTCCGCTTTCACGGCGACGCGGTCGCCGACTTTGAAGCCGCCCGAATTTTCCATCAGTAATCCCGCGGGCGCGGCTTCGGGTGGCCCCACGCCGTTTCTTTCTGACGACCCACGTCGGCCGGTGTCGTCGCCTCGCCCGCGCCGATAAGACTGTCGATCGTCACGAGCTTGGCGAGCTCGGCTTCCTTCATGCCTTCAGTCCCTGACGGTCGCCGCGGGATGACCATGTAGCGCACGTCCGACGTGCTGTCATGCACGCGGACTTCCATACTCGCCGGCAGCTTGAGCTCGAACATCTCCTCCAAGATCGCGCGCGGATCGGCGATGATGCGCTTTTTGTAGATATCCTGCTTGTACCACCACGGCGTGTCGCCGAGGAGGTCGTACGGATAACAGGAGCAGAGCGTGCAGACGATCACGTTGTGGACAGTTTCGGTGTTCTCCAAAACGCCCAGCTTGCCGAGTCGGCCGGGCGGGATGCCGAGGTCGCGCAGCGCCGGACGCCCTTCGCCGACGAGGCGGCGCTTGAACTCGGGATCGATCCATGCGCGCGCGACGATCCTGCCGCCGTTCCACGGTCCGGCGGTCTTAAGCGCCGCCCGGCTCCGGTTCAGCTCGTCTGCATCGATGATGCCTCTCTGGGCGAGGGCGCGCGCGAGCACCTCGATCACCCTAATGTTTCGTTTCACGTCGGCCGTGAGCAGCGCGACGCGCTCATCGAGCGACCCTTTGTATTCGCGGTGCGCGAAGCGAAAGAAATCGTCGTAGTCGCCCCGTTCGACGCGCCCGTCTTCGGTCACGACGTCCACGGAATCACCGATCGCGGACGTGATGAGGCCGATCTCGCGCACGTAGTCGTCGAGACTATCCTCCAGCGAGCGAATGCTCGCTTCGAGATCCTTCGCTTCTCCTTCTACAGTCGGTCCGTCGGCATTGCTGGCGGCGGCGGCGAAAAGATCGCCGAAAGCGATGATTCCCCGGCGCAGCAGCGTGAAGACGCGCGGCTCGATGCGCTTGGCGCGGTAATACTCGAGGTCTTCCTCGACGGCTCTCACGTGCGCCTCGAAATCGTGCATGTGGCTGCCGCCGTGCGGCGCGTGCTCGGACATGATTTCCTCCGCAATTCGAATGAACGAGTCAGCTCTACGCCAAAGAAACGGCTATTTCAAATCTCACACCGCCCTGAGCGCGCCGACGATGTCGAGGCGCGCCGCGCGAAACGCCGGCAGGAATCCGCCCAGCAGCCCCATCGCGAGCGCGAACGCGAACGAGCTCACGGCGATCGCCGGCGACAGCGAGAACGCAAACGCCAGCTCGGAAAACGACGTGAAATTGAGCGTCGAGATCGTGACCATCTGGAGCAGCGACGCGAGCGCGACGCCGACGATCGCGCCCGAGAGCGCGAGCAAAAGCGCCTCGCCGAGAAAAGCAACGAGGATGCTCCGGCGCTGAAAGCCCAGCGCCCGCAGCGTGCCGATCTCGGTCGTGCGGTTCGCCACCGCGCCGTACATCGTGATCATCGCGCCGATGGTCGCGCCGATGCTGAAGATGACGGTGATGAAAAGCCCCAGGATGCGGATGAACGTCGCCATCATCTCGGACTGCTCCTCGAAAAATTTCTTTTCGATTTTCGCGTCGTAGCGGAGCAGGCGGTTGTCGGCCTCCCACGCGGCGACGAACGCCGCGAACGCCTCGGGGTCGCGCAGCTTGAGCGTCAGCGTCGAGTAGGACGACCGTTTGAATGCGTCCATGATCTGATTCGAGTCGCCCCAGATCTCCGAATCGAAGCCGCTGCCGCCGGAATCAAAGGTACCGACGACGCTCCACGAGCTGCCGGCGAATTTGATGCGCGAGCCGATGCCCGCATGCGCGAAACGCTGCGCGATCGAGCGGCCGACGACGATCTCGCGCGCGCCCCAGCGGAACAGCCGGCCGTCGACGAGCCGAACCTGCGGCCGCAGCTCGAACGCCGGCGGCTCGACGCCGCGGACGGTGACGTTGCTCATGCCGCCCGCAAGCTTCTCCATATTGATAATGACGACCGCTTCGCGCGAGCTGAGCGGCGCGCCGGTCTCCGAGCGCGCGACCTCCGGCATGCCGGTGATGAGCGTCGCCACGTCGCGGTCGAGCACGCTCAGCGTCTCGCTGTTGGCGGCCTTGCGCAGGACGAGGACGTTTTCCTCCGACCCCGTCGCCTGGAGCGTGCGCCGGATGCCGTTCGCCATCATGAGCACGGCAGCGAACACGAACACGACGAGCGCGATGCCGAGCACGGTCATCGCGGCGGTAAGCCGCCGCGCGCCGAAGCTCCGGAAGATGTAGCGTAGTGGAATCGTCACGGATTCGCCTCAGCCGATATAACGCAGCCCCTCGACGATTCTGATGCTCATCGCGCGCCGCGCGGGAATGATCGCGGCGATCAGTCCGACGGCGATCCCTGCGACGGTGCCGAAGACGATCGTCCGCGGCTCGATATAGAAAATCGGGAACCAGCCTTTCGGCAGGGCGTTCTGGAAGCCCTCGACCGCCGGAAACGTCACGGCGAGGCCGACCGCGCTGCCGATGACGGATAGAATCAGCGACTCGCCCGTGATGAGCAGGAAGATGTGCCGCCCGGTGAATCCGAGCGTCTTCAGCACGGCGTACTCGTGCGCGCGCTCGCGCGCCGCCATGATCATCGTGTTGGCGAGCACGAGCAGGATGATGCCGATGATCACAAAGGACATGATGTCCATCGCCGTCATCACCGATCCCATGGAGGAGAGAAAGCTCTGCTGGAAGGCGCGCTCGGTTTCCGTCTTCGTCTCGGCGGGGCTGTTGACGAAAAGCGCGTCGATCGCGGCCGAAACGCTTCCGGCTTCGTCGGGATTCGCGATCCGGCTCACATACCAGCCGACCTGCCCCTCGCGGCTCGATTTCTGCTTCCGCGCCTGTTCCTCGAGGTACTGCCAGTGAAACAGCATGCTGGTCGGATCGGTCGTCTTGTCGCGCGGCTGGTAGATTCCGCGTACGACGAACTCCCAGCGGCCCGGGAAAATGTCGCCTTCGAGCGGCATGACGTCGCCGATCTTGAGTTTGTATCGCGCCGCGATCTCGCTGCCGACGATGCAGGCGTTGCGCTCGCGCTTGAATGCGGCCAGCTGTTCCGGCGGAATGAGAAACTCGGGATAGACGTCGAAGAAGCTGTTCGAGTCGACGGCGAGGCGCGCGAAAAACTGGTTCTTGTCGATGTAAACGCCGGAGAACCAGACCGCGAACGTCACGCGCTCGACTCCCCGCACGCGTGCGATGCGGTCGCGGTACGCGTAGGGCAACGGGAATACGAACGAGACTGCGTGGCGCGTGATCAGCCGATTGGCGGCCGAAGCCTCGACGCCTGCGTTCCATGCCGTGACGACGGTACGCAACAGCATGAAGGCCAGGACCGCAACGGCGATGCCGACCGCCGTCAGCAGGCTCCGGAGCTTGTGGCGCAGCGTGTTGCGCAATATGAGCTTCAGCAACTCCAATTACTTGACAGCCGCGCGGCTCTCCTTTACACCAGCTCGCCCTTGTCGAGGCGCCGGATCGAGCGCGCGCGCTCGGCAGCGTGCGGATCGTGCGTCACCATGAGAATCGTCTTGGAGATCTCGCGGTTCAGGCGGTCCATGAGGCCGAGCACCTCCTCGGCGGAGCTCTTGTCCAGGTCGCCGGTCGGCTCGTCGGCGACGAGAATAGTGGGATCGGTCACGATCGCGCGCGCGATCGCGACGCGCTGCTCCTGCCCGCCGGAGAGCTGGCGCGGGTAGTGGTCCATGCGGTCGGCGAGCCCGACGATCGCGAGCGCCGCCTCGGCATGCGCGCGCCGCTCGGGCTTGGGGAGCCCGCTCAAGAGCAGCGGCAGCTCGACGTTTTCGACCGCGGTCAAAACCGGGATCAGATTGTAAAACTGGAAAATGAATCCCACGTGCTGCGCGCGCCACGCCGCGAGATCGCTTTCGCCAAGCTCCGTCAGGTCGGTCCCCGCTACCACAACCGTCCCGGACGTGGGACGGTCGATGCCGGCGATCAAATTCAGCAGCGTCGTCTTGCCGGAGCCCGACGGGCCCATCAGCGCGACGAAGTCGCCGGCGGCGATCTCCAGCGAGATATTTCTCAAGACCGGGATTTCCAGGCTGTCGCGCCGGTAGGACTTCGAGACGCTTCGGATCTCGATCAGCGGCGGCATCAAATCAGCGCGCGGATGGACGGGGCGGGAAGAATACATGCCGCCTCATTCGATAATGGTGAAAAGCTCCTGCGGGCGCTGCACGCCGCGGAGCGCATAGCGCCCGACGGATATCAGCCTCGATCTGGCGTCGCCCATGGCGGACGCGAAGGCCGTGGAAACGAGCAGCGGCTGCTCGACCGAGCGGCACATCGCGGCGATCCGGCTCACTTCGTTGACGGCGGGCCCGATGACGGTGAAATCGAGCCGCTCCTTGCTGCCGATGTTGCCGTAAAAGACGTCCCCGATGTGCAGCCCGAGGTATATTTCCGTCACCGGCAGGCCGAGCGCCCCGCGATCCAGGTTCGCCTCGGCCACTCCGCGGCGGGCATTGGCAGCCGCGGCGAGCGCCGCCTCGCACGCGCGGCCGCGGTCCTCGGACGTGAAAATGGCGAGCGTGCCGTCGCCGATCAACTTCAGCACGTCCCCGCCTTCGTCGTGAATCGCCGAGATGACGGCGTCGGCGTAGTGATTGAGCAGCGGAATGATTTCCTCCGGCGTCGCCGTATCGCTCAAGCGCGTATAGCCGCGCAGATCGCTGAACCAGAGCACCGCCTCGATGCGCTCAGGGACGCCGCGCTTGATGCGGCCTTGAAGAACACGCCGGCCGGGGTCGCGGCCGAGATAGGTCTCGACCAGCGTTCCGGCGACCCGCCCGAGCGAGGCGGACTTCACCGCGAGCGCGAGAAAAGGCATGAACCGGCGTATCTCCGCGATGTGTGCGTCGCTGAAACCTTCCGCCGCATCCGTCGCCCAGGACGAATAGACGCAGTCCATGTCGCCGATGATCTCGTCGCCCGCGAAGCGGCTCGCGATCGCGATGTAATCCGTGATGCCGTCGGCGCGGAACTCGGGAAAAATGGAAAATTCATTCTCGTTCTGCGCCGTCAAGCGCCGGCGCAGCATCGGCTCGCCGGACTGCTCGAGGCGATAGAACGGGCTCCGTTCCCAGCGGCCCAGGTCGTCGTCGCTGCGGCCGTATTCGGTGAGTGTCGTCTCCTTCTGGGCGCGCGTCCAGCGGAAGGCGCGCCCATTGTAAACGGGGTGCAAGGTGTCGATCAGCACGATCGCGCGCGTGATCGGCAGCCCTGCTGCGGCTTCGCGCTCGCAGACGCCCGCGAGCATCTCGGCCTCGCTCCGTCCGGCCAGCGCCGATTCGGTAATCCAGAGCGACATCTCGGAGAATTCGCAGTCGTTCATCGTCCTATGGTCCCTTCAACGCGACCCGGCTGCCGGCTTCTAGGCGCTTATCGGCAGCCGCGATGATTTTATCCCCCGCCTTGAGGCCGGATCGGATCTCCGCGTAAGTTCCGACGCGGCTCCCCACAGTGACCGGGATTTCGACCGCGCGGCCGTCGCGGATTTCATAGACCACCTGGCGCCCGCTGCGCTCGGCCACAGCCGCGGCGGGCACGGCCAGCACCGGCGGCCGCTCCACCTGCGCGGCCGCCTCTTGCGGCAGAAAACCGATCTTGGCGCTCATCTCCGGCAGCACGCGGCTGTCGTAGGATTTGAACTTGATCTTCACCATCACCGTCGCTTTCGCGCGGTCGGCCGTCGGCACAATTTTATCGACAAAAGCGGGGTAGTGGCGGTCGGGATAGGCGTCGAGCGTGACGACACAAGGCTGCCCCGAGAAGACGCGCGTGAGGTTCGCCTCGGCGACGTCAGCCTCGACTTCGAGCGAGCCCAAATCCGCGATCGTGACAACCGCGGCGCGCGAGCTTACCGCGCCGGCGAGCGGCGCCACGATCTCGCCGACGTCCGCATTCTTATTGACCACGGTGCCGTCGAACGGCGCGACGATGCGCGTGTATTCGACGGCGGTCTCCGCCTCTTTGACGGCCGAGCGCGCCGACTCGATCGACGCGACGACCCGATTGTAGCGCGCCTCCGCGGTATCGTAGTCGGCCTGCGCGACGAGATTTCTTTTCAGCAATATTTTCTGGCGCTCGAGCGACTGCCTGGCATCGTGCAGGTCAGCCTCGTTCATGCGGAGATTTTGGCGCGCGCGGGCGAGCGACGCCATGACGTCGCGGTCTTCGAGCCGGGCGATCACCTGCCCTTTCTTGACTGCGTCGCCCTCCTCGACGCCGAGGTACACGAGCTGGCCCGTGCCCTTCGAAGCGACCGCGGCCTTGCGCCGGGCGCTGACGTAGCCGCTCGCCGTCAACACCGCCTGGGCTTCCGCCGGAGAAAGCAGCGCCGCGGTCGCAAGCTGAACTTCGACGCGCGGTGAGAGCTTTTCCCGCCAAAGAAAAAATCCGCCGGTAAGAACGCCTAAGGCGATAACGGCGACGACCAGCCGCCGGGGCCGCCGCGACGCGCGATGCGCGGCCGCCGGGCGGCTCCTATCGATGCGGAGCGTAGATAGATCGGGCTCGGGCTTCGACATGATATTCAATCATTAAGCCGGTTAAACAGCGCGATTTCAACCGGCGGAATTCGCGGACGAGCGAAACCGTAGAGAATTCAACGCGTTTTAAACTGCGGAGAAAAATGTGCGCGACGCTACTGCGTCGGACCGGAGGCTGGACCGCTGGCCATGTCGTCCAGCGGGATGATGATTTTTTGCCCGACAAAAATGAAGTTGGGCGTTTTGAGCGTCTGCTTGTTCGCCTCGAAAATGCGCGTCCATTTCATCACATCGCCGTAGTATTTTTGCGCGATGCGCGCGAGCGTGTCGCCGGACTGAACCGTATATTCCTGCGTTCCCGCAGCCGACGCCTTGTGCTGGGGAACGGCCGGCTGCTTTCTCTTATCCTGAGCGACGGCGGCGGATTTCGCAGCGGGCGCATCCTTCGATGTCGCGGCGCCGCTTCTGGCCCCTGTCGCCGCAAGCGCCGGCCGCGATTTATACAATTGATCGATAAAGCCGGACTCGTCGAGCTCTTTCAGGAAGGTGAGATCTACGAATTGGTCCGGCTTCGCGGTCTGAGCCCGGGGCTCAACCGCCGCCATCTCGCCGAGGATCATCTGAATGCCTTTGAGCGTCGGGTAAGGCCGCTCGGGCACGAGCGTCAGCCCGACGCCTTCGTACGTTTCCCGCAGAGCGTCGGCATCGTCTATCTTCAGGTACTTTTGCAGGATCCCCATCGACTCTCTCGGATGCGTCTTGTAGTAATGGATCGCCTCGACGTACGCCTTCATCAGGCTGCGAAACACGTCGGGCCGCGATTTGATGAGGGAGCGCGTCGTGGCGAGACCGGCCGCCTGATATTCGAGTCCCAGCATCTGAAGGTCGGCGAGGACTTTCATGCCCATGCGCTTGGCCTTGAGCGTCAACGGCACCTCGAGCATCACGCCTTGAACGCGGCCGGTTTCGAGCGCCGAGAAACGCTCCGGCTGCGTCCCGATCTCGACGATGCTCACATCCCTGCCGGGCGCGAGGCCGTACTTATCGAGCGCAAAACGCGTCGCGAAATCGGACGAGCTGCCGGCGCGGCTCACCGCCAGCGATTTGCCCCTGAGGTCTTCCGGCCGCTGAATCGTCTTGTCGACGATCAGCTGGTAGTTCATCGTGTTGAGCAGCGCGCCGATCAGAACGACATCGCCGCCTTGAAGGCTTCGCTGCACCACCGACGGTCCCGGCACCTGCGCCAATGTGGCATAGCCCGACGTCAACACCTGGACCGCTTTCGGGCCGCCGGTGACCTGCACGAGTTGGACCTCCAGCCCGTACTTGCGAAAAATCCCGGTTTCGTAGGCGACCCAGCCGGGCGCCTGGTTGCTCGAAGTTCCGGCGTAGACGATGGTGATATTGCGCGGGCGCTGCTGTTGCGCTTCGATTGGCTGGGCACTGCTGAAGACGAGAATCATCAGCAGCGGCAAAAATACGAATGTAAGGACGGCGGGCGACGGGAGGATTGCTTTACGTCGCGACTGGCGCATCTTTTCTTTCTCCGCCGCGGGGCGCGGCGGGCATCGAACGGGTGTGGCTCAGGCGCACCATCGCGGCCTTGAGGCTCGCGCGCATTCTTCCGAGCGAGCGCGCGAGATCGCCGATCTCGTCGCCGGCTTCAACCCCGATCGGGGCATCGAGATCGCCGAGGCTGATCCTGTCCGCTACGTGCGTCAGGCGCAAAATCGGCCGCACGATGCCGCGTGCGAGAAGAATCGAGAGCGCGACACCGACGGCGGTTAGCGCCAAAATGATGGCGATGAGCGGCAAAAGCGCCGCGCGTATCTGCTCTTCGACGCCGTCGCCCCAAATCGCCACGTGCGCGGTTCCAACCTGTCCGCCGAGAATCGGCACACGCGTTTCGTAAACCGTCTTCCCGCGGAGGGTCAGCTCCTGTTGGGCGGACTGCCGGCGGACATCGCCTGAAACCGGCTCGCGCACCTCCGGCGGGAGCGCCGCAGGGCTTTGCGCGAGGATCTCGCCTTTATTGTCCTGGATATAGGCGTAGGCCACGCCTTCGAGGAGCGCCGACTTGGCGACGACGCTGTTGAGCTCAAGCGCGTTGCGCGCGATGACGTGGCCGGCGGCCGCGTCGCTCATGATCGTAGCGACCGTAAGCGCCCGCTGATCGACCTGCGCCCGCAGCGCGCGGACGGTCAGGTGATAAACGACGCCGATGACCAGCAAGGCGAAGACGACGATCACGCCGGCGAGCGTGCCGACGATCTTCAGCGTCAGCCCTACGCGCCGCGAGCCCGCCGCGAGCGCCATCGGCACGCTGCGGGCCTCGATCGAAACCGTCGATTGACTCATTTTTCCTCCGAAAACGATTCCTGGGACATAAGCTGCTGGAAGCGGCGCCTGAGCGAATCCTCCAGAATCTCGCAGCTCGTCGACTCGACGAGCTCGCCCAGCCTGGATTTCGGGAAGGCGTCGAACTCTTCCCCGAGCGCGGAGACCTGGTCGCGCAGGACGAGCGGTGCCATCGGACCCATCGCTTCCGTCAACGAGGTGATCATCGAATTAAGAAACTCGGGCGACAGGACATTCGCCCGGCTTTCCGCCTGCCTCGTTTCGACCGGCATCGGGGGCTGCGCAACCTCTGGCTCGGCTTCGACCGCAAACGATGGCATGGTCTCAGCCGCCGGGGCGGCTTCGTGCCGGTATGTTTCCTCGACTTCGGGCTTGAGGTTTTCGGTCGCAACCGCCGTGTCGACGTCGCGGAAAGTCTCCGCCGATTCCTTAAACGCTCCGGCCTCCGGCTGCTCGTCCTCGACGTGGTCCGCGTCGCCGGCGAAAATCGCCGTCTCGCGCTCGCGCTGGAGCCGCTCGATCAATTCGGCCAGGCGGTCGGGGCCGCCGTCGGGCGGCAGCGGCACGTGCTCGTCGACCGCCTCTTCATCGAGCGGTCGCCGCGCGGGCGGGGTCTCTTGTAAATCGCCGCCGCTCTGGAAAACCGGCCGCGGCGGTCTTACCGGCCTTTCCCCTATCCTGCTGAGGCCTCTGGCGCGCGCGGCCTCTTCCGACGCGGAAACGAGCGACCGGTCGTCGGCGACGTCGCGGATGATCGCCGCGCTCACGCGCTTCTCGCCCATACTGTACGCGGTGATCAGCCCGTTATCGCATAGAATATTGATCAGCCGCGGGATTCCGCCGGAGCAGGCGTGGATCGCCTCGAGCGCCTTCGACGTGAATATGAAAGGCGAGCCCCCCGCGGTCTCGATGCGGCGGGCGATGTACTCGGAGCATTCGGTCAGATTCAGCGGCCTAAGATGGTGATAAAGCACCACGCGCTGCTTGAGCTGCCTGAGGCTCGGCATGTTCAATTTGACCGCCAGCTCGGGCTGGCCGGCCATGATGATCTGCAGGAGCTTGCACTCCGAGGTTTCCAAATTCGAGAGCAGCCGGATGCTTTCCAGCACCTTGGGAGAGAGGTTCTGCGCCTCGTCGAGGATCAGCGTGACGTTCTTACCGTTGTGGTAGGAGTCGAGCAGCAGCTGATTGACGAGCTTTAAATAAGTGTGGATGTTCTGCCGGTCCTCGCGAAACGCGGTGAAGCCCAGATCTTCGCACATGTCGCGCAGGAGATCTTTCGACTGGCTGATCGTATTGAAGATGAGCGTGCTCTGGGTGTTTCTTTGCTTCAGCTCCTGTAGCAGGGCGTGAATCAGCGTCGTCTTGCCGGTACCGACCTCGCCGGTAAGGACGATGAAGCCCTTGCGGGCGTCGATACCGTACATAAGGCGCGCAAGCGCCTGCTGATGACTGGCGCTCAGGTAGAGAAAACCGGGATCAGGGGTGATGTTGAAGGGTTCCCGACTAAGACCGAAGTGTTCCAGGAGTGATTGGCTTTTGAGATTGAGCCACTGGGAATTCAAAAACGCCTCCGTGGGCTTCTGCCAACTCAACCTGTAACCGATATGCGATTCTCCTGTCAAGAAAATTTTTCATTTCTTGACAATTTCTGTCGATTATTGTCGCTCGCTGTGAGAAATCGTCCACAGCGCGGCGTCCGAAAGCGTCAGCTGAGGAACAAACGGTAAGCGGGATTGGCCGTCTCTTCGACGCGCTCGTAGCCGACACGGTCGAGAAAGCGCTCGAAGGCGCGCCGGTCGGCGCGCGGCACCTGCATGCCGACGAGCACGCGCCCGAAATCGGCGCCGTGCGACCGGTAGTGGAACAGCGAGATGTTCCAGCGCCCGCCCATCTGGCTCAAAAAATTCATCAGCGCTCCCGGCCGCTCGGGAAACTCGAAGCGATAGAGCACCTCGTCCTGCGCATTCGGGGCGCGCCCGCCGACCATGTAGCGGGCGTGGAGCTTGGCGAGCTCGTTGTCGGTCATGTCGACCGTGGCGTAGCCGTGGCGCGTCAGCGCGCGGGCGAGGCGGCGGATCTCTAGCGAGTCGCGCACCTGAACGCCGACGAAGATGTGCGCGCGGCGCGCGTCGGCGTAGC
>DATDFN010000345.1:0-3779 GCA_036522615.1 Binatia bacterium | reverse complement strand
CGCGTAAAAGACGCAGACCTGTTGAGAAAAGCCTACGACGACTCGCAAAAGATCACCGCCGCGTTCATCTTGAACGTGTTCGAAAACGTGAATCGAATCCTGGGCAGCAATTTCGACCGGAGGAAGATGCGCTACGAGTCTCGCTATAACGCCGAGTGGCAGCGCGTCGAGATGTACGCGGTGGCCACGGAGACACAGCAGATTCGCATTCCTTTGCGGCAAATCACCTTCCCGTGGAACAAAGACGAGAGGATCCTTGTCGAGATCAGCCGCAAGTTCGACCCCGAGCAACTGCAGGCACAGCTACGCTGCTTCAGTCTCGATCCCGTCGCGCACTACACCGACGAGAAAAAGTGGTTTTCGTTGCTGCTGTTCAAGAAGGCTTCGAGCCGCTAAGCGACCTCGATCCAGCGCTGCTCTTCGATCGAGCGCAGCACCGCCGCGACGACTTTTTGCGCCTCAAGCCCGTCGCGGAAGCTCGGCGCCAGGTAGGCGCCGGTTTGGATGGATTCGGAGAAACGCCGCGTAAGCTGTGAGAAGAGAAACTCGCCGGCCACGCGGGACGGATCGGGATTCAGGCCGTGCGTCAGCCTCTCGGGGATGTCCAGCGGCTGAAAGTCCGAGTTCACGCCGCGCGTGCCGACCAGCCTGCCGACGACCCAGTCCCCTCCCTTGCGGTTGATAGACACCGCGAGCGCGCCCTCGCTGCCGAAGATGCGAATCGATTGAAAAAGCCCGCCGCGGGCGACCCCGCTGACATGAAGCGATGCTTGGATTCCGTTGTTCAACTGCCCGATAAACATGCACGAATCTTCGACCTCGACATTGCCCATGCCGCTACCGTCGGGGAGCTTTCGCTGGCGATGAAAGGTCTCCGCTTGCCCCGCGACCTTTTGAAAATCTCCTGCCAGCCAGCGAATGAGATCGATCAGATGCACGGCGGTGTCGCCCAAAACGCCGATTCCCGCCGTCGCCTTCTTATGCCGCCAGCCGAGCGGCGTGTCCGGGGCCATTCTGCCTTCCGTCAGCCACGCGCCGTCGACATGAAAGATTCGTCCCACGAATCCCTCGTCCAGCAGCTCTTTCATGCGGCGCACGGCCGAGATGCCGCGAAAGTTGAACGCCGTCATATGCGCGCGCCGCGCCGCTTCCGCGCTAGCCAACATGGTTTCCGCCTCGCGGACGTCCAGCGCCAGCGGCTTTTCGCAGAGCACATGCAGGCCGCGCCCGACCGCTTCGACGGCGATCGGGCAATGCAGGTTGGGAGGCGTCGCAATACTCACCGCGTCCAGCCCTTCGAGCGCGAGGAGATCGCGGTAATCCAGGTAAACCTTCGGTATGGCGAATTCGCGCGCGATTTTTGCCGCGGCGGGTTCCGAGCGCTGGCAGAATGCCGCGACCTCGAAGCCGCTCGCTTGATACGCGAGGATGTGATTGCGGCCGTAGCCGCCGCCGATTACCCCGACGCGTAATTTTTTATCCGCCGTCATCGTGAAACCCTCGCCTGCGGGATCGGACCGTCCAATTGCCCGAGCGCGGCCGTTAGATAGGCGCCGTCGAAAACCAGATGCTGGTGCCGGAAAGCGGCGGGCAGGCCGGTCCAGGGAATCGCCGGGTTGCGGTGATGGATTCCGTGAAAATTGAAATGGAGCAGGCCGGCCGAGAACGGCCGCGGCAGCGACAAGTTGCGCGCGTAAAACGTATCGCCGATCGGCGTTGCGTAGTGGTAGACATTGTCGAGAAAGGAAATAAGAAAGGCGCGCGCGGCCAGCGCGGCGGCGAGCAACGGCCAATGGACTCCGTAGCACCAGGCGCTTGCGGCGAAAAGCGCGATAATCGCGACCCCGTCGCTGCGCATCTCGCGCACCGCGGCGTCGCGCATGAGACCGCGCATCAGATTCCCCGGCACGTCCGTACCCTTGAAATATTTTTCTTCCATGCGGTGCAACACCGCGCGTGGAAGAAAGAACATCAGCGGACTCGCGAGCTCCAGCAGGTATAAACCGCCGAAGATGTGCGCGAAATACCCGAGGGCGGCGCGCGCCCGCGAGCGGCTTTGCGGCGCGTAGACCTCGGTCGCCTCGATGAGCGCGCGGTTGAGCTTATGGTGCAGCAAGTGGCTCAGCCGCAGCACCAGAAAGGGGGCGCCGAAGAAAAGCGAAAGCACCCTGCCGGCGACGCGGTTCAAGCGCCGCGAGGGATGGAACATGTCGTGAATCGCTTCATGCACGAGGCTCCAGAAGGGATTGTTGAGCGCCGCGAGCGGCAACAGAAGCAGCGCCCACCACAAACTCAGCGGCAGCAGAAGCAGCGGCAAAATAAAAAATTGAAGGACGTTGGCCAAAAGATGAACCGCGGCGAGGGAGAGATTTAAGCGCGCCGGAATAACCGCCGGGGCATTCCGCTCGATTAAAACTTCGGCCGGCTGCATAACTCTTACCTGCCAAACCTTTGCGTCAGCGACAACAGGACGATGAATCCGAAGCCGGCGATGATCGCGCCGGAAATCCGGTGAACCCAGCGCAGGCCGTCGTGCGTGAACATCACGCGCAGGACCGGCATGCCGCCGCTGAGAGCGACCCACCAGCTTGCCGAGCCGCAGAAAATGCCGAGCATCAGAATGGCGGCGAGAAGACGATGCGTGCTGAGATCTTCGACGCCCCAGCCCGCGTAGATCGCGACGAACGACAACAGCGTTAACGGATTACTGAACGTCAGCAAAAAGGTCGACGCGTAGGCGGCCAGCAGATTCTTGTTTTCCTTGTCGATCATCGACTGCGGCTTCGGCTCGGTGGCAAAGATCTTGACTCCAAGATAGCACAAAAAAATCCCGCCGATCAGCCTGAGCCAGATCATCTTGGCGATCAGAAAAGACGAGACAAACGTCAGGCCGAGCGCGACGACACCGCCGGAGACGGCGTCGGCCGTCGCCACACCGAACCCCGATACGAGGCCGTACAGCGGCCCTTTCGACAGCGTACGATTGACGCAGAGCAGTCCGATGGGCCCCACCGGCACGGCGATGATCATGCCGATCACGAAACCCTTGAGAAACAAGCTCAGCATAGGCCGCCCTTCCCTATTTGGCAGAACGGGCGCAATTTGCCACTCGTATGCGGAGCTTAAAGCGCTTAGAGAGTTTGATCATTGGCTAATAAGTAAATGGAGGGCGCGGCGGCCCGGCGGCGAAAAGGCGTTCCGCGGATGCTATAAAATGGAGCGCGCGCCGTCAAGCAATTGCGGCCCAGCCGTTCGTTTGCTCCGTCGGTTCCGTCCGTGAGACAGTCGCAAGCGGTGGATCACATGCCTGCATTCCAGCGTCGCGGTATCGTTGAAGGCTTCTTTGGGCCGCCCTGGTCCATGAGGCATCGCGCGAGGATATTCGAGTTCGGCGCGGCCAGGGGGATGAACACCTATCTCTACGCTCCGAAGGACGACCCTTATCATCGCGAGAAATGGCGTCTTGCGTATCCGCCGGGCCGCTGGAAAGCGATGGAGCGTATGATCCGGCTCGCGCAGCGATCCAAGATCGATTTCGTTTACGGGTTTCATCCCGGCAAGGGTCTGCTTTTCAGCAGCGAAGGTCCCGTCCGCACTCTGCTGGCCAAGGCCGCGCGATTTCACGATGCCGGCGTGCGGACGTTCGCCGTGCTTTTCGACGACATCCCTTCGCGATTGACTTACCAAAAAGATCGGCGGCGCTTCGCGGGGAGCTTGGCGCGCGCGGAGGGCCGGTGGCTTGCGGATATTCTCGCCCGGCAGCCGGCTTCCTGGAAAGA
>DATDFN010000344.1:0-14873 GCA_036522615.1 Binatia bacterium | reverse complement strand
CTGACGTACGGCGAGGCTTTCATCCGCAAGCTGCTCGCCGAGCAAAAAATAATCTTCACGCGCGACCGGCGGCAGCTGACCGAATGGATCGTCCGCGGCCGCTATCCGCTCGCCGTCTCGCTGCCGTCCGACCAGCTCAAGATCTTCCTCGAAAAAGGAGTGGGCAAAAACGTCAAGCAGGTCGAAGACGCGCATTTCATCCAGTCGATCAATCCCGGCTTCGGCGCCTTCGGCATCCTCAACCGCCGGCCGCATCCGAACGCCGCGAAGCTCTACGCGAACCTGCTTCTCAGCGTAGAAGGGCAGACCAGCTGGGCGAAACAGAGCGGCGGACGCAACAGCCGGCGCAGCGATGTCCCGCTCGGCGATCCCGAGGCCGCCCTAAAACCCGGCATCAAATATATCCAGAGCCAGACGGAAAAAATGGTCGTGCAGCGCCAGCTGATGGCCAAGATATCGAAGGAAGTCATCCCGCAGTAAGACTATGCTTAACAAAGTTTTTTTACTCGCGTTAGCATTTTCCCTGACAGTAGCGGCTGCGGCGCTCGCGGCGGAATCCGCGGCGCCCGCGAACTGGGCCGAGATCGTCAAAGCCGCCGAAGCGGAAAAGCAGGTAAATATCGCCGGTCCTCCAGGCGACGCCTTTCGCGCCGCGATCAGCGACGCGTTCAAGAAGGCTTATTCGAGAATCAACGTCGAACTCCTGGGCGGCAGCGGACGCGACAAGGTCGCGCGCATCCTGCGCGAGCGTTCGGGCGGCGTCTTCAATTGGGATATTTACATTTCCGGACCGACGTCGGCGCTCGCGGCCTTCAAGCCGGTGGCCGGTTTCGATTCCTTTCGGCCCATGTTCGTCCTGCCCGAGGTGAAAGAGGACAAGTACTGGATCGGCGGCCTCGACGCCGGGTGGGCCGATACGGAGAAGAAGCTCTATTACACTTTCGCGGGCACGCTCGCCGGCGACAACGTCCACGTGAATTGGGACATCGTTCCCACAGGGCAGATCAAGACCGCGCTCGATCTTCTCGATCCCAAGTGGACAGGGAAAATCGTCATGCAGGACCCGCGTGTCGAAGGCAAAGGCTTGAACGACGCGCTGGTCCTGTCGCTCGTCTACGGCGAGGATTTTTTGCGCAAGCTGCTGCGCGATCAAAAAGTCGTTATCACCGGCGATCGCCGGCAGCTCGTCGAATGGGTCGTGCGCGGGCGCTATCCGATCGCCCTCGGACTCAACGATTATTTTCTCACCACGTTTCAGGAAAAAGGCGTGGGCAAGAACGTCATCGCGGTCGTGGACCCCAAAACTCAAATCTACTGGTCCTCCGGCTCGAGCGGCGTCGGCCTTTTCAACCGCGCGCCGCACCCCAACGCGGCCAAAGTCTACGTCAACTGGCTGCTCTCCAAGGGCGGGCAGCTGGAATGGACAAAAACCCAGAACAACAGCCGCCGAGTGGACGTCCCGCCGGCCGAGCCCGCCTCCGCGCTGAAGCCGGGGCAGACCTACCGCAACACGCAGGCGGAAGATATGATCCCCGCGCGCCACAAGATTGAAGTCCTGACAAAGGAAATCCTTCAATAAGGCTTAAATCATCAATACACTAATATTTTAGGTATGGATGATAACTACCTGATATTGTTGGCTTTTTCTTAAGAAAACTCTTGCATCGCCGCTCTCCGCGAGTTATGTTTCGTGTCAGACGGAGGGCGGTTCCATGCTCACCAAAGAAGACAACGAAATGATGACGCGCGTCGGTCCGGGCACGCCGGCGGGCAATCTCTTGCGGCGCTACTGGCACGCCATCTGTCCCGCCTCCGAGATCACCTCCGAGAAGCCGAAGAAGCGACTTAAAGTATTGGATGAAGAACTGGTGCTCTTCCGCGACGGCCGCGGACGTTGGGCGCTCCTCGGCGACCACTGCCCGCACCGCGCCGCTTCGCTCTATTACGGCACGCTCGAGCCCGACGGCATTCGCTGCGCCTACCACGGCTGGAAATTCGACGCCGACGGCAAATGCCTCGAGCAGCCGCTCGAGCCGAAAGAGACCTGCTTCAAGGACGAGGTCAAGCACACGTCCTACCGCGTCGAAGAGCTGGCGGGAATCCTTTTCACCTACATGGGGCCGGAGCCGGCGCCGCTTTTGCCGCGCTGGGACCTTCTCGTGCGCGAGGACGGCGTGAAGAAAATCGTCGTCCTGCCGATACACAAGTGCAATTGGCTCCAGACGATGGAGAACTCCGTCGACCCGGCGCACACCGTTTATCTGCACGCACACCAGTTCAAGGTTCGCGGCATGAAGGGCGGCGAATATTACGGCCGCACGATCGAGAAGCTCGAGTTCGAGGAAGTCCGCGGCCCGCTCTGGGCCGGCGTGTTGAAGAAACGCACATTCACGGACGGTAGCCGGACCGACGAGGAAACCGGCCACCCGCTCGTCTTCCCGAACATGCTCTATGCGCCGCAGGGGCCGGATCTTGTGATCCACTTCCGCACGCCGATCGACGATCAAAACACCTATGTCATCTGGATGACCTTCCGCCCGTCGAAAGACGGGGCGCGCATCGCACAGCCGGCGCGGCCGCCCGTCGAGTATCTGCCGCCGCTCAAAACGCCCGAGGGCGAATACGAGATGACGAGCTTCGCGAGCCAGGACATGATGGCCTGGGAAACACAGGGCCCGATCTTCGACCGCTCGAAAGAAAATCTCGGCTACACCGACCGCGGCATCTCGCTCTACCGGCGCATGCTGAAGGAGCAGATCCGCGTCGTCGCCGACGGCGGCGAGCCGCTGGGCCTCATCCGCGACCCGGCAAAAAACGATATCGTCAAATTCGAGGTTTCGCGCGGACAGGCGCGCGAGGAATTCACCCAGACCTGGTTCGCGTCCTACAGCGATCAAGAGGCAGAGAAAGAACAGCATCCAGTCGGATAGGCGCGCGAGTTAACGCGTTGATTCGTTTTTCCCACCGGGCTAAAGCATACCGAACGCTTTAGCCCGGTTTTTGTATCTATGTATTTATTCGCCAGGATTGCGGCGGCACTCCAAACCTTGATCCGCGTGCTATCGATCTTCACCGTCCTCGCCGCCGCCGTCCATGCCTCGGCCGCCGAGCCTAAAGCAGACTGGAGCAAGACGACGACGGCGGCGACCAAAGAGGGAAAGCTCGCCGTATTTCTCTACCAGCGCGATAATATCGAGACGGCAATCAGAATTTTCGAGAAGCAGTATCCTGACATTCAGCTCACGATCGCAAGCGTCCCTGCCGCGGAAACCGGCCCGCGCCTCATGGCGGAGCGGCGCGCGGGAAAATTTCTCTGGGACGTCTGCATCTGCGGTCCGACCACGCCTTTCTCGATCCTCTATCCCGCCAAGGGACTCGATCCGATCAAAGCCGCGCTGATCCTGCCCGAAGTAGTTGACGAGTCGAAATGGTGGGGCGGCGCGCACCACTACATGGACGCCGAAGGGCAGTATATTTTTGTTTTTTTGGGCAGCGTCGAGATGCCCAACGTGTACTACAACAAAAGACTCGCCGACCCGAAGGAGTTCCGCTCGTATTGGGATCTGACCAACCCGAAGTGGCGCGGAAAAATCGTCGCGCTCGATCCGAGAAATCCCGGACGCCAGCGGGTCGGCGCGCGCTTTCTTTATCACCTGCCGGATCTGGGTTCGGCATTTCTCACAAAGTTTTTCAGCGAGATGGACGTGACGCTCAGCCGCGACGACCGCCAGGCGATGGACTGGCTCGCCGTCGGCAAATTTCCGCTCTGCCTTTTCTGCGGCAACATCGACACCGCGAAAGCCCAGGCGCTTCCCGTCGAAGAATTCGACACCTATAAATGGAAAGAGGGATCGGCGATCTACTCCGGCAGCAACGGCACCGTCGCGCTCATGAATAATGCGCCGCACCCGAATGCGGCGAAGGTCTTCATCAACTGGCTCTTATCCCGCGACGGCCAAGCCAGTTTTCAGAAAATCATGAATACGCCCGACTTGGTGATGGAGTCGCTGCGTCTGGATATTTCCAAGGATCCGATCCCGGCGGAGAAGCGCCGCAAGCCGGGCGTGAATTACATCTTGATGGACACGCCCGAAAGGAGTAATCAGGAGCCGGTGAGCAAGCTGCTGAAAACCATCATCAAGCAGTAGAAAACGGAGAATTTATGGCGCAAGTCGTACTCGGCATCGGCACATCGCACAGCCCGCAGTTGAGCGTCCCCTGGAACAAGTGGAGCCTGCTGCGCGAGAAGGACGAGACCGACCCGCGGTTGGATTATCCGGCGCTGGTGAAATCCGCTAAGTCGCGCAAGCCCGACCTCGAAGCGGAATTGACGGAGGCGAAATTCCGCGAGCGTGACGAAGGCTGCCAGAAGGCGATCGCGAAACTAGGCGAGATATTGCGCGCCGCGAAGCCGGACCTCGTGGTCATCTTCGGCGACGACCAGCACGAGCAGTTCCACGACGACAACATGCCGACGTTCGCGCTGTACCACGGGAAGACGCTGCCCGTCGTGAAGCACACCGGACGCAACCCCGCGGCGTGGAAAAACGCCGAGGAAGACGGCTGGGCGGAGACCAAGCCGGAATACGAGAACGGCTCGGAGCTCGCGAACCATCTGATCGCAAGACTCACCGCGGAGGAATTCGATATCGCGCGCGCGAACAAGCTCCGTGCCGAGATCGGCGTCGGACACGCGTTCAGCTTCCTCTACCGCCGCATCTGGCCGGGCGGTACGGTGCCGAGCCTGCCGATCATGGTGAATACCTATTATCCGCCGAACCAGCCGACGCCGAAACGCTGCTACGCACTGGGCCAGGCAATCCGCCGCGGCATCGAATCCTGGGACAAGCCCGCGCGCGTCGTCATCATGGCGTCGGGCGGCTTGAGCCATGTGGTCATCGACGAGGACATCGACAAGGTCACGATCCAGGCTTTGCTCCATAAAGACACGCGCGAGCTTTTCGCGCTGCCGCGCCCGAAGCTCAAGGGCGGCACATCGGAGATCCTCAACTGGGTCGCGCTCGCCGGCGCGATGGAGAGCGAGAAGATGGAGCTGATCGACTACATCACGACTTATCGCTCGCCCGCCGCCACCGGCTGCGGCATGGCCTTCGCCGTCTGGCGCTAGAAACCATGCGACCGCTCGTCGCTCTGGTCGCGCTGCTTATCGCGGCCGCCTCCGCACTGGCGGCCGACGCCTGGCAGGCGGAGTGGGAGCGGACGAAAGCCGCGGCGGAAAAAGAGGGCGAGGTCGTATACTACACGCTGGGCGACGACTATAACTACGTCAAAGAGTTCGAGAAGCGCTTTCCCAAAATAAAAGTCAAAATCGTCCCTGGCCGCGGAGTCGAGCTTTTATCGCGCGTCATGGCGGAGCGCCGCGCCGGCAAATATCTCGCCGACGTGGCGCGGCTCGGCAACCCCTCGCCGTATTCGCTCTACCAGGCGAAGGCGCTGCAGCCGATACCGTCGGCGTTGATTCTTCCCGAGGTCAAGGACGAATCGAAGTGGTGGCAGGGAAAGCACCAGTACGCCGACCCCGACCGGAAGTATATTTTCGTCCCGGTCGGGAGCGTGTCCAACAACATCGTCGCGCACAATACCGACGGGGTAAATCCCGGCGAGATGAATTCCTACTGGGACATTTTGGATAAGTGGAAAGGCAAGATCGTCGCGATGGACCCGCGCGGCGGCGGCTACGGCCGCAGCGGGGCGCGCTTCGTTTACTACAACCAGCAGCTCGGGCCGAAATATCTGCAAAGGCTCTTCGCCGAATCGGGCGCGGCGCTCTCGCGCGACTACCGGCAGGCGATCGACTGGGTCGCGGCGAAGAAGTTTTCCATTCTGCTTTTCGGCAACGGCGATGATATATTGCAGGCGAAAGCCCAGGGGCTCGCGATCAATGTCGTGGATACGAGCCTGTGGAAAGAGGGCGCGGCGCTCGAGCCCGGCGCGTTTACGTTCGTCTGGGTCGACAAATCGCCGCATCCCGCGGCATCGAAAGTATTTATCAACTGGCTGCTGTCGCGCGACGGGCAGATCGAGATTCAAAAGGAAGCGCAGTCGAACGACTCGCTGCGCATCGACATTCCCAAGACCGACGTGAAGCCGTACATGCGGCGGCGCGACGGCGGAAATTATATCGTCACCTGGGCGCCGGAAGTGATGGACACCGATTCTTTGATGAAGCTCGTCAACCAGGCGGTGGGACAAGGAAAGTAGCGAGGTCCTTATGCTGACGCAACAAGACAACGAAAGACTCATTCAGATCGGCCCGGAAACGCCGATGGGGCGGCTGCTGCGCTGCTACTGGTATCCGATCGCCGCGGCGTCGGAGCTGACGCGCCATCCGACCAAGCAGGTACGGATCCTCGGCGAGGACCTCGTGCTTTATCGCGACGGCCGCGGCAAGCTCGGACTCATCGGCGCATACTGCGCGCACCGGCGCGCGGGACTGGTCTACGGCATCCCAGAGCCCGACGGGCTCCGCTGTCCCTATCACGGCTGGAAGTACGATGCGGACGGGCGCTGCACCGAGCAACCGTTCGAAGAAACGGTGCGGCCGGAGAAGAATCTAAAGGAAAACATTAAATTGCCGTCTTACCAGGTCGAGGAGCTCGGCGGGCTGATTTTTGGCTACTTCGGAAAACAGCCCGCGCCGCTGCTGCCGCGCTGGGATCTGATGGTCGAAGAGAACGCGTGGCGCGAGATCGGCTACACGACGACCGGCTGCCACTGGCTGCAATCGGCGGAGAATATCCTCGATCCGGTTCACGTCGAGTGGCTACACGGCGTCTTCCGCAACTTCGCCGCCGACCGGACCGGCCGGCACGAGAGAAAGCGCAAACGCATCCATCACGTCAAGATCGCCTTCGATCTCGCAAACTACGGCATCATTAAACGCAGAATTCTGGAGCACGAGACCGAGGAGTCCGACGATTGGAAGATCGGCCACTGGCTCGTCTTTCCCTGCACGCAGAAGGGGCCCGACATGCTGCGCTTCCGCGTGCCGGTCGACGCGACGCATACCGCGCAATGGTATTACTCCGTCCATCCGCTGAGCGAAGGCGAGCGGCAAGGCGACGCGGAGGTTCCGCTCTACGACATGCCGTCGCCGACGCTCGACGAGCACGGCCAGCCGCGCGTCGATCAGCTCGACGGCGACGTCGACCCGCAGGACAACGCGATCTTCGTCTCGCAGGAACCGATCTTCGATCGCACCAAAGAGACGCTCGGCGAATCGGACCGCGGCGTCGTCATGTACCGCCATTTGCTCGATCATCAGATGAAGCTCGTCGAGGAGGGCAAGGACCCGATGAACGTTTTTCGCGACGCCGCGGCGAACGTCCGGCTCGAGCTTCCGACCGAGAGCCGCGAGCGCTTTCTGACGGGGCGGCTCGGCCCGCGGGCGCGGCAGTCGCGGCGCTACCGTTCCATATTGCGCGTCCCTGCCTGACGGCGGTTTCTAGTTTCGATTCTCAGGTTTTCTAGTATGATCTGGATCGTCCTCTGCCTGTCGCTTCTGCTATCGGCAAACAATCTCTTCGCCGCCGAAGCGAAAGAAGGGGAGTGGGAGCGCGCCGTCACGGCGGCCAAGAGGGAAGGCAAGATCACGCTCTATCTCTACCAGGGCGAGGGCGTGCTCGAAGCGGTCGCGCAGACGTTTCAGAAAAAATTCCCCGAAATCGCCGTAACGACCGTCATGGGCCGCGGCACCGAGTTCGGCCCGCGCATCATGGCCGAGCGTAGGGCCGGCAAGTATCTCACGGACGTCTACATCAGCGGCCCGACGACGCCGTACACGGTTTTCTATCCGGCGAAGGCGATGGACCCGGTCCGCAGCGCTTTGATTCTCCCAGAAGTGACCGACGAATCGAAATGGTGGCAGGGGAAGCACCACTACATCGATCCCGATAACAAATATATTTTCTCTTTCGTCGCCAGCGTCGCGAACGGCTACGTGTCGTACAATTCCAAGCTCGTCAATCCGCGCGAGTTCAATTCCTATTGGGACCTTCTCCAACCGAAATGGAAAGGCAAAATTCTTTCCAAGGACCCGAAGGTCTCCGGCAGCCAACGCATCGCGATCCGCATCCTCTATTACACACCCGGAGTCGGCGCGGAGTTTTTGCGGCATCTTTACGGCGACATGGACGTAACGCTGACGCAGGAGCTCCGGCAGTCGATCGACTGGCTGGCCAACGGAAAATTCTCGATCTGTTTTTTCTGCGGCAGCGGCGATATTCAGAAGGCGAAGCAGCAGGGGTTGCCGGTCGACGAATTTCCCACCGCGCGCTGGAAAGAGCCGCCGGCGGTCTCGTCCGGCAACAGCGGCTCGGTCGTGCTGATGAATCAGGCGCCGCATCCGGGCGCTGCGAAGGTCTTCGTCAACTGGCTCCTGTCGAAGGAAGGCCAGCTCGCCTATCAGAAAATCGCCAACACCCCGAGCAACTCGGAAGAGTCGCTGCGGATCGATATCCCGAAAGACATGGTACCCGCGGAGCTGCGCCGCAGCGACGGCGTCAAATATCTGATGTCCGATCGGCCGGAGTACATGGAGATGAAGCCGATCTACGAAGTGCTCGACCGCGCGCTGGCGGAGCGCAAAAAATAATTTGGGAGCGACTATGGCTGGAACGAATGCGACGATGTATCAGCGGACCAATCCTTACGACGCGTGGATCGGCTCGATCGGCGTGCCCATTCACAGGGGCTATTACATCGAGGACCTGCGCACGATCGAGCTGGGGCGCTGGAGCGAGCGCGACTGCGACGCGGCGTTTTTGCAGCTCGCCGGGCAGGAGGGCGTGACCGGCGCGTACGTGACCGAGATCGCGCCGGGCAAGACGCTGCCGCCGATGCGCATGGTGTTCGACGAAGCGGTCTACGTGCTCAAAGGCCGCGGCATCACGACCGTGTGGAACGACGGCGGGCCGAAGCGCGTCTTCGAGTGGCAGAGCCACAGCATGTTTCTGATACCCGGCACGTGCCACTGGCAGGTGAGCAATCTGCAAGGCAACGACGTCGTCCGGCTGCTCCACTGCAATTATCTGCCGCTCGCGATGGCGGCGGTGCCGAACACGGATTTTCTCTTCAAGAATCCTCTGAGCGATTCGAGCCGTCTCGCGTCCACGAACGGCGACGTCTACTCCGAGGCGAAGGTCGAGTTTCTTCCCGACGCGGGGCGCGGCGGCGAGGGCCGCAATATCTGGGTCGGGAATTTCTTTCCGGACATGCGCGCGTGGGACCGTCTGGACACGTTCAAACGACGGGGCGCAGGCGGACGCGTCGTCTGGGTCGGCTTTCCCGGCTCGCCGATCTCCGGCCACATGTCGGTTTTTCCCGCGCAGACCTATAAGAAGGGCCACCGCCATGGGCCGGGATACATGATCGTGATTCCGGCGGGCGAGGGCTATTCGATCATGTGGCCCGAAGGGGGCGAGAAAATCGTCATCCCGTGGCACGAGGCGAGCGCGTTCGTGCCGCCGAACCGCTGGTTTCACCAGCACTTCAACGTCGGCGGCGCAGCGGCGCGCTATCTCGCGATTCATCCGCCGCGCGGCTTCAACGGCATCAGCGAGAAGCTCGAAGACCGCGCGCGCGACCAGATCGAATACCCCGACGAGGACCTATCGATCCGCGCGCGCTTCGAGAGCGAGCTCGGCAAACGCGGCTTCAAGAGTCTTATGCCCGACGAGGCCTATCGCAACCGCGAGTACGAGTGGAGCTATACGTAGCAGCCAGCCCTCATCCTAACCTTCTCCCCAAAGGGAGAAGGAACAAGAAGCGGTACGGAAACGGATCAACTCCCTTGTCCGCTTGCGGGAGAGGGTCGGGGTGAGGGCCGTTACAAAACCGCGATCAGCTCGACCTGAAATAACAATCCCCCGCGGATATCCGCCGTGAGCGCGTGGCGCGCCGGGCGATTGTGCTCGTCGGGGAACATCTTGATCCACGCTTTGTTGATCGAATCGCGCTGTTTCTCGTCCTTTAGAAACACCGTCATGTGCGCGATGTTGTCCGGCGTGCCGCCGGCGAGCTCCATGAATTTGTGAATATTGCGGAATAGCACCTCCGCCTGTTCGTCCGGGTTCTCAGGCACTTTGCCCGTCTCGGTGTTCTTTCCCGAGATCGCCGACGAAAACACCATATTCCCGATCTTCGCGCCGTTCGGGATCGGCGCGCCGTGCGCCAGGCCGTGCATCTCGATGCTGGTTCGCTTCGCCATAAAGTTCTCCTTTCGCTCGCAGGTGATTCTTGCGAGTTATATCATCCGCGCGTCGTTGACAAGCCGAAGGGGATGATGTCTTAATCGAGCATGGCCGAGATCGTCTCCTGCCTTGCGATGTCGCATGCGCCGCAGTTGATGCTGGACCCGGACCATTGGGGCCTGCTAAACACGCGCAGCTGGGATCCGCTGCCTGAGCGGCCTGAGCTCGCAAACGAAACGCTCGAGGTCAAATGGCAGAAGTGGCGGCGCTGCATGGCGGCGATCGAGCAATTGCGCGAGATTCTCGCGCGCAAGGCGCCCGACACCGTCATCGTCGTGGGCGACGACCAGCACGAGAACCTCGTCGACGATAACATGCCGCCGTTCACGGTCTTCATCGGCAAGGAGGTCGAGGCGAGCACCAGCCTGCGCTATCTGAAGGAGCCACCGACGGAGAACCGCGCGAAGTATAGAGTCGACGACGCGCTCGGCGTCGCGCTCATCGACCGGCTCATGGAGGCCGGCTTCGACCCGTCATATTCGAAGAAGACGCGCTACGAGGGCGGGCTCGGCCACGCGTTCGCGCGCGTGCTGAAGTTTTTAAATCCCGACGCGCGCTACGCGATCCTGCCGATCATGGTGAATACGTACTATCCGCCGGCGCCGTCGCCGAAGCGCTGCGTGGAATTCGGCAGGGCGCTCGCCGCGGCGATCCGCGCGTTTCCGGAGCCGCGCCGCGTCGCGATCATCGGCTCCGGCGGCCTGAGCCACACCAGGATCGACGAAAGCCTCGACGCGGGATTCATTCAGGCGCTCAAGACCAACGACCAGAAATTTCTCGCGTCGATGCCCGCGCCGGTATTGATCGAGGGAACTTCCGAGATCCGCAACTGGATCGTCACCGCCGCCGCGGCCGACCGGCCGGGCGCGATGCTCGACTATCAGCCGCTCTACCGCACGATGAACGGCGTCGGCTGCGCGATGGGCTTCGCGGAGTGGCGCTGAGCGCTACGCGCTCACGCACTTCATGTCCGAGACCGAGCTTACCTTCACGCCGATCTTCTCCCAATTGTCGCCGGCGTCGGCGCTGGCGTAAATCTCGCCGCCGCGGAGCGCCGCGTAAACACGGTTCGGATCGCCCGGGTCGATGGCGATCGCCTCGGCGAAGTCTTTGTTGATCTCGGACATCTTGCCGTTAAGCTTCTGCCAGGTTTTGCCGCCGTCTTTAGTGCGGATCATCACGGACTCGGCGCCGCTCGGCCGCTTCTTCCACGCGCCGGGCTGGCTCTTGGCGAGCGCGGAATAAAGCACGGAAGGATTCTTCGGGTTCATCGCCAGCGGCACGGAGTATTCCAGCGGGAAATCCATCGCGGTCGGCTCCCAGCTCTCGCCGCCGTCGCGGCTCCGGTAAAGCGCCCGGCCCGGCGCGGTGCCCTGGCGGTAGTCGTGCCCGCCGGTGGCGATGAAAAGCGACTTCGGGTCGCGCGGATCGACGACGATCGTGTGGACGTCGGCGTCCAAGCCTTTGTTCAGGAGCTTCCAGCTTTTGCCGCCGTCGGTGCTCTTCACCATGTAGCCGACCTGGAGCGCGGCATAGATCGTCTGCGGATTTTCCGGATCAATCGTGATGTCGCGCACGTGCGGCTCGACCGTCGAGACGGGGTATACGACGGAAGCGACGTAAGGGATGTTCCAGATCGAGTCGATGCGCTCCCAGCTTTTCGCGCCGTCGCGGCTGACGAAGATGTCGATCGGCTCGGTGCCGGCGTAGACGGTGTTCGGTTCGCGCGGAGCGACCGTGACGCAGCGGACCTTGCCGGGTCCGCGCTTGCCGTAACACGGCTTTTTCCAGCTCTGGCCCGCGTCTTCGCTCACCCACACGCCGTCGCCGCGCGTGCCGGCGAAGACGACGCTCGGGCGGGCAGGGGAGACGGCGATCTTCGGCACTTCCCAGTCCTTGAGCCCATGATACTCCACGCTCCACTCACGCCCGTCCTGGTTTTTAAGCGTTACGACGCCCTCGTCGGTCGCGAGATAAATAAGAGATGCCATAACCGTCTCCTTCCTCGATCAACTCCCTAGCATACGGCGCTGACGCGCTACAAGCGTCCGCGCTTCAATATCCCAGCTCCTTATCGACGACGTTCCTCAACGGCGCGCCGGTAATGAAGCGCCTGAGATTATCGGCGAAGATCGGCAGCATGAGCTCCCATTTCTGCGCGGTCGCGCCGGCCGCGCGCGCGCTGATCATGACGTTCGGCAGGCTCCAAAGCTCCGATTCGGCCGGCAGCGGCTGCTTGGCGAAGGCGTCGAGCGCCGCGCCGGCGATCCATTTCTCTTTGAGCGCGCGGATGAGCGCTTTTTCCTCGACGGCTTTGCCGCCGGTGAGATTGATGAGATACGCGCCCGGCTTCATCATACGCAGCTCTTTTTCGCCGATCATTTTTTCCGTGGACGGGATCGAGGCCAGCGAGAGCACGACAAAATCGGATTGGCGGAGCAGCTGCGGCAGAAACTCCGGTCCGCCGAGCGCGTCGACGGAAGGCGGCATGTGGCCCGCCGTGCGCTTGGTCGCGACGACTCTCATCCCCAGCGCCTTCGCCCTCTCGGCGAGCTCAGTGCCGACGGTGCCGAGGCCGACGATGCCGAGGGTCTTGTCTGCGACCTCTTCCGGCTCGACGCGCTGCCAGTTTTTTTTCTGTTGATTTTCCCAGCACTCGGGCAGTTTCTTCGCCAGAGCGAAGACGCACGCGAGAGCAAACTCGGAGAACGAGCGGCCGTGGATGCCTTTCGAGCCGGTCACATCGATCGGGCGGCGCTTCACCTCCGGCGTCAGATAGGCGTTCGCGCCGCCGCGCGTGACGTGGAGCCAGCGGAGGTTTTGCATGCGAGATAAAAGATTCTCCGGCACGGGATCATCGGTAAAAACGCCGTCAATCTCCTCCACGTTCCGCATATCGCCGTCGTCCATGATGAACTGCGCGTGCGGAAAATCGCGTCGCAGAGCCTGCATATCTTCAGCGGGAATCGGCACGCGTATCCAGATGCGGCATTTTTCCATGCGCTACAAAGATATAAAGCTCCGCTCACGCTTGTCAACGTCCGTCTTTACAAGCCGCGGCGGCGCGTGTACAAACAATTTCCATGGCTGGACTGGAATCGATCCGTACGGATGAGCCGGGACTCGCGCCGGACAATTTCATCGCCGCGATCTGGCAGGCGCGGCGCGATTACGTGAGGGCCGGCCGCATCAAGCAGCCGCACCCGTGGCGCGTCGCCGTCGGCACCGGCAAAGTGCCGCGCGCGGGAGTCGCCGAATACGTCAAGAACCGCTATTATTTTCTCGTCAACATCAACCGCAAGGACGCGCAGATCATCGCCAACTGCCCGTATCCGGAAGCGCGCCGCATGCTGCTGAGAAAGTATATCGACGAGGAAGGGCAGGATGTCGTCGGCGGCGGGCTAGGCGCGCATTACGAAATGTGGCTCAAGGTCGCCGAGGCGCTCGGCATTCCGCGCGAGACGATGAACAGTTTTGCCGACGTCCTGCCGGTCTACCGCTTCACCGTCGACGCGGTCTTCGACTTCGCGAAGAACCGGAGCTGGATCGAGGGCGTCGCCGCGACCTACGCGACCGAAGGGGGCATGTGGAAGCGCTACACGCCGAAGGAGGAGTACGGCCGCGGCGATTTTCTCGACGAAGGCGAGGCGCTGAAGCGTTACTACGGAGTGCCGGAGACGGCGCTGCAGTTCTACCACGTCCACAGCGACGCGAACGACGAGCACGGCGACATCAACGAGCGCATCCTTAAAAAATACTGCAACACGAAAGAGCTCCAGCGCAAAGCGCTGGACGCCGCGCGCTTCCGCTGGGACAATCAGGAGACGCGCCACGATATCGCCTATCGGTATTTCGCGAGCTGACGACCGATCGTGCCTCGCACGCTGTTCATCCTCCTGGTAGTACTTTTATTCGGCTCGGCTGCCCGTGCCGCGGACGACAAAAGCGTCAAACCGCTCCAGCCGCTCAACGTTTCCTACGCTTCGGTCACCGGCAGCCGCATTCCGCTCTGGATCGCCAAGGACGCCGGCCTGTTCGAAAAGTACGGCCTCCACGTCAACCTGATCGTGATCGCCGCCGGCAACGCCGCGATCGGCGCTCTCATGGGCGGCGACGTCGATATTCTCGGCGCGCCGGCGACGACGACCGTCGTCTCGGCGGCGAAGGGACTGCCCCTCGCGGTCATCGGCACGTTCGGCGCTGGCGCGTGGAAGCTCGCGGCGCGGGGTTCAATCACTTCGGTCGAGCAGCTGCGCGGCAAGACGGTCGGCACGAGCCGCCCCGGCACGACGATCGATTTCTCGCTGCGCCGCGCTTTGCTCAAGCTTGGGCTCGTCCCAGGAAAGGACGTGCAGATTCTCCAGACCGGGCTCGCGGAATCGATCAAGCGGGTCCTCGTCATGCAGCAGGGAAATATCGACGCGACGCTCGTGAGCCCCGACAATCTCTACGAAGCGGACATGCGAGGCATCAAATTATCGGTTCTGGCCGACCTGAAGGAGCTGGGTATTTATACGAGCGCGAGCGATCTCTCGGCGCGGCGCGACTTCATCAAGAATAGCCGTGGACGTGCGAAGGCTTTTCTGGCGGCGTATTGCGAAG